>VBGG01000012.1 GCA_005883405.1 Chloroflexota bacterium | reverse complement strand
AGCCAAACACACCACGGCGAAAGAACGCGCGAACACGCGAACGCGCGAACGAAAACGCGCAAGCCGCAGGGTAATGCACGAGACTCAATAGCTAAATGCTTCCCAGCTGTTCTTGCGTGAATGTCATCTCCTGATGGGAAGCGTCTAGGCTCGCAGACGGTCTCCTTTCACGCCAACGGGTAATCCGGCGTGTTCGTTGCCGCCGGCGGTGGCGCCGGTGCTTTGCTCGAGATACGTGCCGATCTGGCCGAGCAGCCGCGTGAACTCCATCGGGATGACAAACGTGCTGCTGGGGCTGGCGCCGAGGGCCTTCAAGCCTTCGATCACCTGGATCGTCATCGTCTTGGCATCCACCAGTTGCGCGGCGGAAAACACCGTCTGCAGCGCCTGGGCGTATCCCTCCGCTTTGAGGATGTTGGCTTGCTTTTCACCTTCCGCCCGCAACACCTGGGCTTGTCGTTCCCCATCGGCGACAGTGATGTTGGCCTGACGCTTGCCCTCGGCCTCGGTGACCGCGGCACGTCGGGTACGCTCGGCTGACATCTGGCGGTTCATGGCCTCTTGCACGTCGCGCGGAGGAACGACCTCGCGGATTTCGACCGCGGTCACCTTGACACCCCAGCGTTCGGTGACTTCGTCCAGCTTGGCCCGCAGGTGATCATTGATCTGCTCGCGACGAGCGAGCACGTCGTCCAGCACGATGTCGCCGATCACCGCTCGCAAGGTCGTCGCGGCGATGCCCTGCGAGGCGCTGGCGAAATTGGTCACTGCCACGACACTGGCCACCGCGTCGATCACCTGGCGGTACACCAGAAAATCGATCTGGAGTGGAACGTTGTCCTTGGTGATGCACGTCTGGTGCGGCACTTCTATGAAGAGCTCGCGCAAGTCGACCCACACCGGCCGGTCGACGAATGGGATCAGCAGCACCGGTCCGGGGCCACGCTCGCCGATGCACTTACCAAGCCTGAACACGACGACTCGCTGGTACTCGCGCACGACGCGAATCGATTGGCTGAGGGTGCCGGCGATCAGCGCAACCAGAAGTATGAGCACGACAATGTTGGCGATGAGCTCGGCATTCATGGCTTGGCTCCCTTTCGTTCCGCGGGACCGGTCGCGTCGCCCGGCTCCACGTCCAGCACGAGGCCGGTACGCCCGAGAACGCGAACGGGTCGGCCCGCTTCGAGTCGACCACTCCGCAGGCGAGCGGACCACACCTGGCCCGCGACGTGGACCGTGCCGCTTGGATCCAGCGTACTCCGCGCGAAACCGCTGGCACCGGTCAGTCGTTGTGAGCCGGTCATCGCCGGGCGCCCGGACATGCGCAGCGCGGTCCTGACCACCAGGAGACTGAAGAGCGCTCCAACGCCGGCTGCCCCGATCAGCGCCGGCAGGCCTACCGAGACCTCCGGCAGCGTCGGTGATGGAACCGGCGATGGTGAGCCCGCCGTGCGCGGCGGATTTGATGTCCAGCACGAACAGCGCCGCGGCGGCCAGGATGAGCACGATCCCGCCCAAGTTCATCGGCAACGCGGCGAATCCGACAAACGACACGACCAGACACACCACGCCGGTCACGCCAGGCACCAGCGCCCCCGGGTGGAACAGCTCGATGAGTACCGCGAAGAAGCCGATGGTCATCAGCAAATAGGCGACGTTCGGATCGAAGGCTTTCTGGGCGACCAGCTCCACGGGATCCGGGTCGATGGTTCTGACCTCTGCACCTGTCACGTGGATAGTCGCCGAGCCGGCGCCAGTCACCACGCTGCGACCCTCCAGATCCCTGAGCAGTGTGTGGACGTCCGGCGAAAGGAGATCCGCGACATGTTGCGAAACCGCCTGCTCGGCGTCCAGCGAGACACTCTGTCGGACGGCATCCTGGACCCAGCTGTCGTTCCGACCCCGTTGGCGGGTGATACCGGCAAGGTACGCCGCTGCATCGCTGGTGATCTTCTCGCGCAGATCACCCGGGATATCCCCGCCACCGCCCTGGATCGGGTGCGCCGCGCCGATGTTCGTGCCCGGCGCCATCGCCAGGACATTGGCGGCTTCGGCGACGAATACTCCAGCCGATGCGGCGCGCGCACCGGATGGCCCCACGTAGGCCACCGACGGTACCGAGCTATTCAGCAGGTCCTGCACCATCTGGCGCATGGACGTGTCCAGACCACCCGGCGTATCGATCGTCAGCACCAGCAGCGCGGCGCCCTGATCGTTCGCGGCGCCGACGACACGGTGAACGTACTGCGCCGTGGCAGGGCTCACGATGTCGGTCAGGTGAGCCACAACGACAGTTGGACTGCCCTGGGCCTCGGCCGCGACGGGGCGTGTCGATGCGAGCGCTGCGAGCGCGAGCAGCGCTCCGACGAAGGCCGGGAGTGCGAAGCGAGCGCGCACGAAATAGTCCCGAGATTCTGGCTCGGCCACTGTACCGCTCGCCCGCTACTTAAGCGAGGACCGGGTGCCCCGCTCTGACGTGCTCAGCCCTTTTTTGGCAGGTAGAGATCCGTGATCGTCCCCTCGAAAGCCTCGGCTGCCATGCCGATCGTCTCAGACAGCGTCGGATGCGGATGGATGGTCAGCCCGATGTCCGCGGCGTCGGCGCCCATTTCGATCGCCAGCGCCAGCTCGCTGATCAGGTCGCCAGCCGACGGCCCGACGATGCCGCAGCCAATCACCCGCTCGGTCTCTGAATCGAACAACAACTTGGTGAGACCCTCGTCGCGGCCGAGTGACAGCGAGCGGCCGCTGGCAGCCCACGGGAACACGCCTTTGCCGTAGCGGACCCCGCGTGCGCGCGCTTCGCCCTCGGTCAAACCGACCCAGGCAACTTCCGGATCGGTGTAGGCAACTGACGGAATCACTCGAGCATCGAAGCTGGAGTTCTTACCCGCCGCGACCTCGGCGGCGACCTTGCCCTCGTGGACCGCCTTGTGCGCGAGCATCGGCTGGCCGACCACGTCGCCGATGGCGAAGATGTGCGGGACGTTGGTCCGCATCTGCTTGTCGGTCGGGATGAAGCCCCACTCATCGACGACAACGCCCGCGTTCTCGGCGCCAATCAGCCGTCCATTCGGCTTGCGGCCGACGGCGACCAGCACCCGGTCGAAAGTGTCGCTGGCTGGCGCATTGTGTCCTTCAAAGTGGACAACCAACCCGTCGGGCTGCGCCGAGACCTGTGTGACCTTCGTCTTGAGGAAGATGTGCTCGTAGCGCTTCTCGAGCCGCTTCATCAAGGGATTGACGATGTCCTTGTCAGCCCCGGGGATGAGCTGGTCCATCAGCTCGACGATCGTCACCTGTGCCCCGAGCTCGTTGTAGACCGTTGCCATCTCCAGGCCGATGATGCCGCCCCCGATGACCAGCAGCCGCCTGGGTACTCCGTCGAGCACCAGTGCGCCGGTCGAGTCGAGTACGCGCGGGTCCGTGTGCGGCACAAACGGCAGCGTCACGGGCTCCGAGCCGCAGGCGATGACCGCCTGCTCGAAGCTCACCACTTTGCGCCCGCCGTCGCCGCTGTCGACATCGAGCTGGTTCAGCGAAGCGAATCGACCGTAGCCCTGGACAACCATCACCTTGCGCTGCCGCGCGAGGCCAGCCAGCCCGCCGGTGAGCCGCGCAACGACGCCATCCTTCCAGGCGCGCAGCTTATCCAGGTCGATCGTGGGCTCGACGAAGTTGAGTCCACGGCAGTCGGCCATCTCGCGCGCGTCCGCCAGGACCTTGGCAGCGTGCAGCAGTGCTTTGGAGGGGATGCAGCCGACGTTGAGGCATACGCCGCCCAATGTCGGCCAGCGATCGACCAGCACCACCCGCTTACCAAGGTCAGCAGCTCGGAAGGCAGCTGAATAGCCACCGGGCCCAGCGCCCAGGACCAGCACTTCGGCGTGGAGGTCGCCCTGCGCTGCCACCGGCGGCCTGGGGCTGGGCGCCGGCGTCGGCGGAAGCGTTACCGCCTGCGTGGCGGGCCCGGCCTCGGCGACCCGCATGAGCAGGATCACGTCACCTTCCGAAACCCGGTCGCCCTGCGCGACCTTGACTTCGGCCACCGTACCGCTCGCCGGCGCGGGCACCTCCATGCTGGCCTTGTCCGACTCGAGGGTGATCAGCGGCTCCTCAACCTTGAGCTCAGCCCCTGGCGCGACGTGCACCTCGACGATCTGCACTTCTTTGAAGTCGCCGATGTCAGGCACCTTGACCTCGATGATGTCGTACACGCCACTCGCCGAGCCGTAGCTGGCCGATACGCCGTCCCGCCGCGGGCCCGGCGCGGCGTCCTCCTTGACGTGCTCCTTGGGTGGGAGACCGGCCGCGACTTTCGATTCGAGCAGCAGGATGACGTCACCCTGCGAGACGCGGTCGCCCGGCTTGACCCTGAGCTCGTTGATCGTGCCGGCCTGCGGAGCGGGAACGTCCAGGCTGGCCTTATCCGATTCGAGGGTGATCAGCGGATCCTCGGCTTTGACCTCCGCGCCCGGTGTGACGTGGACCTCGACGACTGGAACGTCACTGAAGTCGCCGATGTCCGGGACGCGAATCTCGACAGTGCTCATGGCTCAGCTCCCGTCACAGGACCAGCCGCCGAACGTCCTCGATCAGATGGCAGATCGAGCGAGTGAAGCGCGCGGCCAGCGCGCCGTCGATCACCCGGTGGTCATAGGACACTGACACCGGCAGGATTAGCCTCGGCACGAAGCCTTCGCCGTTCCAGACTGGCGCCATCTTCGCTCGCACCACCCCGAGGATGGCGACCTCCGGTGCGTTCACGATGGGCGTAAAAGCGGTCCCGCCGATGCCGCCGAGGCTAGAGATGGTGAAGCTCGCACCCTGCAGGTCGGACGGAGTGAGCTTGCCGTCGCGCGCCTTTTTCGAAATCGCGGCGAGCTCCTTGCTCAGCCGGGTGATGCCCTTGCGGTCGACATCACGCACAACCGGGACCACCAGTCCCTCCGGCGTGTCAACCGCGATGCCCAGGTGGTAGTAGCGCTTGAGGATGAGGGAGTTCTTGTCGGGTGAGAGCGAGCTGTTGAACTCTGGGAACTCCTCGAGGGCCGAGACCGCGGCGCTCATGAGAAAGGCCAGCAGCGTCACCCGGTAGCCTTTGTCGCGCGCTTCCGCGTCGAGCTCCTTGCGGTACGCGTCGAGCTCGGTAATGTCGGCCTCGTCGTGCTGCGTGACATGCGGCACGTTCAGCCATGCCCGTTGCAGGTGCGGGCCTGAGATGCGCTTGATGCGCGAAAGCGGTCTGGTCTCGATGGGGCCAAACTTCGAGAAGTCCTGGGGCGGGATTTCGGGGATGCCTGCCGCCGCGGTGGCAGGAGCCGCTTGCGCGGCCGCGGGGCCGCGCAGGAATGCTTTGACGTCCTCGGTGATGACGCGGCCCTTGTCGCCGGTGCCTCGGACCTGGCGGAGGTCGACGCCGAGCTCCCGAGCCAGCCGGCGCACGCTCGGGCTGGCGTGTACCTGGCCCAGCTCGGGCGCAGCGGCGTCCACCGCCGGACCGGTGTGGGCGGCAGCTGGCGCGCCCGCCGCCACTGGCGTCGGCGCCGCCGGGCGTGGCTCGGGTTCCTGCTGCTCGACCAGCGATGGCGGCGGCGTGGTGGCCACCGCTTCAGCGATGGTTTCGAGCGTCAAGACCGGGCTGCCTTTACTCACCCGGTCGCCTACGTTGACGTGAACCGCGCGAACTCGGCCACCGGTCGGCGCAGGTACGTCCATGCTGGCTTTGTCCGACTCGAGGGTGATCAGCGGGTCGTCGGCGTTGACCACGTCGCCGGGCTTCACCAGGACCTCGATGACCGGCACGTCGTTGAAGTCGCCGATGTCGGGCACCTGGACCTGGGTGGTGCCCGGGGCCTGGGGCTCGATCACTGTTGCCATGCGAGTTCCTCCTGCTTGGGCCGTGCGGCCGACTCAGACCCTGGCCGGGTTGGCTTTGTCGGGTTCGATGCCGTACTTGCGGATCGCGTCCGCTACCATTGACGTGGGGACCATCCCCTCGTCTGCGAGCGCCTTGAGCGCGGCCACCGTCACGAATGCACGATCCACCTCGAAGAAGTGGCGCAGCCGGCGGCGGAAGTCCGAGCGGCCGAATCCATCGGTGCCCAGCACGCGATACCGCCGCTGCACGAAGGGCCGGATCCCATCGGCGAATGCCTTGATGTAATCGGTCGCCGCGACCACTGGACCACTCCGTCCGGCGAGGCACGTTTCAACGTAGCTCTGGCGCGGCGGCTCCGTCGGGTGCAGCAGGTTCCAGCGCTCCACGTCGAGTCCCTCGCGTCGCAGCTCGGTGAAGCTCGGCGCGCTCCATACGTCGGCGACCACGCCGAAGTCTTTGGCAAGCAGGTCGGCCGCGGCGATGACCTCGCGCAGAATGGTGCCACTGCCCAGCAGCTGCACGCGCGGCGCCTTATTCCCGCCAGTCGGAGCGCCGTCCCTGAACAGGTACATCCCCTTGCGGATACCCTCCTCCGCGCCTGGCGGCATGGCGGGCTGCGCGTAGTTCTCGTTCATCAGGGTGATGTAGTAGAAGACGTCCTCCTGCTCCCGGAGCATGCGTCGCAAGCCGTCGTGGATGATCACGGCTACCTCGTAGGCGAAGGTCGGGTCGTACGCGACGCAGTTGGGGATGGTCGAAGCCAGGATGTGGCTGTGGCCATCCTGGTGTTGCAATCCTTCACCATTCAGCGTGGTCCGACCCGCCGTGCCGCCAAGGAGAAATCCCCGGGCGCGCGAGTCGCCGGCTGCCCACGCCAGATCGCCGACGCGCTGGAACCCGAACATCGAGTAATAGATGTAGAACGGGATCATCGGCACGTTGCTGTTGCTGTACGACGTCGCCGCCGCAATCCACGACGACATCGCCCCCGGTTCGTTGATGCCCTCCTGGAGGATCTGTCCGTTGGTGTCCTCCTTGTAAAACATCAGCTGGTTGGCATCCTCCGGCCGGTACAGCTGGCCGACCTGGGAGAAGATCCCGAACTGGCGGAACATGCCCTCCATGCCGAAGGTGCGCGACTCGTCCGGCACAATCGGCACCACGTGTTTGCCGATCGCCTTGTCGCGCAGGAGCGTTGTCAGGATGCGGACGAAGGCCATCGTGGTGGAATTCTCGCGCCCCTCCTCGGTGCCCTTGAGCTGGGCGTCAAAAGCGGAGAGCGGTGGGATCTGGAGCGGGTTGGATTTTGCGCGGCGCGTCGGCAGGCTCCCGCCCAGCGCGGCGCGGCGTGCGCGCAAGTACTGCTGCTCCGGGCTGTCTTCGTCGAAACGGATGAGCGGATAGGAGACGAGCTGCTCGTCTGGAATTGGCAGGCCGAAGCGATCGCGGAAGGCCTTCAGCGCCTCATCACCCATCTTCTTCTGCTGGTGGGTAATGTTCTGGCCCTCGCCCGCCTCGCCCATGCCGTAGCCCTTTACGGTCTTCGCCAGGATGACGGTGGGCTGGCCGGTGTGCTTCGCAGCGCCGCGGTTGAGCGCCCAGATCTCGTCGTCAGTCCAGTCGGCGACCATCGCCGCCAGCTCCGGGTACTTGCCAAAAAAATGCTGGCGGACGTAGGCGCCGTTCTTGGATTTGAAGTCCTGGTACTCGCCGTCGACGGCCTCCTCCATCCGCCGGAGCAGAACGCCGGTGGTGTCGCGGGCGATGAGCTGGTCCCAGCCGGTTCCCCACAGCACCTTGATCACGTTCCAGCCGGCGCCGCGGAAGATCGCCTCCAGCTCTTGAATGATCTTGCCATTGCCGCGGACCGGGCCATCCAGGCGCTGCAGGTTGCAGTTGACAACGAAAATCAGGTTGTCGAGTTTTTCGCGCGCGGCCATCGAGATCGCGCCGAGAGATTCGGGTTCGTCGGTCTCACCATCGCCCAGGAATGCCCACACCTTGCGAGCCGACGTGTCGGCCAGCCCGCGGAAGTGGAGGTATTTGAGGAACCGCGCCTGGTAAATCGCCATGATTGGTCCCAGGCCCATCGACACCGTCGGGAACTGCCAGAAGTCGGGCATCAGCCACGGGTGGGGGTAGGACGACAGCCCCTTGCCACCGACCTCCTGGCGGAAATTGAGGAGCTGCTCTTCGCTGAGGCGGCCCTCCAGAAAAGCGCGCGCGTAGATACCGGGCGACGAATGGCCCTGGATGTAGATCAGGTCGCCGCCGTGCTGCTCCGAAGGGGCGTGCCAGAACCACATGAAGCCGACGTCGTACAGCGTGGCGGCCGACTGGAAGCTGGCGATGTGACCACCCAGCTCCGACGACTCCTTGTTGGCCCGCAGCACCGTCGCGGCCGCGTTCCAGCGGATCAGTGAGCGAATGCGGTGCTCGATCCCGCGATCGCCCGGGTGCCGCGCCTCGAGGTCGGGTGGGATCGTGTTGAGGTACGGCGTGTTGGCCGAGTACGGCACCGGGGCGCCCTTGCGATGGGCCTCCGAGAGCACCTGCTCGAGCAGGAACTGGGCGCGCTCCGCGCCTTCGAACTCCAGCACCCCATCGAGAGCATCGCGCCATTCCTGGGTCTCCAGCGGGTCCGCGTCTGCGATCGTGGCCATAGCTCCTCCCGAGGGATCCATTGTTCGGATATCACGAGCATATCGCTCGCGAACGCAAGCTGTATCTCAGCCTTTTAAGGCAGCGTAAAAGCGCGCGATCGGCTGGCGCTGCTCCATGACGTACCTGTACTCGAAGGTATCGAAATAGTCTCCGCCCGGCTTCGGGATGAGGTGATTCGGAACCCACGCGGACGCATCGACGTCTGTTCGCACCGGCGCCGATTGGTCGATCGCTCCATAGACTGAGACGCCCTCCTTGCTAGCAATCCAGTTGGCAAAGACTTTCGCGGCGTTCGGATGCGGGGCCTGGTTCCACAGCGAAACGATCCCATATCCGCCGGAGACGGCGGTCGGCAGGTCAGCCAGCACCAGCTCCTGCGTTGGGACGACCCCCTGGTACTGGTTCATGTACACCGGAGTGATCGCAAGACCGATCGGATAACTGTCGTGCGCGACCCAATCCGCGATCTGCTGGTAGTCGCGCGTGTAGGCAATACCCTGGCCCTGATAGAGCTGCTTTGCGAAGTCGGCACCCTTCTTGACGTAGATGATCGAACCTGTAATCAGGCCACCCCCGTTGACGCTCGGATCGTACGAGGCGATCTTGCCTTTCCACTTCGGGTTCAGCAGATCGTCGGTGGTCTTCAAGTCGTCTGGAGAAAGCGTCGACGTGTTGATATAGCCAATCGGGATGATCGTGTTGAACAGCTGCAAGCTCATCTCGCCGGACGGGTCGCGGAACCACGGCCCACCGCTTGGCCACACCGTCGGGTCGACCACGTCGGGCAACATCAACACCGGCTTGAGCGGGTCGAGCCATTTATTCGGCAGAAACGTGCCGTAGATGGTGTCCGGTCCGCCCAGACTCACGTCCATGGTGTACTGACCGGCGGCTCTTTCACTCTCGATACGCGAGGCGAGCTGGCTGGAGTTCACCGCCAGGTACTCCATCTCGATGTTGAAGCGGTCCTTGAAGGCGGCCGGCAGCTTCGTGCGCGCGTCGGGCGCCGGCGGCCCGCTGACGACGACTTTGCCCTCCTTCTGCGCCGCGGCTACCAGCTGGTCCCAGCCAGTCGGAATGGCCCCAGACTGTCCGGGCGCTGCATTCGGCGTCGCCTGCGAGGCAACAGGGCCACTGGGCGCACACGCGCCGAGCGCTAACCCCAGGAGTCCGGCACCCGCCGCGGGCGCGAGTCGCAGGAGCTGTCGACGATGCCAGGTGCGTTCGAAATGGTAGGCCATACCGCGCCCCCTCCCCTCATTGGAACGACTTCCAGATCTTCGAGCCCGGTTCTGCCGTCCAGGGACGACCCGTGAGCTGGCGGGTGCGGTACGCGCTCAGCCCGTGCATCGGCCGCACGGTGGTGACCGATTCGTCGGTTGTGACGCGTCGACTCAACAGCCGAGCGCCGGCGAAGATCCGTCGACCAGCGCGCTGCGTGTAGAGCCAGCCGTCGAAGTCGCGACTGCCCGGATAGCTCAGCCATTCCCAGCCGTCGTCGGCGTAGGGCACGAAACGCTCGTACACGTGCGCGGCGGCAACCGCGAGGTCGTCCAGGGTTGGCATCTCGGCAGGCAGCTCGAGGTCGGCGAGATCGACCGCGATCGAGCGCACGTCGATCTTCGCGCTGGACGGTCTGGCGGCCCGCCCGTTGCCCGGCTGGGGGTCCATAATCATCCCATGCTAAACCGCTCGGGAGGGGGTTGACGATGCTCTCGAAAGAGATGAACGAGCGTCTCACGCGCGTCGGACCTGGAACACCGCTGGGTAATCTTCTGCGGTGCTACTGGTACCCCATCGCGCGCACACCCGAGCTCGACGTCGAGCCGGTCCTGGCCGTCACACTGCTCGGCGAACACCTGGCGCTCTACCGCACCGACTCCGGCAAGCTCGGCCTGGTCGCACAGCGCTGCGCGCACCGCGGCGCCTCCCTGGCGTACGGCATCCCCGAAGAAGAGGGGCTGCGTTGCCCTTACCACGGCTGGCGCTACGACCACACCGGACAGTGCAACGAGCAACCGGCCGAGCCCGCGGATAGTACCTTCAAGGACCGCATCCGCATTCCGGCCTACCCCGTCGAGGAGCTTGGCGGCTTCGTCTGGGCCTACCTTGGTCCTGAGCCGGTGCCCCTGCTTCCGCGCTGGGACGTGCTCGTGCGAGATGACCTTGTACGCAGCATCGGTGTAACCCACCTGCCCATCAACTTCCTGCAGGCCATGGAGAACTCCATGGACCCCATCCACTTCGAGTGGTTACACGCCGTATATGGCAACTATGTGCAGAAGCGACAGGGCAGGCCGCCATCCATGACGCCGCGCAGGCACGAGCAGATCGCCTTCGATGTGTTCGAGTACGGCATCTACAAGCGCCGCTTGCTCGAAGGCGAGGACCCGACAACTTCGGATGACTGGCTTACCGGGCACCCGGTCATCTTCCCGTGCATCCTGGCGGTGGGTGATCACACGCGGCCGACAATGCAGATTCGCGTGCCGGTAGACGACACGCACACCCTGCACTACTGGTACCGCACGGAGCAGCGCCCGCCAGGGTCACCGCCACAGACGAGCATCCCCATCGATGACGTGCCGTACATGCACAAGAACGGTCGGTTGGTCGTCGAGACGATCAACGGGCAGGACATGATGGCCTGGGTCACGCAGGGCGAGATCAGCGACCGCACCACCGAGCGCCTCGGCACCTCGGACAAGGGCGTCATCCTGTTCCGCAACCTGGTGCTCGAACAGATCGAGAAGGTCGAGCGCGGCGAGGACCCGATGGGCGTCGTTCGAGACCGAGCCAAAAACGAACCCTACATCTCGATCGCGCGCGAAGGCGTAGCGCTTCGCGCATTCGACATCCAACGCGAGCTGACTCGTGCGGCGGACCGTGAAATCGCGGCTGCGGAGCGCGCGTAAATCCCTTTACTGGTGTTCTTGCGAGAGTGAGCATTTAGCGTCAGCCCTCGTCGCATGGCAGGCACACTCGACGGTATCCTGGCCTCGCGCCGCGCTGATGGCCGCGATGTCACCGCGCTGAGCATGCGGCTCCTTTCGACGAGCCTGCCACTCCTGGTTGGCGTTGTCCTGGCGCTGCCGCTGGCGATGCTCCTCGCCAACAGCTTCAACGTGTCTGCCGCTGGACAGCCAGCACGTTTCGGCTTCGCGAACTGGCAGGCCGCGGTGGCCGATCCGTCTGCCGTCGGTGCACTGTGGAACAGTTTCGCCCTGGCGATCGTGCGGACCGCCATCTCGCTGCCCATCGCGCTGGTCCTGACCTGGCTGGTGGCTCGCACGGACATGCCCGGCCGCGGCCTGATCGAGCTGCTCGCCTGGCTATCCATCTTCGTGCCGATCTTGCCGCTCGCATTCGGCTGGGTGCTGATCCTGGATGCGAAGTTCGGGCTGCTGAACGCGCTCATCTCGTCGATCACTGGATCCAGGACGGCCGTCTTCGACATCTATGGCTTCTGGGGTATCACCTGGGTCCACCTGGCCTCTACGTCGGTCGCCTACAAGGTCGTGCTCCTGGCGCCCGCCTTCCGCCGCATCGGCGCGAGTACGGAACAGGCCGCGCGCGTGTGTGGCGCGACCGCCTGGCAAGCGCTCACGCGGGTGACGCTTCCGCTGCTCGCACCGTCCGTGCTGTTGGTGACCGTCATTTCCCTCGTGCTGAGCTTCGAGAGCTTCGAGGTGGAGCTCCTGCTTGGCGCGCCCGTGCACCTGTACGTCTACTCCACGCGAATCTACGACCTGGTGAACAACCAGCCATCAAACGTCGGCGAAGCGACCGCGATGGCAGTGGTGTTCCTGGTGTGGCTGCTCCTGCTGACGTGGTTGTACCGCCGCGCAATCGGGGGCCGCTCGTACACCACCGTGACGGGTCGCGACTACGCCAGCCGTCCGATCCTTCTGGGACGCTGGGGCTGGGTCGCGCTCGGAATGTGCTTGATATATTTTACCCTGGCGATCGCGGCACCGCTGGCGATGCTGGTAGCCGGATCGTTTATGCGCCTGTATGGATTCTTCAACGTGCCGAATCCGTACACCGTCGTTCATTGGCAGGAGCTGTTTGCGGACCCGGCGTTTCGCTCGGGGGCGGCGAATAGCCTGATCGTCGCCACGACGGCCAGTCTGGTGACAATCGTCGTGTATTCGATGTTGGCCTACGCGGTGACCCGCTATCGGTCGCCGGTCCTGCGTGCGGTGGACATGCTGGCATGGTCGCCGTGGGCGGTGCCGGGCGTGCTCATGAGCCTGGCACTGCTGTGGCTATTCCTGGCGACGCCGCTTCGCTCGGTGCTGTACGGCAGTGTTGCCGGGCTTGCGGCTGCATTCGTATTTCGGGCGGCGCCCATCAGTACCCAGTTCTTCAAAACCAGCCTGATGCAGATCGGCCCGGAAGTCGAGGAAGTGGCGCGCACGTGCGGCGCGGCGTGGTTGCGCATGTACTTGCGAGTGGTCGTGCCGATGCTTGCACCTACAGCCGTGACGGTCGGGCTGATCACTTTTCTGTCGGCAATCTATGACATCAGCACACCGGTGCTGCTGTACAGCGCGAGCTCACGGCCACTGTCGATTCTGATGCTGGAGTATGGCTTCGCAGGTGCGCGCGAGCGCGGCGCGGCGATCGGCGTTCTGCTCACGATTGTCGTCCTGCTGATTCTGTTGGCGTCGCGCCGATTTGGCTACCGCTTGTCGCGCGAGCGGCTCTAAACTGCCGGTACATGGCCACCGATCTCAGCTCAGTACCCGACATGACCGCATCGCTCGAGCCGTTGCCGCGCATTGACGCGTACGAGCAATGGCAGCAGTCGGAGGGCGTAACCACCGTCAGCGGCTTCTACATCGAGGATCTGAATGCGCTCGAGCTGGGGCCATGGAAACGCAAGGGCGGGCGCGGAGCGATCGTGAACCTCGAAGGAACTGGCGGCGTCAATGACATGCACGTCGTCGAAATCGCGCCAGGCGGAGCTTCGGAGCCCGAGCGGCACATCTACGAGGAGATGGTGTACGTCCTGTCAGGCCGAGGGTCGACCCAGGTCTGGTACGCCGACAATCGCAAGTCGAGCTTCGAGTGGAATCAGGGCAGTCTCTTTGCGATCCCGCTCAACGCGAATTACCGGATGTTCAATACTTCAGGCAGCCAACCCGCACGCTACGCCGCGGTCACCAACCTGCCGTCTGTGCTCAGCCTCTTCCACAGCATCGACTTCGTCTTCAGCAATCCGTTTGCCTTCACCGATCGCTTTTCGGGAGCAAACGAATACTTTGCTGGTGAAGGAAGGCTCCACCGTGGCCGCACGCTCGAGACCAACTTCATCGCGGACGTGCACTCGATTCAGCTTCACGAATGGAAGGAGCGCGGTGGCGGCGGGACGAACGTGATGATCGAGCTCGCCCAGAACAGCATGGGCGCGCACATCTCCCAATTCAAACCGGGCACATACAAGAAGGCGCACCGCCATGGCCCTGGTGCCCACGTGATCATCCTCGACGGCCTGGGTTTCTCACTTCTGTGGCGCGAAGGCGACCCATCCTGGCAGAAGTGTGACTGGACTCCTGGAGCAGTCGTCGTGCCGCCCGAGAACTGGTTCCACGAGCACTTCAACACCGGGCCCGCACCGGCGCGCTATCTCGCCTTGCGCTTCACCGGACTCCACTACCGCCAGCGAGCCGCATTTCAGGGTGGTGGCACGGATGTGAGCGTCAAGCTGGGTGGCGCGCAGATCGAGTACGAGGATGAGGACCCACGCATTCACGCGATGTTCGAACGCGAGCTCGCCGCGCACGGCGCCGTGTGCCGCATGAAGGGACTCATCCCGTGGTGCACGTCAGAACGCTGAGGATCGGCATGATCGGCATCGGCGTCGGGGGCGCCGAGATCCTGCCGGCCATGGAAGCCATGGACGCGATCGAGGTGGTGGCCGGCGCGGACATCGTGCCCACCACGCTCGAACGTTTTTCACAGCGCTTCCCCTCCGCGAGGACGCATGCGTCGGCGGAAGCGCTGTGTCAGGACGCGGACGTCGACGCGGTGTGGGTCTCCAGTCCGAACCGTTTCCACGCTGACCACACCATCCTGGCCGCCAACTCTGGGAAACACGTCGTGGTCGAAAAGCCGATGGCCGTCACCCTCGAAGATGCAGTGCGCATGGTGGAGGCCGCTGAAAGAAATGGTGTCAAGCTGCTCGCCGGTCACACTCGCGCCTTCACGCTGCCGATCCGCGCCATGCGGCGGGTGATCGAGTCGGGCAAATATGGCCGTTTGCGCGCGCTGAACATCTGGTCCTACTCCGACTGGATGCTGCGGCCGCGCACCGCCGACGAGCTCGACGTGTCCCAGGGCGGCGGCATTCCGTATCGGCAGGGCCCTCACCAGGTTGACACCGTTCGCTTGCTCGGCGGCGGCATGCTTCGCAGCGTGCGCGCGCAAGTCGGCCAGTGGATGCCGCAACGGCCGATCCCTGGCTACTACGCGGCGTTCCTGGAGTTCGAGGACGGCACTCCAGCCACCATCGTGCACAACGGCTACGGCTATTTTCTCGGCGCCGAGCTGGTGCCGTGGGGCGAGGATCGCCAGCGCTACACCGTCGAAGAGCGGGCAGCGATCCGCACAGCGTTGCGCAACGGTACACGCGCCGAGGCTGCCGAAAAACAGGCGCTGCGCATTGGCGGCGAGCAAGAACGGGTCCTCTTCCGCGGCGATCAGCCGCGTACCTGGGTACCCGAAGACATGGGCATGGCCATCGCCAGTCTCGACTTCGCCGACGTGCGCCAGTCGCGCTACGGCCTCTACCTCCATAGCGATGCGGGTAAGCAAGACATCGACATCGTCGCCGGCCGGCCGATGGGCGTCGCCCAACGCCGCGCTGAGCTGGAGGAGCTCTACGACGCCGTCGTTCGAGGCAAACCCGTCTGGCACGACGGGCGTTGGGGTATGGCGACGCTGGAAGTGTGCCTGGCGATCATGAACTCCGCCCGCAAACACCAGGAGATCCGTCTGCACCACCAGATCCCCGTGCCGGCGGCGTACGATGCCGACTTCGTCGTCCCTGGACTGTAAGTGGTCTCCTGCTGTTCTTGCGTCAGTGTCATCCTGAGCGAAGCGAAGGATCCGCAACTCCGACGCTCGCAACGAGCAGCGGATCCTTCGGTCGTTCCTCCCTCAGGATGACACGCAACTCTTACAGCATGGTGGAGTCCCACGCCGTCCTGGAGCTGGCAGACGTCGCGCGGCACTATGGCGACGTCAAGGCGGTCGATGGTGTCAGTCTGAGCGTGCAGCCAGGCGAGGTCTTCACGCTGCTGGGTCCAAGCGGCTGCGGCAAGACGACCACACTCCGCTGCGTCGCCGGTCTCGAGACACCTTCGGCCGGCAGGATTCGCATCAATGGCGAGACCGTCTCATCCGTTGACCGGCATCGCTTCGTGCCGCCAGAGCGCCGCAACATCGGTATGGTCTTTCAGTCGTATGCCATCTGGCCGCACATGAGCGTATTCGACAACGTCGCGTTCCCGCTCCAGTTGCGTGGACTTTCGAAGAACGCGATCTATGACAGGGTGGAGCGCGTGCTGGACCTCGTCGGTCTGGAGGGCCTCGGTGATCGCGGTGCCACCGAGCTGAGCGGTGGCCAACAGCAGCGCGTGGCGTTGGCGCGTGCGCTCGTCTACGAACCCAGGCTGTTGCTGCTCGACGAGCCACTCAGCAACCTCGACGCGAAGCTTCGCGAGCACATGCGCACTGAGCTGCGCGCACTCCAGCGGCGCCTCCAGATCACAGTGCTCTTCGTCACCCACGACCAGGCGGAGGCGATGGTGATGTCCGACCGAATCGCCGTCATGCGTGCGGGCCGCATCGAGCAGATGGGCTCGCCCACGGCGCTCTACGAGCGGCCAGCCACGCCGTTCGTGCGCGACTTCCTGGGTCGCGTCGTGACCCTCGAAATAATTGCACGCGACGCTCGCGCGACGGTGGCAGGCGAACCTGGCGTGGAGCTGGACTTGCCGCCCGAGTCGATCCCATCAGCCGGCAGGCTGGTGTTCGCCTGCCGACCGGAGGACATTCGTATCGCGCCACCCGCCGCGCCAGGCGCAAACCAGTTGTGCGCGTCGGTCGAGAGTGTGACCTACCTGGGGGATCGCATCGAATACACCGTGCGGACCGCTGGCGGACGCCAGCTCACAGTGCTGGGCCCCAAGCACGACCCGTATCACCCCGGCACCCCCGTGAGCCTCTGCGTCGACACCAGGCAAGCAACGGTCTGGTCTCCCTGAACCCCGCATAACCTAAAAGCGACGCGCCATCACGCCGCGACCTAGGCCAGAAGCCGGCCGCGCTCGCCGAGTCGCTGCAGGCGACTGGCGACGGCCCGTCGAACCCGCTCCAGCAGCGGTACTGCCGCGGGGCGGAGCGTAATCTGCACGAAGTGGGGCTCGCGTCCGCGCCGGCCAATTCCTGCCCACGGATTGTTACCGCGACCAGGACTCGCGAGGTCCGGATTCGCCGGGCAAGGAAAGCGAAGAGTCGGACGCTCATCTCGTCGGCCCAGTGCACGTCCTCCAGCATCACCAGGACCGGTTGGTGCGTGGCCAGGTGGCGTACCAGCCCGGTAACAGCCTCGAACAGCCGCAGATGGTCCGGCGGGCTGAGGGTCGGCTCCTGTCGACTACTGGTTAGCTCGGGTACCAGATGTGCCAGTGCCTGGTGCCAGGCAGGCGTGAGACCATTGAAAACGTCGAGATGCTCCGTTAGCTGGGCGTAACGCAACGCTTCCACCCACGGGCCGAAGGCCAGCACCTGCTCGGACTCATACGAGAAGCCCAGCAGCCCGCGCACCTCACGGTGCCGAGCGTGAGCGGCGAGCGCCGTCAGGACGCTGCTCTTGCCGATCCCCGCCTCGCCCACGATCGCCACGACTTGCCCCTTGCCTCGCTCGGCCGCGTCGAGCGCTGCCCGCAGTCGGCTCAACTCAGCCTCCCGTCCGAGCAGCGCCACTTCGGACGTGATGGGCTCAGTGCTCGATTCCGATACCAGGCCTACCCGCTGCCCGGCAGCCGATCGCCGCCGGTGCGGCGTGGCGATCTTCGGCGCCTCAACTGATCGCCGCTGAAGTATCTCCTGGTAGAACTGCCTGGTCGCGGGTTCGGGTTCTGTTCCCAACTCGCGCTGCAACGCGGCGACGCACACCTGATATTGCTTGAGAGCGGCGCCGCGCCGACCTTGCGCGGCATAGAGGTGCATCAGCGACCGATGCACCGACTCTTGCAGCGGATCGAGGGCCAACAGCCGTACGGCGGTTTGAATCCCGCGTTCGGTTTGGCCACCGCTCGATTGCTGGGCCAGCAGCTTGCCGAGAACCTCCAGCGCCAGCTCCCGCAGTCGCTCGCGCTCTACGGTGACCCACTCCTGGAAAGGCGCCTCGTCCACATTGAGGCCTTCGACGAGGTCGCCGCGGTACAGGTACGCGGCCTGTTGCAAGGCGTCGGGGGTGCCTTCGGCAAGCAGGCGCTCGAAGGCGGATACGTCGACGTCCACCGCGGTTGGATCGAGTGCAATGGTCCCGCTCCTGGTCACCAGGATCGGCGGTCCGGC
>VBGG01000121.1:3061-8466 GCA_005883405.1 Chloroflexota bacterium | reverse complement strand
CATCGAACTCGGCGTGGCGGGTCATGCGCCAGAAGACCTCCTCCGGGGACATGCGCAGGAAGGTCAGATCGATACCTGCCGGGCGGACATCGCCCAGAATCATCGGCAGCGTGCGGTCGGTCGCGCCGCAGGCCAGTGTCACCCTCACCGGCATCGGCGGACGATGGTCTCAGTTGGCTTCGTCGGTGGCAGGAGCGGTTTCGTCGGCGGCAGGCGCGGTCTCGTCCGCGGGCGCGGGGAGGGCAGCGTCGGCCGGCGTGTCGCCTCCTGTGACTGGCGATGTCGCCGTGGGCAGGGGCGGCTGCGGCACGAGTACCGTCCCGCCGTCAGCGCAGCCACCCAGGCCAACCGTGCCGAGGTCGAGCGTCTGGCCAGCGCTGACCATCAGGTTCGGTTGGCTGAGCACCATCATCGGGCCAGGCGAGAGCTGGGCCACGAGCACCAGCGGCTGGGAGGCAGGCACGCCCGAGAGTGTGAAGACCCCACCGCCGTCGGTTACCGTGCGCACATCGTTCGCGACGGGCAGCCTGATGGGTGGCGGTACGCCCCGGTTCATACCGGGCGTCACGTCCGCGAGCGGCGACACGTCAGCATCTGGTGCTTCGACTGGACGCGGCAGCAGTTTGCAGAAGATGACGCGGCCAGTCACGGTGCCGGTTCCTGGCGCTTCGGCCGCGGCGCCACTCGACCAGGCCGCGGCGCCAAGGATCGCGGCAAGCGCCAGGATGCTGAAGCGAAACTCCATATTGGCCTGGCCTCCGCTTAGTGATAACGCACCAGCGCCAGGAATCGTTCCAGCCGGGCGCGTTCGATGAGTGCTTCACGCGCGCTCTCGATGCGCAGCGTCTCGTCTAGCCTGGCTTTGATGCCCGAGACTCCCCCCATCACCTTCGACGACTTCCTGAAGGTCGACGTGCGCGTCGGCCGCATCGTCGAGGTGCGGCCATTTCCCGCGGCGCGCAAGCCGGCCTACCAGCTCGAAGTGGACTTCGGCGGAGAGATCGGCCGCCGCCGTTCGAGCGCTCAGCTGACCCAACGCTACACCGCCGACGAGCTCCTCGGCCGCCAGGTGCTGGCAGTGGTGAACTTCCCACCGCGCCAGATCGCCACCTTCATGTCGGAAGTCCTGGTGCTGGGCGTGCCCGACGCCCAGGGCAACGTGGTCCTCGTGCAGCCCGCGGCCGCGGTCCCCCTTGGCGGCAGGCTGTTTTGACCCGGTGGCCCCCTGGCACGAATCTTTAAGAAATTGTGACGGCGAGGCGGGCATGAAGGGCAGGGAGGGCAGGAAGGCAACAGCGGTGGCAGCTGAGCGACTAGCGGAACAGGTCGTTCGCCGCGGGGCGGATGAGCTCCCGCGCGGCGCCGGGGCCGAGCGCGCGGCCGAGGCCGCGTACGAGCGCCACCGGCACGCCGTCGACCTTGCCCATGACCAGCTCGCCGGCCGAGGCCAGCTCGTCGGCGGTGGCGAGCATCGTCACCCGCAGCTCGTAGCCCGTCGGATCGAGCTGCCCTTCAAAGTGACGCAGCGACTCGACGCCGGCCACGCCGATGGCGACGTTGGTTTGCCCCTCGCGCCAGGCCCGCCCGAACGTGTCGGAGATGACGACCCCGAGGCGCACACCGCTCGCCTGGCCGAGCGCAGCGCGCAGCCGCTCGGCTGAGGCGTCCGGATCTTGCGGCAGCAACGTTGCCCGACTGTCGCCCACATTCGAGCAATCCACGCCGGCGTTGGCACACACCAGTCCGTGTTGCGTCTCACTGATGATCACACCGCGCTCCATGCGTACGATGCGTCGGCTCTGTCGCAGCACCAGCTCGACCACGCGCGGGTCTTTGTCCCACAGCGCGGCCCACTCGGTTGCCAGCGCCGACGGCTCGACACTGTCGAGCGGCACGACGCAGCCCTCGGCCTTCGAAACGACCTTCTGGGTCACGATCACGATGTCGCCATCCTCTAGCGGCGTGCCCTGAGCCGAAAGGGCCGCATGGATGAGGCCTGCCAGGTCGGCACCCGGGTGGACCTCGCCGATGCCGCGCACCGGCAGTACCTCAATGCCGCCTCGCACGTGACCGCTCAAGCGCCGTGCGCCGTCGCCAATGGTGACGCCGTCGATGCTGGCGAGACCGGCCGCAGCAGGCCGCGCCAGGCGATCAGCTGTTGGGGAACCAGCCGCAGCAGCGCGCGCGTCTGCCCGGAGCGGCCTTCGAGCAGGCGCGCCGCATCGAGCCGCGCGTAGCGCGCCGCGAGACGGCCCTCGACCGCCCGCCACTGGCTCGCATCGGGATCGTCGACGGCCGCGATCGGGCCGCGGGCCAGCACCCGCCGCAGCGGCGGCGTCGATTCGCTGATCGACAGCGAAACGCGCGGGTTGCGCCGGACGTACTCGGCCCACTCCGCGGCGGGCGACGGCACCAGCCAGAAGGCCTTTCCGTCCCAGTCGTACCAGAGCGGCACGCTGGACGGGTAGCCGTCCTCCGACAGGTACGACAGGCTGGCCACCAGCGCCTGCGAGAGGAACGCGTCGAGCTCGCTGGGCTCGATCGGACCCGAGCCTGCCCAGCCAGGATCGGCGCCGACCAGGCTGCGCAGAGTCTGGCGCGCGCTGGCGCCCGCCGCGCCCCTCAGCCGAAGCTCGGGACCGACCACGGCCAGCAGCGCGTGCTCGTCGAGCGGCGCCGCCAGGACCCAAACGCCAGGCTCGAGCTCACCTTCGACGATGCCGTCGCGCGTGCTGCTGACCCAGCCCTCGGCGGGTAAGCGCAAGCCGAGCGTCGGCACGTAGCGCAGCGGCTGGGTCCCCTCGCGCGCGGCAGCCATCGCCACGCCATCACCTTGCTGGACCCACAGCAGCACGGTCTCGCCGAGCCGCTCCACCAGGTCGGCGGCCAGCAGCTCGAAGACGTGCAACGGCTCCAGACATTGAGCGGCGGCGGTCCCCAGCGCGACCAGGCCTGGACCTGGCAGGTAGCGGCCGTCGCGGGGCGAGCGGGTGACCAGTCCCAGACCGCGCAGCGTATTCAGGATGGCCAGGAGTGAGCTTGGGCCGACCTGCACGGCGCGGCTCAATGCGCTGAGCGACAGCGGCTGCTGCGAAGAGGCGAGATACTCCAGCGCCCGAACCGCGCGCGCCACCGCCGGGACGTGCGCGCGGTACGGATACGCGGGGCTGGAGTCCATCCTGTGCGCTCCGACAGGATACCTCGGGCACTCTGTGGCGTTTTCCCGATGGGGAGCTACACTCTGGGGCCACCACCGTTCTCGGCAAGGCCCCCATGATCAAGCTCGGCATCGACGCCCCATCTACCTCGCGAACCGCTCAGATTGTCCAGGTCCTCGAAAGCGACCTCGAAGTTCAAACCCTGTGGTACATGGCCAACCGCACCTCGCGGCGCGCGGCGGTCAACGACCACGGGCCCGTGCACGTCCGCACGGCGATGCACCATGGGGACATGCTGCTGCGGCTACTCGTTGAGGCGGGCATTCAGCCCAATTGCGTCACCGACCACACCATGTCCGAGGATGACGCTCGCGCGGTGGTGATGCTCGGACTGGCCTTGCACGACGTGGGCATGTCGATCCACCGGGATCGACACGAGCTGCTGAGTGTGCCGATCGCCCTGGACTGGCTACGGCGCAAGCTCCCGCCGATTTATGTCGAGCCGCAGCTGACGGTGGTCATCTCGGAGGTGGTGCACGCGGTGCTGGCGCACAACGTGAACGAGCGCTGCCTGACACTCGAGGCGGGTATCGTCAAAGTTGCCGACGCACTGGACATGACCAAGGGGCGTTCGCGCAAGGCCATCAGCGCGGGCAAGATCGATATTCACTCCATCTCGGCGGCGGCGGTTGAAGCGGTGCGGGTGACGCGCGGTACCAACAAGCCGATTCGGGTCGAAGTGGATATCAACAATCCGGCGGCCGTGTTCCACCTTAATGAGGTGTTTGGCCAGAAGCTGGCCCGCTGCAGCCTCGCTCCGTATGTCGAGGTGCCAAAGCTGGACGAGCTGCTCGAGTCGCTGCGCGAGCTGGGGACGAGCGAGGACCCGCAGCGCGACGCCGAGGCGGCGGCCACGGCTGGCAATGGTCGCGCGGAAGGTCGCGCCGCGGGCGAGCCGATCGGCATCGGCCGCGGCCGCGTGCCCACAACGATCGCCTGATCTTCGTTCGCGCGTTCCTTACGTTACGTTCGCGCGTTCGCGCGTTCCTGCGTTCGCGAGTTGCGGGTTGATTCGTGGCGCGGGAACATAGGTCCATGCCGCAACGCGGGCATCATCACCACCATCACAATGGCGCTCATGGTGACCACGACGCAGCAGCCGACGACGGAACGCGCGAACGCGCGAACGCGCTAACGGGCAAGCACCACAATCACGATCACGATCACGGACATGACCACGGCGGCGGCGGCCCCTGGGACGGGTTGCGGCACCTCCTGGCGCCGCACTCGCATGACGCGGCCGACTCCGTGGATAGCGCCATGGTTGGCTCGGCCGAGGGGATCCGCGCGGTCCAGGTCTCGCTGCTGGTCCTGGGTCTCACCGCGGGCCTGCAGCTGATCGTCGCCCTGGCCAGCGGCTCCGTGGCGGTGCTGGCGGATACGATCCACAACTTCGCCGACGCCTCGACGGCAATTCCGCTCTGGTTGGCGTTCTGGATTGGCCGACGGCCAGCCAACGCCCGCTACACGTACGGCTATGGCCGCGCCGAAGATCTGGCCGGTGTCTTCGTGTTGGCGATGATCGTCGGCTCAGCGGTGATCGCCGCCTGGGAATCGTTGCAGAAGCTGCTGCGGCCCGAGCCGATCGAGCACCTGGGCTGGGTGGCAGCCGCCGGGCTGGCTGGCTTCGTCGGCAATGAAGCCGTGGCGCAGTACCGCATTCGGGTCGGCCAGCGCATCGGCAGCGCCGCCCTGGTCGCCGACGGCTACCACGCGCGCACCGACGGGCTCACCTCGCTCGCCGTGGTCGTCGGTGCGGCCGGCGTGTGGCTCGGTTACCCGGTGGCCGACCCGATCGTGGGCTTGCTGATCACCGTCGCGATCTTGCTTGTGCTGAAAGACGCCGCGCTTCAGATGTGGCGCCGCCTGCTGGACGCGGTCGATCCGCGGCTGGTCGAGCAGGCCGCGGCCGCCGCCGCACAGGCCGAAGGCGTCCAGCGCGTCTCAACCGTGCGCGCGCGCTGGATCGGACACTCGATCCACGCCGAAGCGCTGATCGTCGCCGACGCCGACCTGAGCCTGCGTGAGGCACACCAGGTCGCCGAGCGTGCCCGACACAACATGCTCCATGCCGTCCCGAAGCTGGCCACCGTCACTGTGCACGTCGATCCGTGCGAGCACGGCGGGATCGACTACCACGCCGAGCTGGCGCACCACGATAGACCTCATTCGCGCGACTCAGCCACC
>VBGG01000121.1:0-3025 GCA_005883405.1 Chloroflexota bacterium | reverse complement strand
ACGCCCACGAACAGCATGTACACCGAGCGTAGCGAACCAGCCAGCAGTCCCTGTAGAAACGCCAGCTCGCTCGCCGGCAGACCCGCCCGTCCGGCGGGCGAAAGCAGCTCGTTGGGATTGATGCCCAGGCTGGCAGCGGTGGCGACGCCAGCGGTAAAGATCGCCCCGGCGATCGACACGCCGACCGTTCCGCCGATGTTGCGGGTGAACTGGCTGGCGCTGGTGACCACGCCGCGGTGTTCCCAGCCAACGGCCGTCTGTGCTGCCAGGATCGTCGCCACGGTGTAGAAGCCGAAGCCGAAGCCGAGCACGCATGAGATCGCAAACGGCGCCCAGAGACCAGATTCGGCGTCGAGGAAGAGCAGCAACACAAAGCCTGCCAGCAGCAGCAGACCTCCCAGCACACACGGGCCACGAAAGCCGAGGCGCAGCAACAGTCGGCCGCCGACCGCTGAGGCGATCGGCCAACCGATGGACGAGCCAGCCAGGACGAACCCGGACAGCGTCGGCGTTGCGCCCATGACGCCCTGGATGAAGGGCGGCAGAAACGTGCTCTGTCCGTACAGGCCGAAGCCGACCAGCAGCCCGCCCAGGGTGCTGACGCCGATCGCCCGCCGTCTGAAGAGCCACAGTGGCACGAGCGGCTCGGGGGCGCGGCGTTCCTGCCAGACGAAAACGGGCACCAGGACTGCCGCCAGCACGTACAGCAACGCCTGCTGCAGCGGGTTGTCCGTGGTCTGCAGGCCGACCAGCAGCAGGGCCACCGCGGCCGACAATGCGACGGCTCCGAGGTAGTCGATGTTGTGGCGTCGGCGCTGGATGCGCTCGTGCAGGAACATGGCGATCAGCACGATCGACAGCACGCACAACGGGAAGTTGACATAGAAGACCCAGCGCCAGCTGACCCGCTCGGTCAGGAAACCGCCGATGGCAGGGCCGAGCAGGCCTGAAACACCCCACACGGTACTGAACAGGCCCGTGATACGCGCCCGTTCTTCGAGGGGAAAGACGTCGCCCAGGATGGTCTGGGTGATCGGCTGGACGCCGCCCGCTCCGAGGCCCTGCAGCAGGCGGAAGGCGATCAACTGCTCCATGGACTGGGCCTGGCCGCAGAGCATCGACCCGACCAGGAACAAGGCCACCGAGGCCAGGAACACCGGCTTGCGGCCGAACAGGTCGGCCAGTTTGCCGTAGATCGGCACGGTGACGGTGCCGGTCAGCAAGTAGGCGCTGAAGACCCACGCGTAGAGGTGAATGCCGCCGATCTGGCCGATGACCGTCGGCATCGCGGTCGCGATGACTGACGTGTCAAGGGCAACCAGGAAGGTCGCGACAAACAGCGCCAGGGTGATCAGCCGGCGGTCCGCCATACGTCCTGTTCAAGGTATCAGGCTGGTGGCTTCCCCCCCCTCTGCGACAGAGCAGGGGTGAGGGTGGCGTAAAGGCCGATTACGCGGCGGCGGCGGCGCTCGGAAGACTGGTGAGCTCGGGGAGCCAGACGCTGATCAGCGTGCCGCTGCCCTCGCCCTGGCTGCCTGCCCAGATGCGGCCGTGGTGCTGCTCGACGATGTTGCGGCAGATATACAGCCCCAGGCCCATGCCGGTGATCTGCCGCACCTCTGCATTCGTTGCGCGACTGAACGGCTCGAAGATGCGCTCGGCTGCCTCGGGTGGCAGACCGATGCCATGATCCTGGACCTCGACCAGCACGCCGCGCGCCTTCGGCTGAACCCGCACGCGCAGGTCCGCACCGTCGGGCGAGTACTTCAAGGCATTGTCGAGCAGGTTGGTCAGCACCTGCTCGACGCGCTCCGGGTCGGCCGAGACATTACCCGGCTGACCGACGATGTCGAGCAGCAGATGCCCCGTCCCACTGAGCTGCTCCTGGTATCGACCCACCACTTCGCGCACCAGCTCCGTGGGGTCCACCGACCGCAGCCGCATGGGCAGCTTGCCCGTACTGAGCTTGGAAACATCGAGCAGATCGCGCACCAGACCCGTCAGTCGATCGCTGGCCTTATCGATGCGGCGCAGAGAGCGCTGCAGCATCTCGTCGGTGAGATCGCCGTCGGTGTGCGCCGCGAGCACCATCTCGGCATAGCCCTTCACGCGCGCGATCGGCGTGCGCAGCTCGTGCGAGGCGATCGAGACGAACCGATCCCGAGCTTTGATCGCCGCATGCGCTTCCTGGTGCAGCCACGCATTCTGGATGGCCTGGCCGCAGCGGCGAGCCAACTCCTCAGCGATCGCCAGATCAGTCGTGCGATAGACCCGACCCTGACGGGTCGAGATCAGCGAAACCGCGCCCAGCATCCGTCCGCGGGCAACCAGCGGCACGATCATCACCGCCTTCGAATCCAGCTCGCGCAGCATGCGCAAGTGATCTTCGTCGTGCGCGCGAGCGGCCAGGTCGGCGTCCGAACGCTGCCCCGAGTAGATCTCTGAGACGCCTGTGCGCAGCACGCGGGTAACTCCCTCGGTCGCCGGGTAGCGCTCCTGGAGCTCGCGCGCGAGCGCTTCTTTGGCCGGGTCGCCATGCGCCAGCGCCAGCCATCGGATCGTCCCGTTCTGTTCGAGCAGGTGAACGATGCACCAATCGGCCAGCGTTCGCACCGCCACCCGCGCGACTTCCTGGAGCGTCGTCTCGTACTCCAGCGAGGCGTCCAGCAGCCGGCTGGCTTCCGCCAGGACTTCGAGGCGTCGCTGCGCGGCAGCTGATTCCTCGCTCGCGAGCTGCTCGCGGATGAGCTCGATGCGCTCCTCCTCGGCGTGGTGGCGCTCGGAGATGTCGCGGACGACGGCCAGCACGTACGCGCGCTGGTCAGCGCTGGTGCGGAGTCGGCTGAGCGTCAGCTCGACGCACACGTCCTGACCGGATTTGCGGCGAGCGAACAACTCGACTGCCTCACGATCCGAGTCGCCGGCGCGCGCGGCGGCCCACTGCGGCGTCTCTTGCAGATCGACTACCAGCTCCGAAAACGAGAGCTGTAGTGCCTCCTCAGGGGTGAAGCCCAAGAGCTCGGTG
>VBGG01000590.1:602-2535 GCA_005883405.1 Chloroflexota bacterium | reverse complement strand
GCCGACTTTTTCCACAACACCGGAGAACTCGTGCCCGGTCACGACCGGGGTGCGGATCATGCCCGGATAGATGATGTAGCCATCTGCGTCTCGCTCGAACATGTGCACGACGAAGCCACAGATCCCACACGCTCGCACGCGAATGAGGACTCCGTCCGGTCCAACCTGTGGCTCCGGCAACTCGGCAACACGAAAGGTCGGGTTACGCCAGACCTGGTTGCCATTGCGTGCAAGGCGCGAATCGGAGTCCTCCGCCTGGACCCGATACTCGGCCCGCGGCGCCCATTCGGCTTCGACCAGCATTCCGCGCATCAGCATGCCCTCCTGCAACGTTTGGGCGATTCTACTCACCCCCGGCCCCAGGCACTGCACGCATGCTGACCTCGTTCAAAACTCGCGTGTTTCGGCCCACTTCAGGAATGTCCGATGACCGCGGTGTTGTTTCGAAGGCAGCCGCAATTGGGAAATGCCAGTGGATCTGGGTTCCAGAAGAACCGATCGTGCCCGACAACGGGCTCGTCCCACCGGTGATGCAGGGCGCGTTCGTGGCAGGAACACAATGCAACGTCGTGTATTCGCCTTCATCAGCCTGCTGGCGGCGATGCTCGTGCTATCGGCCTGCACCGGCGGTGGCGCCACAACAGGAACGACGAGTTCGCCTGCCCCGGCGGCCTCGGGATCGAACGGCGTGCAACAAGTCACCGTCACGGTCGGCAACAGCATGAGCTTCGAGCCCACCTCCATCACGGTAGGCACCGGCCAACCGGTGCAGCTGACGCTGCGCAACACGGGACTGATGCCGCACGATTTCAGCCTGAGCGATGGCGTAGCTCAGCCGGTACACATCGCGGCCAGCGGCGGCCAGACCACCAGCGACACGTTCACCATAGATTACCCGGGCACGTACGCGTTTGATTGCTCAATGCCAGGTCATGCCTCCGCGGGCATGCGTGGCACGATCAGCGCGCAGTAGCGCCGACGCACATGGGTGGTTGTGCATGAGTTCACCAATCACGAGTTCGGCGACACCGGTGTCCGATGCACGCGTGTCGCAACAACGGAGGGCAGACCGGTTCGAACGCTGGCGAGATCCTGCCCTGTGGCTTGGCCTGGGCGTGGCCGCACCGTATTTCGGGATACTGGCTTACTTCGTGTGGCAGATTGCGCGGGCCATCGCAATTTCGTAGTGAGTCGCCGGTCCCATTCATCCGCTCCAGCAGACGCAACTTGAATCCGGAAGGACTCGCTGCACCTGGTGCTCCAGACGAAAGCTCGACGGTGATCCGAACGGCCGCGGCGCGCGACGTCGCCTGACACTTCCTGAACGTATTGCTCTTGATCCGTAGATCGGCGGATATAGCGGCGCTTGGTCGAGGCTGACATCATGATCTCGGCTATGAGATGGTCTCCAGACCACGAGGCGCTGCGCGGTCGAATCGCGGTTGTCGCCGGGGCGACGCGAGGCGCCGGACGTGGCATCGCGACGGCCCTGGGCGAAGCTGGGGCGACGGTGATCTGCACCGGTCGCAGCTCACGAGCACGAACACATCGCTCCGACTACGACCGAGCCGAGACGATCGAGGAAACCGCTGAACTGGTCACACGCCTCGGCGGCGTTGGCATCGCCGCTGCAGTGGACCATCTCGACGCCGACCAGGTGCAGAGGCTGGCCGCGCAGATCCGCACTGACTACGGCCACATCGACGTGTTGGTCAACGACATCTGGGGCGGCGAATTGCGCAAAGGCGGCCCGGCGGACTGGAACACGCCGATCTGGCGGCATGATCTGGATAAGGGCCTCTGCATCCTGCGGCTGGCGATCGATACCCACCTCATCACTTCCCACCATCTGCTGCCCCTGGTCATCGGCGGGCCTGGGGGGCTGGTCGTCGAGGTGACCGACGGGACTGCTGAGTACGACGCCTCTCACTAT
>VBGG01000590.1:0-493 GCA_005883405.1 Chloroflexota bacterium | reverse complement strand
CCGAAGAGAACTGGCGCGACGCCCTCGATCCAGCCAGGGCGCTCAACGGCCAACCCGTCGCCCCCGCCGACTTTTTTCTCTCCGAATCACCTCGCTATATCGGCCGCGGCGTAGCAGCTCTGGCGGCGGACCCCAACCGTGCACGATGGAACCAGCGATCGGTCAGCTCCGGTCAGCTCGCACACGAGTATGGGTTTACTGACCTGGACGGGTCGCAGCCCGACATCTGGCGATACATCGAGGAGGGCCGGGAGCCTGGACGCGAGGGAGATCTCAGTCTGTTCCGTTAGGCCCTGACCTTTGCACGTGCCAGCTACCCGCGACTGCTGACACAGGTCACGCGCATGACCACCGGTCCCGCGACTGGCGCTGCCGCGTTTGAAGGTCGGTGGTCGGCGTTCTTGCGCGATGTTGGCCACGCCTTCAGCCACACCAGACCGATTCCCTCGGCTACACTGCCACACGATGCAGTCCATACTTCCTGACAGCGTTC
>VBGG01000120.1 GCA_005883405.1 Chloroflexota bacterium | reverse complement strand
TTGAGCGCCTGCCGCGGGTCCGCCTGAAACGGTTCGCCGCCTGGCAGGCGGACGTCGCAGATCAGGCGGGCGGTGGGCGTCGTCTCCCACGGCAGGACGGCGAAGCTGTCTGGCTCCGGAAGCAGATAGAGGTCGCTCTCGGCGGTGCGAGCCATGCCCTCGATCGACGATCCATCGAACCACGCGCCGTTCTCGAGTGTTCGCTCCAGACGGTTGGCCGGAATGGTCAGGCTCTTGATCGAGCCCTGCACGTCAGTGAACTGCAAGTGCACGACTTCGACACCGGCAGCTCGCGCGCGCTCGAGAAGCCGCGTCGTCACCGGGCCACCTGCGCACGGTGGACGAGCTCGGCAACCATCCCGAGCACGGCGAGCAACACGAGAGCAGCGATCACGACACCCGCGTTGAGCATGTGTTCGCGCGAAACGACCGCGCGCCCAGACGCGGCGGGGTACTCAGGGATCTTGACCTCGTCGATATGGGTGAGGTCATGCCGCAGGTCGGTCATCGACGCGTAGCGCTCGGCCGGCTCGCGCCGCAGCGCTCGCCACACGACAGCTTCGAGCTGAGGCAGCAGGTCCGACCGCTTGCTGCTCAGCAGCGGTGCGTCGGTGGTCACCCGCTGGCTCATGACCGCCAGCGGACTGTCGCCGCGATACGGCACGTCCCCTGTCAGCATCTCGTACAGCATGACGCCGACTGCGTACACGTCGGTGCGCGCATCCCCGCGGTCGCCCTGCACCTGCTCTGGCGCCATGTAGTCGGGCGTACCGAAGCCCGAGGTCAAGCGTCGAAACGTCAGCCGCCGCGCTCCCTGCAGCAAAGCGATGCCGAAGTCGACCAGCTTGACCGTGCCGTCGAGCTCGATCAGGATGTTTTCTGGCTTCAGATCGCGATGGACAACGCCGTGCTGGTGGCAATACTGCAGGGCATCCGCGAGCTGAACGGTGATATTGACGGCCTCGTCGACAGGCAGCGGCGCATGCTCGCGCAAGTATTCGCGCAGCAGCGTGCCGTCGACGTACTCCAGGACCAGATACGGCGCTACCCCACCGTCGAGGCGACCCTCGTCAAGCAGCTCCTGGATGTTGGGGTGGTGCAGGCGTTTGCCGATCTCCAGCTCGCGTTGGTAGCGGCTGTACGTGGCGGGATCGCCGATCAGGCTGGTAAACGGGATCTTGAGCACCACGAGCCGGCCACTGGCGCGATCGCGCGCCTTGTAGGCGTCGTTCATGCCGCCCTGGCCGAGACTCTCCAGGATGTCGTATTTGTCGTTTACTGTCTGACCAGCTTCGTAGCGCATGCTCCCGACGCGTCCCGTACTCACGCCTGACCTCGTTGAAAAATACCCGACAGCCAACCATTTCGACGCAGTTCGGGCCCGGGCGGCTCGACGGCGGCCACGCGAATCACCTGGACGCTGACGTTGTCCGAGCAGTCGCGGGCCAGCGCGCGCTCGAGCAGCTCGCGGCAGGCCTGAGCCGGCAGATGCTTGGCGAGCACTTCGCCAAGCTCGGCATCCTCGATCTCCGACCACAGGCCGTCACTGCACAGCACGAACTGATCACCTGCCACGACTGGTTGTCGCAGGTAGTCTGGGCGTGGGATCAGCCGGCTGCCAAGGGTTCGGGTGAGTGTGCTGCGGCCCGGGTGATCGCGTACCCGCTCGGGCTTCAGGATGCGCATACGGACCAGCTCGGCAGCTTCAGAATGGTCCGCGGTGAGCTGATTCAAGCGGCCTGCGCGCCAGTGGTACACGCGGGTGTCGCCGATGTGGGCGATGTACGCCTGCGCTCCAGCGATGGCGATCGCCGAGAGCGTGGTCTCCATCGAGTGGTACTCGGGATGTCGGTGGGTGAGCTCGTGGATGCGTAGATTGGCGGCCTGCACGGCCTGGCGCAAGGCGGGTTCGATGCGGGTGTTGTTTGAGGGCGAGTAATACTCCTCGCCCAGCCTGGCCACCGCCGAGGCGCTGGCCACCTCGCCGGCGTTGTGGCCGCCGAGTCCATCGGCGACCACATACAAGTACCCTTTGCGCTGCAGCGCGAGCGGATCGGAGGGTGCAAACGACCCGATCGTGTCCTCGTTGGTCTCGCGATGCGGTCCCGCGTCGGTGAGCCCGCCGGCTTCGAGCTCGAGCGCCAAGTGCTGCTTTCTCTCTAGAAACTCTAGGCAGCCGCCTTTGGTTGCGTGACGAGTGAGCGGCCGGTGCGGCGGTTACTCATGACCACGTAGATCCCGCTAGCGACGGCCCACACCGCGGCGAAGCCCACCGCGATCAAGGACTCGGTCTGGCTGTCGCCGCCGCCGACGATGCCCACGCCGAGGATCGTGACGAGCATGACGATGTTGGCGAGCAGGCCCAGGCCGGGGACGACCAGGTGCTTGAGCCAGTTGAAGTCCGGCCGCGAAGCGAAGGCGATGATCGCCCACAAACACGTCAGCGCGTACAGCACAAAAGTGCCGAAGTTGGACGCCAGCGTGATGCCCGTGAGGGTGACGACCGAGATGACGCCGATGACTCCAATGACGGCCGAGACGGCGATCATGGCGAACACCGCCATGTGCGGCGTGACGAAGGTGCTATGCAGGAGGCCGAGCGGTTCGGGCATCTCCTTGTCCTGCGCCATGGCGAAGGTGATACGTACGCCCGTGTTCATCGCCGACAGCGTCGTGCTGAGGATGGCCAGCGCCACGGTGATGGCGATGACAACCATCAAGCCAAAACCAACCCCACCCAGCAGTGAATCGCCAATCAGGCGGATCAGGTCGCCCATCGGCGCGCTCGAGGCACCCGCGGCGTCCAGACCCGTGAGCGCGGTGCCATCCGCGGCGGTGCCGGTCAGCTTGTCGGAGATGGCGAAGTTCGCGGCGAAGTACTCGATCAAATAGGCGAACAGGCCCTGGACGACGAGCGCGATGATCACGGCTCGGGGCACATCACGGCGGGCGTTCTTGGCCTCAGCCCCGAACGCGGTACACGACTCGAAGCCGACCAGGATCAGAATCGCCACGGTCGACTGCATGAGCACGTTCAGCACGCCCTTCGGCAAGATCACCGAGGTCGCCGTCGGATGGACGAACTGCGCGTTGTCGGGATTGGCGACGCGATACCAGATGGCGATGGCCGAAAAGCCGACGAGCGCGACCAGCTGCACGACGTTGATGACCAGGGCGGTCATCGTCGAGCCATTCACGCCGCGCAGCGCGATGTAACCCACCAGGATGGCGAACAGCACCGCGATGACCATCTGGGGCACGAGTCCGATGTCCAGGCCGAACTGACCCAGGATGTAGCTGATGAGGATGGCCATGAAGGCGACCATCACGCCCGGGTACACCCAGTAGAACAGGTGGGCCGCCCAGCCGGTCACCAGCTTGGCGATACGCGCCCAGCGGTGATGCCTGATCTCGGCCTTGTCAACGAACGCCTTTTCGGCGAAGTAGTAGCAGGAGCCGCTGCCCGCCTCCGGGTAGATGCGCGCCAGCTCCGAGTACGACAGCGCGGTCATGAATGCCAGGATGAGGGCGAACACAATGCCTGGCCAGATGTCCAGCGCCGTCGATGCCGTGCCGCCCGGCACCGTCTGGGCGGACTGAATCTGAAGAGTGATCCACAAGAAGGCGCCCGGGGCGATCAGCGCCATGGCATTCACCGTGACGCCTGTCAGACCCAGGGTGGGTCGCATCCCAGTGCTATTTGAAGAGGTCTCCGCTGCTGCCACCTCGGGGTAGTCTCCTTTACATACCTAAGCGGTATGCACAGGCTAGGTGCTGAGTAGCTGCTCCGGTGACAGTCACGTGGCACGAAAGACAGCGCATAGCATTGTGCACTGTGCCCAAACGCCGTTGACGAGTAGCCTCAGGGGGTGAGGCGCGCTGTTTGTTCGCTTCTCGTCGCGCTACTCGTGGGCACACCCGCAACGACAATGGCTGTCGCGCAGTCGAGCGCCACCGATGAGGAGATCCCGTCGTCCGCGTCGGGCGAGGTGGAGGCAGCGCCCTGGTCGGGCTGGTGGTGGCCGTCGTTCGAGGGCGTCGGCCCGACGCTCTTCGCGTTCAACGGGCCGCTCGACAAATACGATCGCTACGTCGCCGCCACCAGCGGCGCAGATCCCGCGACGCGCACCTGGGAGCGCCAGTCGCTGTACTTCCCGGCCACGCCTTGGGCCGGCCACTGCAACGGCTTTGCCGCCGCGGCGCTGGTCGAGCCGGAGCCGACCGAGCCCGTCACGATGCTGGGCATCACCTTCTCGGTCGCCGACCTGAAAGGCCTGCTTGTGGACTACCACTTCGGCGACGCCGCGGCGTGGTCCTTCGGTGAAGACGGCATCCTCAATCCGGCCGACTTTCACCGCATGCTGCTGAACTGGGTCGGTGGCACCGGTACTGGCTTCGTGCTCACGTACGAGATGGCCAACGGCGAAGTCTGGAGTTACCCGGTGTACCGCTTCGAGAGTCACTGGACCCAGGACGCGAGCGTGGAAGGTCAGTGGCGGGTGAGCACCACCGTGTGGATGGCGGATATGGACGTGCCAGCTAACTTCGTCGGTACGAAGCCGTATCCAGGCGCGGCAGGCAAGGTGTTCACGTACACGCTGCAGGGCGACCCGCGCGACCCGTTTGACGGCGCCTGGATTGGCGCCAGCAAGAGCGGTCGCTTCGCACACCCTGGGCGGATCTGGTACCCCGAGTCGACCTTACGCAACGAGGACCGCGACCTGGTCAGCCCGGGCCTCGATCGCCAGACGATCGCCAATATCATCGCCGGCTCGGATGGCAGCGACGTAACCGCCCGTACAACTCACTAGTCTTACGCCGACTGCCCCTCGACTCTGACCAGGACGTGTACACGGTCGCGCAGCGTGCGGCGCAGCCCCTGGACGGTTGGCACGCCTTGCATGGCCCAGCGGTCGACGATCAGCATGGCCGTAACGTCATCCACATCAGCCGGCTCGACAACGTGCACCGCGCCTTCGACGGACCTTGCCGGCTCGCCAGGCACGCTCAGCCGCACCCACGGATCGGCCCGCCAGCGGCGAGCCTTTTCGGAGAACGCGAACGAAAAGAGGTAGACCACGCCCGGCGGCGCAATCACGAACCACGTCGGCACGGTGCCGCGGGTCGTCCCCTCGCGCGAGGTGACCAGCACCTCGTCGTGCTTCGCAAGCGCCTCCAGGAAATCAGCGGGTAGTGGGGTCACAGTGTCCACAAAGTACTGTTGCAATCGGCCGCCCCCGACGGGTAGATTAAGCCCCAGGCGTTGACGGAGACAGCGCCGTTTCGAGGCTGCGCACCAGAGAGCCCGCGCCAGGTGAAAGGCGGGCGCGTAGAGGTCGAGGCGGAGATCACTCCCGAGCCGCATCCCGAAACGCGCGGCACGCGCCGAGTAGACGATGCCGGGCTTGCCACCCGTTATCCACGGCAGAGGTATGGACACGTACCTCATGAGCGCTCCGCGCAGACGGAGAAGCAGGGTGGTACCGCGGACCCGAGCGGGTTCGTCCCTGACGAGAGGAGACGGACCGTGGCCCCGCTGCTGACACCCGAACGCACCGAAACATCCCAGGCTCAACGCACTCGGACGATTACGGGTGGCGCCTTGGCCTGCGAAGCACTCCTCGCCGCGGGCGTGACCACGCTCTTCGGCTACCCCGGTGGGGCTGCGCTGCCTTTCTACCGCGAGCTCGCGCGCTACCCGCAACTGCGGCATGTGCTCGTCCGCCACGAGCAGAACGCGGCTCACGCGGCTGACGGCTACGCCCGTTCGACGGGCCGCGTCGGCGTGTGCGTGGCGACCAGCGGTCCCGGCGCCACCAACTTGCTCACCGGCCTGGCAACCGCATTCATGGACTGCGTGCCCGTGGTTGCCCTCACGGGCCAGGTCGCCCGTGCCGCGATCGGCACGCAGGCCTTCCAGGAAGTGGACGTGCTGGGCATGGTCGGTCCGATCACCAAGGGCGCGTTCCAGCTCAAGTCAGCGGACGAGATCCCTGGCGTCTTCGCCGCGGCTTTTCGTCTGGCGACGGAGGGACGTCCGGGCCCCGTGCTCATCGACTTCCCCAAGGACGTCCAGTTGGTAACGGTGCAGGTTTCAGATGAGCTGGCCGACCTGGCGCCAGCGTCGTTCACGCCGGCGCTCGACGCCACCGCTGAATTTGCCCTTCGGCAGGCCGCGGCGATGCTCGCGTCGGCCGATCGGCCGCTGCTGGTGGCTGGCCACGGGGTGGCGATGGCGGGCGCCGCGGAAGAGCTGCGACGGCTGGCCGAAGCGAGCAACGTCCCGGTCGGCACAACCCTCCTTGGTCTTGGGGTCTTCCCCGAGCAGCACCCACTGGCGCTCGGCATGGTGGGCATGCACGGCACCGTTCAAGCCAATCTCGCGATGCACAACGCCGATCTGATCATCGGCGTGGGCATGCGCTTCGACGACCGCGTCGTCGGACGGCCGCGAGACTTTGCGCCCGGCGCGCGCATCGTGCACGTCGACGTTGACCCGCGCGCATTTGGCCGCGTCGTGCGCGCTGACGTGCCAGTGCTCGCCGATGCGCGGGCGGCGCTCGGCGCGCTCGCCGATGTGGCCGAGTGGCGCGCGTACACCGATTGGTGGCCGCGCCTGCGGGAGTGGGCCGACGATCATGACGGCTGCGGCGTGATCGAAACCGAATCCGCGCCGCCCGAAGAGGCGCCGACCACTCCCGAAGTGGTGCGTGCGCTGCGGCGAGTACTTGGCGGCTCGGCGACGCTGGTCGCCGACATCGGCCAACACCAGATGTTCGTCGCGCTGCACCACGGCTTCGATCGACCTGGCCAGATCCTGACCAGCGGCGGTCTGGGCACGATGGGCTACGCACTGCCGGCCGCGATTGGCGTCAAGAGCGCGCAGCCTGGTCGTCAGGTCTGGGCGGTGGTCGGCGACGGCGGGTTCCAGATGAGCGCGCCCGAGTTGTCCACGCTGGTCGCCTCAAACCTGCCCGTGAAGGTGCTGATCGTCAACAACCAGTGCCTGGGCATGGTTCGCCAGTGGCAGGAGCTGTTCTACGACCACGTCTACAGCCATTCGCTGCTGCCTCAGCCAGACTTCGAGGCGCTGGCGCGGGCCCACGGCTGCTGGGCGACTACGGTGCGGCGCCGCGACCAGCTCGAGCGCGCGCTGCACGAGGCCGCGCTGCACCCGGGCCCAACGGTGGTCGACGTGCGAGTGCCGGTCGAGGAAACGGTCTACCCCATGGTGCCAGCCGGCAGCGTGCCCGGCGACGTGCGTTGCGTGGACGCCGTGGACGCTTCGTTGCGCTGACGGACCAGCCGTGAAGCGCGGTGGCCGGGCCGAATGCGGTAGTTGAAGCGCTGGCGGAAACGCCCGTAGAAGCTGGTGTCCGGGAAAGTGACCAGCCGAAAACGGCGCGGGTCAGCGCGAATGTGGGCCACGTCTTTGGGCGCGAACTCGTCGAATGAGTCCTGTCCGTCGACGCAGACGTTGATCGGAAAGCGGCCGACCTGGATGAGGGTGATGGGCGTGGACTCGGCGACTGAGAAGGACGCCCGCATCGGGGTGTGGGCGCAGATCGGCGTGATCGCGAAGGTCTGGCTGCCCGGCGCCAGGACCGGTCCGCCCGCGGCCAGGTTGTAGGCGCTGGAGCCCGGACTGGTGGCCACGATCAATCCGTCGCCCGGAATCGGGTTCAGATACTTCTCGTCGATATACAGCTCGAGCAGTGCCATCTGCTGCCCGTTGCCGGGCACCACGTACGCGTGGAAGACCACGTCCTGCACGGCCCACAAAGAGGCGAGCTGGCGTCCATTACGCTCCAGGTCGACGCGGATGGTGGCATCCACGCGCACCTCGTAGCGCCCAGCCAACACCTGCTTGAGCCGCGCTTCCCACCGCGACGGCGGCACGTGCGCCAGGAAACCGAACTGCCCGAAGTCGATCCCCAGCACCGGCACCTGGTCGTTCGCGCGGGCCGCCCGTACGACGGTCCCGTCTCCCCCGATGACGATCTGCACGTCGGCTTCCCGCGGGTTCTCGGCGTACGCCCCCCGCTCGGCAAGCCACGCCCGCATCCTGTCGTGGAGTTGGACCGCCTCAGGCTTGCGCGGGTCCGCGATCACACTCAGGCGGCGCGAGGTCAATGCATCACAGGTCCCGTAAGAGCTTCACCACCTTCCCGCGCACCTCGACCTGGTCGGCCGGGACCATCATCGGCTGCATAGCTGGATTGCGCGGCTGCAACCTGACCATATCGCCTTCGAGGTAGAAGCGCTTCAACGTGGCTCCGCCGTTTTCTGAGCTGTCGCTGACGATGGCGACGGCGATGTCGCCATTGTCCACGCTGGGCTGCTGACGCACCACCACTAGATCGCCGTCATCGATGTGGTCTTCGATCATCGATGATCCCCGCACGCGCAGCGCGTAGCAGTTGTCCGGCACCGAGCCGACCGGCAGCTCTACCACGTCACTGGGATCCTCGATCGCCTCGATCGGCACGCCAGCCGCGATTCGCCCCACCACCGGGATGCGCACCACCCGCGGCTGAGTCTGGCGCTGGCCGCGTGACGTGCTCGTCAGCTCCAGCCCGCGGGAGACCTCACGATCTCGACGAAGGTAGCCGTCGCGCTCGAGCACGCGCAGGTTGTAGTCAACAACCGACGTGGACGAGATGCCTACGCGGTCACCGATTTCGCGGATGCTGGGCGGATAGCCGCGTTCATCCACGTAGGCTTCGATGTATTTCAAAATATTCTTCTGTCGATCCGACAACTTCTTCGACGGCACACTCTTTCCCCTCGATCGCCCGCTGCCCGCTGGCTGTTTTCTGCGCTAGAACAAGCGTTCGAAGTGAGTCTAACAACGTCCCCCGGGCCGTGTCAATTTGTTGTCAAGAATTGCCGCCACCAGGTCGGCCAAGAGCCGGGGCTGGTCCAGGTGCACCGTGTGACCCGCCTCAGGCACGACCGACACCTCCGCCGCGGGCATGAGCTGGCGCATCCTCTCGGCGATCTGGCGGTAGCGCGCGTCGCTCTCACCGACGATCAGGTGGACAGGATTGCGGACCTCGGCCAATCGGTCCCAGAGTGGCGTCTGCTGGCCCGCGCCCATGCTTCGCAGGCTGTTGGCGAGACCGATCGGATCGTTTTGGAGGCGCTGCGCGCGTTGCACGGCTCGCCGATCGGCACTGACGTGGGCGGCGGGCTCGAGCAGCGGCTGGCGCTCCCAGTCGTCCACGAAGGCGGCCACGCCGTGGTCGAGGATGCGATGGGCGAGCGCTTCGTCGCTGCGCGCCCTCTGCCCACGCTCGGCATCGTCGGCGATTCCAGGCGATGCGCTCTCGAGCACCAGCCTGCGCACGCGCTCGGGCGCCTCGACGGCAAAGTGCAGTGCCACCCGACCGCCCATCGAGTAGCCGAGCAGGTCGACTGCATCCATTTCCAGCGAGTCGAGCAGCGCCGCCAGGTCACGCGCGCTCCATTCGAGCGTGTACCGTCCGTGGTCGGTGGGCGCCGCCGACCGACCGTGGCCGATCAGGTCGACGACGACGACCTGGGCTGAGCGCAAAAGCCGCGGCCGAAGCTCGTCCCAAGTGCGCAAGCTGCCGGTGAACCCGTGCAGCAACAGCAGCGGCGGCCCGCTGCCCTCGCGTTCGATGTAGAAGTCGAGTCCGTTGAGCCGCGTCAGCACACCGCGGCGGGACAGAGCGCCGCGGCAACCGCGGGCCACGCCTGGCGGTGTAGCACCACGTTGCGCTTGCGTTCGGTGGGGACCTCGACCACCTGCAAGCCGCCGCGCGCCAGACCGTCGCGAACCGCGCCAGCGAAGGCGTGCCAGCTCTCGACACGCTCGAAGGTGCCGCCGTAGCCCTCGACGAACGGTCGGAAGTCGAGCCCGTGTGGCGTGCCGAACAACTGCTCGAACCTGTCGGGTATGGCGGCCGCCTGAGGCAGAAACGAGAAGATGCCGCCGCCGTCGTTGTTGAGCAGCACGACCAGCAGATCCAGCTGATGCTGGCGCGCGGCCAGCAGCCCGTTCAGATCGTGATAGAAGGAGATGTCGCCGATCACCAGCACCACGCGCCCGACGCGCGCCGCGCTGGCGCCGAGCGCGCTCGATACCACGCCGTCGATGCCGTTGGCGCCGCGGTTCGCGAGGCATCGCAACGAGCGCGCCGATCCCGCCAGGAACGTATCCAGATCCCGCACCGGCATGCTGTTGCCCGCGTACAGCAGCGTCGCATCGGGGAGCAGCGAAGCCAGCTCGGCGAAGACCCTGCCTTCGAAGAGCTCGTTGACGTTCTGCACGTAGGCTTCGATCGCTTGCCGGGCGATGAGATTGACCTCGAGCCATTTCGTCGCCCAGTCCGCCGCCGTCGGACGCCCGGGCAGCTCGGCCGCGAGCGCCTCGCACAGCAGCCGCGGATCCACGTGCAGGATGTCGGTGGCCAGTCCCGTCGGCTCGCGCCAGCCGCCGGGATCGACGACGATGTGGCGGGCGGACGGATACCGCTGCAGGTACTGCACCAGCGGCTTCGACGTCGGGATCGCGCCGACGCGGACGACGACCTCCGGTGCGAAACGCTCGGCGGTCGCTGCATCGCGCAGGAAGGCGTCATACGTGTCGACCACCACCGAGCGATCGTGCCGACCGAAGCGCACGCCCGAGAGCGGATCGGCCAGGATCGGATAGCCCAGACAGCCCGCCAGGCGCGCGACCGCCGGCGGCAGGGCGGGATCGTCCTGAGGTCCACATACGATGAGCCCGCGAGAAGCGCGCGACAGCGCACGGCTGAGCGCCGACACCAGGTCCTGACCGGGTGCGAGCCGCGCGTTTCTGACCTGGACCTCGGCCTCGGCCACATACCCGTCCAGGGATGCGAAGCTCGCCACGGGTACGAGCGGTTCGCGGAACGGCCAGTTGACGTGCACAGGACCGGCTGGCTCAGCCGTGGCCGAGCCGACCGCCCGCGCGGCGACCGCGCGCACCAGGCGAAGCTGCTCGGCGCTGAGCTCGGGCTCGGGCAGGTCGAAGAACCACCTGGCGTACTCGCCATACAGCCGCAGCTGATCGATCGTCTGGGGCGCGCCGTTGTCGCGTAGCTCGTGCGGGCGATCGGCGGTGAGCACGACCATCGGCATGCGAGCAAGGGAGGCTTCGACCACAGCCGGCATGAAGTTGGCGGCGGCCGTGCCAGACGTTGCCAGAAGCGCCACCGGCTGACGCAGCGCGCGCGCGAGCCCCAGGCCGAAGTAGGCGGCCGAGCGCTCGTCGAGGTGCATCCACAGCCTGATGCCGGGGTGCTCGGCCAGCTTGACGGCCAGCGGCGTCGAGCGCGAGCCCGGGCACGCGCACACGTGCCGCACCCCCGCGCTGGCGAGCTGATCGACGAACGCGCCGACGATGCGGTCCAGCGCTTGCGGAGCTGAGCTCACGTTTCCGCCTCGAGCGCAGCGAGTATCGGCCGCAGCTTCCAGCCCCATTCGGCCTCTTCGGTAACTGGGTTCGAGTCGGCGACGATGCCGCAGCCGGCGAACAGCGTGGCCGAGTCGCCACGTACCAGCGCCGAGCGCAGGCCGACCACGAACTCGCCCTCGCCGTCGCGGTTCATCCAGCCGATCGGGCCGGCGTACCAGCCGGAGCACCGTGCGGCCCGCAGCAACCTGGCCGCGAATCGGCGTGAGCAGGTGCTGGACATTGGCGAGCTTGTGTACACGCGGATGGGCGTCGGCCATCGTCCGCGTGCAGGTCTGGGCCAGCCCCTCGCAGAGCGCCGCCACGACCAGGCCATGCTCGCGCTGCTCCTTGGCATCGCTCAGCAGCCGCCGCGCGAGCTGCTCGTCCTCGGCGGCAGTCGCACCGCGTGGGGCGGAGCCGGCGAGCGCGGCGGTCGATGCCACGCCATTGCGCAGCGCGATCAGCTCCTCGGGCGTGGCGCCCAGAAAACACGCGTCGCCCTGGGCGATGGCGAACAGCGTGCAAGTGGGATAACTCGCCGCGAGGTGCCGCAGCGCGGCCTCGATCGGGCGGCGGACACGAACCGTTTGCGCTCGTGCGAGCACCACCTTCTCGACGCCGAGGGCCGCGGTTCGGATTCCGTCGGCCATCTCAGCGACTGTCGCCTGCCAGGCCTCGGGCGAAAGCGGCAACGGCTCGGGACTTCCGCCCGTGTCTCGGCCTGGCGCCGGCGGCGGCGCCGGCTGAGCGTCGGGACCGACCATGGCGTTCGAGGTGATCCACCCGCCGCCGCGGCGCACGCTCAGCAGTCGCTCGGGGACGACCATGCGCGCGTCGGAAAACGCTTTCCATGCGTCTGTTCGCGAGCGCATTGGGTCGAAGCTGAAGCCGCCGAACGCGACTGGCCCGTGCGCCGCCTCGGTCGCCACCCCGTCTACGACCGCCTCGGCGAGCAGCTCACGCCAGGCGCTGGCGACCTGCGCGAAGCGCTCGGCGCCCTGACCGACCAGATCGCGGGCGCAGCCGATCGCCACGAGCGCCTCACCACTCGACGGACGAAGCCACAGGCCGCGGTACTCGGCGGCCTCGTGCTGGGCAAAGTACTCGATGGGATCCTGCCGCGCGCACGGCCCCGTCCAGCTGGCGAGCACCGGCCGCCCCAGCCGTTGTGCGCGCTCGGACGCCAGCCGAAACGCAGGGAAAGCGCTTACCGGATCAGCCAGCACGGGCCTGGACGCCCCGCAGCAGCAGCGCGCGGACGGTGGGGTAGGCGTCGACCAGGTCGCCCGGCGTCGAGGACAGCGCCCAGTACGTCACCACTTCGTTGAGGGCCCCGAACCAGGCGGTCGCCGCGACGGCGGTGTCGAGGGGCGGTATCGCGCCAGTCGCCACTGCCTCGTCGAGCTGGCCGCGGATCAGGTCGGCAAACGCGGCGCGGATCTCGATCATGCGCGTGTTGAACTCGGGCCCGGCGCCCAGCGCCTCGACCATGAACAGACGCGTCAGGCGCGGGTGACTGGCGAACGTGTCCAGCACCACGTGCAGCGCGGCTTCGGCGCGGCCGATCGGGTCGGTCTGGCTGGCCACGGCGGCTTCGATGCGTTCGCGCAGCATGTCGGCCAGGTAGTCGAGCAGGGCCAGAAAGATGGCCTGCTTGTTGGGGAAGTGGAAGTAGACGCCGCCCTTGGAGGTCTCAGCTTCCGACGCGATCTCGTCGACCAGTGTGCCGTGGTAGCCCTTGGCCGAGAACACGCGCGTGGCCGCCTCGAGGATGCGCGCACGGCGCTGCTGGCTTCGGAGCTGCTCGACGGGCATCGGCCTTCACTCTCGAAAACCGACCGACTCGTCAGTCGGTTTTACTCCAGTCTAGCAGACTGGCTCCCTCTCCCTCTGGGAGAGGGCTGGGGTGAGGGGTGCGTATCTTCGCGAACGTTGAAATCTCGTACGCACCCCTCACCCGCGCTGGCGCGCGGTTTAATCCACTCCCAGAGGGAGAGGCGGGAGCGTCGGGCCCCGAAAGCAAATTACTCCTTCGGTTTGCGCGTCGACGTGGCGGGCTTGCGCGCTGCAGGCTTCGCCGCCGCGGTGGCCGATCTGGTGGTAGCCGTGGAGCCGCGCCGCGCTGGAGTTTTCGCCTTAGCCTCGGGTTCGGCCGCCTGCGTCTGTGCCACGTTCGTCGCCTGGTGCAGCCGCGACATCAGCCGCGACTTGCGCCGCGCCGCCGCGTTGCGGTGGACGATGCCCTTCTGGGCTGCCTTGTCGAGCGCGCGCACCGCGTCGCGCACCACCTGCGATGCGTCTTGCGCGGTCTCTTCACAAACGTGCGCACCGCCGAACGCGCAGCCTGATTGCGGACTGCACGACGCTCTGCCTGGCGCATGGCCTTCTGTGCCGATCTGGTGTTAGCCACCTTGACTCCTCAGATCTCTGTGCGCGGAGTATAGCGTGCGAGACACTCAGCCAAGCCGACCGCACAACTCCACGACTGCCACCTCGAGCGCGGGTTCGGGCTCCGTCTCGCCCGTCTTGATCTTGCGATCCAGATCGAGCAGCAGCGTAAGCGCCCGTTCCAGGTCCTGTCGCTCGAAACCCGCCGCCTGGTCGGACCAACGACCCACCGTCGCCGGATTCAGGCCCAGATCCGCCACGTCGACACGCGCTCGCTCCTCCTTGCTCGCCAGAGACAGCTCGCGCGCGACCATCAGCCGTCGGTAGTGCGGCGCGATGTCGCGACCCAGCAGCGCCTCGGGTGATTCGCCCTGGCTGTACAGCGCCCGCAGCGCGCGCAGCGCCTTGTCGGCCTGGCGCTCGGCCAATCCATCCAGGAGTGACCAGACCGCGACATCTCGTCCGATGACCAGCTCGCGCACGTCGGCGCGGCTGACCGTCCGACCGTCCGCGTAATCGGCGAGCTTGTGCAGCTCGCTGTCCAGCCGCCGCAGGTCGGAGCCGCCGAGCACGGCCAGCTCCCGTACCGCACCCTCGTCGAGATCCACGCCGACGAGTTTGGCGCGATTGCGGACCCAGCCAGGAACGTCCAGTACGCGTGGGTATTCGCGGATCGCGGCGCGCCCGCGCGGAATGGCGCGCTCGAGCGGATCGGGGTTCAAGCGGCCGTCCTCGACCAACACCAGGGACGTCGTCCAGGGCAGATCGGCCAGATAATCCAGCAGCGCCTGGAGCTCATCAGGACCGGACTGGGCAGGCTTTCGAGCGCGCGACGCGCCGCGGCGCTGACCGCCACCACCGCGGCCGGCGAGTCGGCCAAGCAGTCCGCGCACGATCACCATGCGGCGGTCCGCCAGAAACGGCACGGCGTCGGCCGTCAGCCGCAGAGCGGCAACGCTGGTGTCGGGGCCGAGCTCGGTCAGATTGTGCTCGCCAGCAGGCTGGGCGCGCATGCGCTGCTTGAGGCTCTGCACCGCTTCGTCGCGGCCGAAGGTGTCCTCGCCGTACAGGACGTAGATGTAGCCGCCGGAGGAATTCATCTCGAGAGTCGAGAGTCGTGAGTCAAGAGTCGTGAGCCGGCCCATGACGTTCGCGCGTTCGCGCGTTCGCGCGTTCGCGCGTTCTCGCGTGGGTGGCGCCCGCTGCCACACGGCCGACCTCCCGTGATCGCCTTGAGGTCAGTCGATCGGCGACAGCCGTCGTCCCGCCTCGAGAGACCGCAGCGGAAGAACGCGCGAACGCGCGAACGCGCGAACGAAAATAACGCCCGTCATGACTCAAGACCTTCGCGAAACTCACGCCTGAATCCGGCCAGGGCACGTATAGACGTTCATGCTCCCCTGGCGAATGTAGCCGCAGACGGTGATGTTGAGTCGCTCGGCCACGGCCAGGGCCAGATTGGTCGGGCTGGTGCGCGAGCCGACGATCGGCACGCCCATGATCGCGGCTTTGAACAGCATCTCGCTGGAGATCCGCCCGGAGGCGAGCATCACGCCACCCCGCGTCGGGATCCCCTGGAGCAGCGCCATGCCCTGCAGCTTGTCGAGCGTGTTGTGGCGCCCGATGTCCTCGGCGACGAGCCGTGGCGCCGACCCGCCGCGCTCGACAAAGATCGACGTGTGCACGCCGCCCGACTGTCGGTACAGGCTCGAGTGCTCGTACAACGCCCGCAGGTGCTCGTACATGCGGCTCGGTGCGACCCGCACGTCGTCGTCGCTCACGCGGAACTGTTCGATCTGGTCGAGATACTTGCCAAAGCTGACCCCACCCGTGCAACCCGACGTCAGAATCTTGCGCGGCGGCACCTCAGGAAACCCGCTAGCCAGCCGCACCTCAGCCAGGCGATCCTCGGCGCACACCCGCAGCATCTGCAGATCGTCGACGCTTTCGATCAGCCCTTCCAGGTACAGAAAGCCGATCACCAGCGGTTTGAGCTGCCACGCCGAGCACATCAGCGTCACCAGCTCGCGCTCTTCGACGAAGATCGTGAAGCGGATCTCGCCGATGACCTCGGCATGAACGCTCTCGGCTCGCTCGCCGACGAAGCGGACGTAGCGGCGCGGCACCACCGGCGTGAGAGCGTCAGCGCTCGAGTCGATCGATTCCAGAAGCACGCTCAGCCAAGCTCCTCGACCCACTCGTTCTCGGGAATGGCGAGCTCGATCGCGAAACCCGCACCACCAGGGCGGTGGTAGCCGCGTTCGATCGCCGCCACGTCGAGGTGCACGCTGGCGGCGTCCTCCAGCGCCAGCAGCGCCGCGGGCGGTGGGCCAAACGCGTTGCACACCTTGAGATAGCCCTTGCACCGCTCGCACACGCCGATGCGGAAGCGCTGCTCGCCTTCGATGGTGAGGGTGCCGAGCAACTGGTAATCCTCGTTGGCGCAGTACGAGCAGAAGAGGCGGGGCGAACGCCAGCCGCTGCCGCACGCAGCGCACCGAAGGTACCTGGCAAGCTCGACGCCGCGTAGCTCAGCCAGGATCGGCCAGGCGCCACACACGGGACAGTAGCCCTGCTGCCATGCAGCGCCCTGCGAGGTGCCGTCGTCGATTCGAGCCAGAAGCGGCAAGAGGTGGTCGGCGTACGCGCGCAGCAGTGGCGTCACTGCCTGGCTGGCGAGCGTCGCCAGGAGCTCGGCATCGACGCCAATCTGCCTCGCGATCTCGGCGACGTGGTCCTGGTGCTGAACGAATGCTTCGCCGAACAATCGCTCAGGATCCAGAAGACCGCCCGTCGCCGCGCTGACAAGTCCGTCCAATCGCGAGCGGAGGTGCGCATCGTCGCGCTCCGCCAGAATGTCCGCCAGCCGGCTGAACAGGTCAGCAGCGAAGTGAACGTCGACGTGCGCGGGCTGGTCGTGCAGCAGCGGGACGCCCTCGCGCACCCTCGCCGCCAGGTGCTCGCGCGGCAGCGCGAACGGGTGAGCTTCGGGCGCGCGCGCCGCCGTCAGGCCCGCGCGGATCAGCCGCGCCTGAAGCTCGAGCGCCTCGACGAGATCAGGCTGGGCCTTTTGCAGGGCCGCCGCACGGCGATCGAGAAGCAGCGTCAGGTCCTGCGTGGCGAGCATGGTCTGAGATTGTAGGCGCAGGGGTCTCAGCCGCCGGGCAAAGGTGGCGGTGTGGATGGCTGAGGCAGGTTTGGCGAGTAGTTGCCGATGTCGGCGCCGGGCCCGCCGCCGCGCGTCCGCGTGGCCTCCGGCGAGCAGGCGAGCAGAATGACGGCGAGCGCGCCGGCCAGCAGCGCCAGCCGGGTTCGACTCACGTCGTTCACAATCCGAGACCCTGCGGCGCGGCCAGGACGGCCCACCGCAGGACGAACCCGCCGATCAGCACCAGCACCGCGGAGAGGACCGACGCGCTGCGCAATCCACCCGCCAGGCCAGGACGCCAGTGGATCGCCAGCGGCACCAGGACACCGATCACGACGACGATGGCGAACAGGACGATGGTGGGCGTTCCGAAGATGAAGCGCGTGCCGACCGCGCCGAGCGATGCGAGGAACACCACCAGCGTGATCAGCTCGAACAGCACCATGTAGTTGTCGGCTTCGGACAGCTTCTCGATGGTGGTGGACGCGACGCGGCGGGCGAGCAGTAGCAGCGCGGCGATGCCCGTCGAGATGCCCGAGAACAGGAACAAAGCGCTCAGCCACGGGCTGTCGCCCCAGACCGGCTCGTTGTTGACGTTGAGCAGCGCACCGAGTACCGACACGATCTTGCCGATCGGGTTGCGGGGCGAATGGAGCAAACTGCTTCTTCCGAGCACGGCGTCGACGAACGACAGAAACGACACCACGCCGAAGATGAACAGAATCCCCGAGCCGAGCGACATCGGCGAGTACGGCTTGAAGATCGGCTCGGGAAAGCGCTCGCTCTGGAAGATCATGTGCCAGAAGCGCAAAGGCTGGCCGAGATCGACGATCAAAAACAGCGCGCTCAGCAAGATGAGTGGAAACGCGATCAGGTGACCGACGCGCATCGCGGCGCGGTCGCGGAGGTCGCCGAACAGGTCGAGCCAGGCGGCGGCGAAGTACACGCCGCCAGTGACGCCGCCGAAGAAGAAGTACAGCACGATCCACCAGCCCCAATTGGGCACCTGATAACTGGGGTTGAAGTCAGGCGGCATGCTAGCGAGCCTCCTCGGCTGCTTCGACCGAGTCGATGCGCCGTCGGCGCATCGCCAGCACGCCAGCGATGCCCGCCAGCACGGCGGCCACCAGGCCGAGTCCGCCAGTCGCGGGCAAGTTGCGGCTGGGCAGGTGCGGAGCTTCGGGCAGTCCGTACGTCGATGGCGTGTCTTCGAGCAGGTAAAACGAGTTGAGTCCGCCGAGCATGGCTTCATCGCGTCCATACAGGCGCGCCTGGGTGCGACCCGCCTGCTGCAGCTGCAGCAGGCGCGCGTCGGCGCGCTGCTGCAGCTCGCTCACCGGCCCGAACTGAATCGACGCGGTCGGGCAGGCTTGCGCGCACGCTGGGGTGAGCCCAGCCTGCAGGCGGTCGTAGCAGAACGTGCACTTGCCCGCCACGCCGTCCTGGTCCATCTCGATGACGCCATACGGGCAGCCAGCCACACAGTAGCGGCAGCCGTTGCAGACGTCCTTCTGGATGTAGACGGTGTCGAACTCGGTTCGGGTGATCGCGCCCGTCGGGCACACCTCCAGACAGCCAGCCTGCACGCAGTGCTTGCAGACGTCCGACATCATCAGCCAGCGCCCGCCGACGCGGTTGGGGTTACTGAGCTCGAACTGTTCGACGAACTTGACGTGGCGGTACGTGGTTCCTGACAGCGCCACGGTGTTGTCATAGGAGTTGCCAGATAGGCGGAAGTGCTTCGCGTCCAACTCGGCGGGCAGCTGGTTCCACTCCTTGCAGGCGACCTCGCACGCTTTGCAGCCGATGCACAGCGTCGTGTCGGTGAAGAAGCCGACAGATTGGCCGCGCTGAAAGGAGACTGGCGCAGCCGGCGTCCCGGTGCCTGTCGCACTCACCGGCGAGCCGGGCACGGGCGCGTCGCCGACCTGCGGCTGTGCCGGAATCTGCTGCTGTTCGACGAGCGGTGGGAGATTGAACAGGGACCTCATCGCGCTCTCCTGGGATCTACGCCTTCTCGACGTTGCACACGAACGCCTTGCCTTCGTGCATCGACACATTCGGGTCCATCACCAGCGAGGACAGCGAGTTGACGATGTCGCCCGTCGCATAGCCCTTGTAACCCCAGTGCCACGGCATACCGACCTGGTGGACCCGTTCGCCGTTGATCGTGAACGGCCGCAATCGGCCGGTCACCAGCGCGCGGGCGTTGATGCTCGCCCGCGGCGTCGACACCTTCACCATGTCCAGATTGGCGATGCCTTTCTCACGCGCCAGCTCAGGGCTGATCTCCACAAACAGCTCTGGCTGGAGCTCGGCAAGCCAGGGCAGCCAGCGGCTCATGGTGCCGCTCAGGTAATGCTCGGTGAGCCTGTAGGTCGTGATCGCAAATGGATAGCGCGGGTCACCCACCTGGGCGAGCTGATTGTCATCGCGCTGGAAGTACTTGTAGACGGGGCTGCTCTGCTGTTTGGGGTAGAGCGCGTTCTGAACCGGCGATTCGGCTGGCTCGTAGTGCGCCGGCATCGGCCCGTCGAGCAGCCCGGTCGGCGCGAACAGCCACGCTCTGCCGTCGGCGTGCATGATGAACGGTTCGGCCCCCGACTGCCAGGCCAGACCGACTCCGTTATCGTCCGCGGGCGCGTCCGGCGGCTTGTTTATGGTGAAATCGGGGACGTCGTAGCCAACCCAGGCGCCCTTCTGATCGGCGCCGCCCTGCGGATTCCACCAGACGTAGCGCTTGCGGTCGCTCCACGGCTGGCCATCGGGCCGAGCGGAGGCGCGGTTGTACATGATGTGCCGGTTGGCGGGCCAGTTGAAGCCCCAGCCCAGGCTGACGTAGTTGTCGGGCTTTCTGCTGGCCGCCAGATTCCGATCGGGGGCGGGGAACACGCCCGAGTAGATCCAGTTGCCGCAGGCTGTCGAACCATCATCTTTGAGCGCGCCGAAGCCGCTCAGGTGGTTGCCAGTGGCGACGTCGTAGCCGTTGATCTCTTTCAACACCCGCAGACCACTCGGCTCGTCCTTGATGCGCCATTCGAGCGTTTCCGTCGGCTGTGGCTCGTAGTCCCAGGTGAGATTGAGGAAGCCCTGGTCGCGCGGCAGCGTGCTTCCAGCGTAGAGCTGCTTGAGGCGCTTGCCGAGCTGATAGGTGAACCACAGGTCGGTGCGCGCATCGCCGGGTGGGTCCGCGGCTTTTTCGTGCCACTGCAGCAGGCGATGCGTGTTGGTGAAGCTGCCCTCGCCTTCTGCGTTGTGTGCGGCGGGTAAGAAAAAGATCTCGGTCTTGATGTCGGCGGTGCTCAGCTGGCCATTGCGGACTTCGGGCGACGCGTACCAGAACGAGGCCGTCTCGGTCTCGAAGTAGTCGCGCACGACCAGCCAATCCAGGTTCGCCAGCGCGCGTCGCTGCAGGCCCGCGTTCTGGCCGCCGACCGCCGGGTTCTGACCGATGGCGAACATGCCTTTGACCTTGCCGTCGGCGACGTTGACCATCATCGGGATGTGCGAATGGTCGCCTGAAATCCGCGGATGCCAGCCATACGCGAAGTCGTTTTCGCGCGTGGCGGCATCGCCGTACATCGCCTTCAGGTAGCTGACCATGAACTTGGGCTGGTTGGAGTAGTACGAGGTCGGCGTGGTCTCGGTCGCCAGGTACTCCTTGAGCGTCTCGTGGCGCTTCAGGATCGATGGATGCGACATGTAGCCGGTGATCGAGTGGTACAGCGTCGGGTTATCGGTGCTGCCCTGGATGCTGGCGTGGCCGCGCAGCGCGAGGATGCCGCCACCGGGGCGACCGATATTGCCGAGCAGCTGCTGCAGGATGCCCGCGGCGCGAATGATCTGCACGCCGATGGTGTGCTGTGTCCAGGCAACCGCGTAGGCCATCGATCCCGTGCGCTCGGGGCCCGAGTTATCGACCAGCGTCTGGGCGACCTCCAGGAATTTCTCCTTCGGGCAGCCGCACACCTGTTCGACCATCTCGGGCGTGTACCTCGCGAAGTGCCGCTTGAGGATCTGGAAGGCGCAGTTCGGATCCTGCAGTGTCGGATCCTTGCGCTCGCGTGGCGGCACCAGCGCTTTGACCAGCGGATCGAAGCTCTGTGAGGTGTCGGCCTGCATGGCGCGGTCGAACGGGGCGAGCGGCTGCTGCGGCTGTACGCCGGCCTGCTGCGTATCGGCGTTGGGCTGATTCTGTTGGGCCTGCGTGCGATCGTATTGCCAGGTCGCGTTGTCGTATGTTCTGGTTTCCGCGTTATAGCCGGAAAAGATACCGTCCAGGTCTTCGCTATCGCGAAAGTTGGGATTGATGATCGTGGCGGCGTTGGTGTAGTTCAGGACGTAGTCTTTGAAGTATTTCTCGTTCTGAATAACCCAGTTGATCAGACCGCCGAGGAAGACGATATCGGAGCCCGCGCGGATCGGCACGAAGATATCCGCGACGGCCGACGTGCGCGTAAAGCGCGGATCGATGTGGATGAGTTTGGCGCCGTTCTGTTTGGCCTTCATGACCCATCGGAATGCCACTGGGTGGCACTCGGCCATGTCCGAGCCCATGATCGTGATGACGTCGGAATTCGAGACGTCCCGCGAGAACGTTGTTGCGGCGCCGCGACCGAAGCTTACCCCCAGACCGGGGACAGAGGAGCTATGTCATATGCGTGCCTGGTTCTCGACAGCGACGATCCCCAGGCCCCGCATCAGTTTGGAATGCGCGTAGTTCCATTCGTTGTCGATGGTTGCTCCGCCCAGCGAGAAGATCGCGGTGGTATTCATCAGCGTCTTCTGGCCGTCGGGGGTTTTTTCCTGGAACGTATCGTCGCGGGTTTGCCTGGTGAGTTGGGCGATACGGTCCATCGCCCAGTCGAGCGGACGATCCTCCCAGTGATCGGAGCCGGGCGCGCGGTATTTGACGGTTGTCCAGCGGCGCTCGTTGACCGCGAGCTGGTAGCTGGCGGCGCCCTTGGGGCAGAGATTGCCCTCGCTGACCGGAGAGTCCGGGTTGCCTTCGATATTGACGATCTGGTTATTGATGGTGTGGGCGATCATGCCGCAGCCGACGGCACAGTAGGGGCAGATCGTCGGCACGGATTTGGCGTTCTGGATGCGCAGTGTGCGCGCGTGGGCGACAGATGGCGCGAGGCTCACGCCCAGCGCGCCGAGGGTGCCGAGGGCGGCCGATACGCCACCCGAAAGCTTGATGAAATCGCGTCGCGAAAAGGGACCGGCCGCGCCAGCCTGGGCTGTAGCGGCACGCGGCGGGTCGGATGCGGCCATCAGTCCGGAATTCCTCCTGAATCGCGGGTATTGAGAAGCCACCGACGCGCCTCCCACTCGTACCACATTCTGCGCCCCCTGCCGCGCTTTTGCATAGGGTCCTATACTGCGTCGGCATAGTCGGCGGGTGAGTCGCATCTGGGTGCTCGATCGGCTCGCCCGACCAGTCCTCGCGCAGGAGGAGCCAGATGTTCAAGAAATCCGAAGAACAGGAGTGGACACGGTTCCGGGGAGCGCTGTCCAAGGACCGAGACGAAACAGGAGCTGCGCCGACGGTGCCTGATGCAAACGAGACGTCCATGGCTGGTACGCCCGCGCCCGCGGCGGGTCAAACCGCGGCTGGTCCGAGCTTTCGTTCCACGTCGGGGGACGTCAACGTTGGTCTACCCACCACGCGGTTGACGCGCAGCGCGGCTTCCGACGGTGTCGAAGTCGATAGTCTGATCGGCGAACGCTCGAGCTTCGAGGGCACGCTCAAGACCGATGGCCCGGTGCGTCTGCAGGGCTCGATCCAGGGCGAGATCGAGAGCAAGAGCGCGATCATCGTTGAGGAGAAGGCGCGGGTGACCGCGCGCCTGACGGCCGCGCACGTCACGATCGCTGGCCAGGTTGACGGCCAGATCTACTGCGAGGGTCGCGTCGAGATCCGACCCACGGGCCGCGTGACCGGCGAGATCAATGCCGGGGCGCTGATCGTCCAGGAGGGCGCGTACTTCGACGGCAACTCCAAAATGGCCATCCCCGGCAGCAATTCCACCAGCGCTAGCGCAGCGGCCCCGCCCGCCGCATCCGCCCCAGCCCGTGCCTCGGAGGCAACCCCCGCCCGCACCTGACGTCCACTGGGACTTCGCGCCTGAATGGCGATGGCCGCCATGGCTACAATGTGGGCAAATCCCCAGAACCGGAGCGCAGCAGCAGATGATCGTCAGCGAAGGCATGGAGCTGGTCATCATGTTCTTTGTGATCGTGCTCAACCTGCTGATCCTGGTCTGGTTGCAGAAGTGGTCGGGCCTGACCTGACTCGACCTGCTGCCTGAGGCCCGGCTCGGGTCGCGGACGGTCTTCAACCTCCTGGGCCCGATGTGGTCGCGGCGTAGCTTATGGAGACACGCCTGTCGGCAGCCGACACGACCAGTGCCGCGCCGCCACCCAGATCGAGGTGCGTCTCTTCGCCCGGCCCGATGAGCTGACCCGCCGGGTAGCGTGCCAGGACTGGCGCCAGTCCCTTTTCGGCAGGCGCGTCGAACTGCACCGCGGTGTCGAGCGCGTGCTCCCACACGTCGAGGCGGTCAGCCAGCTGATTGAGCAGCGCCACGCCGTCGACGCGGCCGGAGACCAGAAGCACGGTGCGTCCGGTCGGTCCGCGAATGAACACGGCTTCACCGCGAGCTATCGCCAGCCGGTCGACGTGCAGCCGTCCGTCTGTCCGGGCGACGGTCAGCACGCCGCAGGCCGCGAGCGTCAGGCTAAAGCAGGCGGCAAGCGGTACTCGGTGGCTGGGGCGTGGCAGCCGCCGCTTCAACGTCTGCCGCAGCGCCAGCCGAAAGGCCATCATCTCAGGCAGCCCGTACACGCCCCACGCCAGCAGCGCCGCGGCCAGACACGCGCTTGCAAGCGGCGTCAGACGGCCCGTCGACACCGCCGCGGCTGGCAGTCGACCGCAGACCTGAATCACCGTGACCAGTAGCGTCGAGGGCAGCCAGGCAAGCCAGGCGGCGGCGACGCCAAGCGGCGGCACGGGTGCCGCGACGGCGAGCAGGGCCGTGCTGGCCAGCACAGCGGGCAGGAGCGGCAGGGCGAGGACGTGGGCAGCCGGCGAAACAAGCGAAACGCTCTGGAATCGGCTGAGCATGACCGGCAGCGTGGCGACGGTGACCGCCAGCGTCAGCCCCAGCGGCTCGGCGAAGGCGCGCGGCAGTTGACGCAATGGCCGGCGCAATCGCGGCCACAACAGGACGATGCCGAGCGTCGCCGAGATGCTCAACTGCAGGCCGACGTCGAGCAGGATGCGCGGCTGCACGGCCGCCATCGCTACGAGCGCGAGCAGCAGGCTGGTCAGCGGGTCCGCGATTCGACCTGCGACCGAGGCGAGCGTCGCCAGGCCCACCATCAGTCCGGCGCGCACCGCGGACGGGTGCGCGCCCGTCAGCAGCGTGTACGCGCCGACGCCGACCAGAATCGGCAACGCGACGACACGCGCGCCGAGCACCCGCACGCTAACGGCGCTGAGCGCCCCCGCCACGACGACCTGCTTGAAGCCGTCGATCGCCACCAGATGCGCCAGGCCTGAGCGCTGCAGGTCCAGGCGGAACGCAGCGTCCAGCTGACCCCGCCCGCCCAGCAGCACGCCCACCGCCAGTGACGCCTGCGGCTCGGGCAGGTAGGCATGCACCCCGCTCTCGGCCGCGGCGCGCACGCCGGCCAGCCAGTCAAGGAGGCTGGCCATCAGCCCGGCCGCCGGCGCGGGCGGAGTCGGTGTCGTGTCGCCAGACGTGGAGGCGCGCCACGCGCCCATTGCCAGAGCGCACGTCGCGAGCGCCGTGTGGCGCCAGCCTGGTGGGCGCCCGGCGAGGCAAGCGCCCAGTGCGGCCAGCAGCGCCGCGCCGATAAGACTCGAGGTGTCCAGCCGCCGCGCTACGTCGCCGAAGGTCAGACCGACGAGCGCCGCGACGCACACACCGATCAGCGGCACGGCTGGCTCTCCACGTCAGCGCGGCCCGCGTTTGAGGGTGACGGGGCGAGCGGTTCTGGGATGAACCATT
>VBGG01000009.1 GCA_005883405.1 Chloroflexota bacterium | reverse complement strand
TGTGATGGTGCTTTCGCCGCTTGCCTACCCCACGGAGTGGTGGACCAGCGATCTCGACGCACCCGTGCTGCTGGCGTTTGCGGCTGTCGGCGCTTTAGTTGCCTCTCGTCGGCGTGACAACACAATAGGTTGGCTCTTCTGCGCCGGCGCCACTATCTGGGCGTCAGGCTCTCTCGGGCACCAGTATGCGCAGGGCGGTTTGGCCCACCCGACTTCTGTTTGGCCGTGGACTGCGGAGGCAGCATGGGCGGCCCGCTGCCTCACCGGCCTCGGCTGGGGCTTGCTCGCTACCTTCCCCCTCCTGCTATTTCCGGACGGGCGGTTGCCCTCACGGCGTTGGCGTCCGGTGGCGTGGTTGGCGGCGGGCGTACTGGTCCTGACGGTCTGTGTCTATACGGTTCAACCCGGTCCACTGTCGCGGGGTCGCGGCGACGCCCCGAACATTGACAATCCCTTCGGGGTCGACAGCGTCGGCAGACTAATCGATCCGTTTGTCGATTGGATCATCCCGGTGCTGTTCGTCGGCACGATACTGGCGTGCCTCGCCGCGGTCATCTGTCGTTTTCGCCATTGGGGTTGGCTTGTTCGTCGGGGTGGTGTTGGTCACGCTGGTGTTGTTCCTTACGGGGTTGTACGACGGCAGCGCTTTGTTCTCGCTCGGCGCCGTTGGTATCCCGATCGCGGTCGGCGTCGCGATCCTGCGATACCGCCTCTACGACATCGATCTGCTGATCAACCGTACGCTCGTGTATGTCACGCTAACGGCGTGCGTTATTGGCGTGTACGTGCTCGCGGTCAACTCACTTGGCACCCTACTCCAGCCAGGTGGCGTGCAAGGCGCCTCGCTACTGGCCACTGGCCTCGTGGCGGTGCTGTTTCAGCCGCTCCGCGAACGATCGCAGCGTGCGATCAACCACCTGCTGTATGGGCATCGCGACGAGCCTTATGCCGTCCTCTCGCGCCTGGGCCAGCGGCTGGAGGTAACCCTTGCCTCGGACGCCGTGCTGCCCAGCATTGTGGAGACCGTTCGAGACGCGCTGAAGCTGCCATACGTAGCGATTGCCCTCCGGGGCGCGGACGGTCTAGCCGTCGCCGCTGAGTCCGGAACTCCTGTCGCGAAGCCCCTCCGCTTGCCGCTGATGCACCAACAGGAAAGCCTCGGCGAGCTCATCCTGGGTCCCCGGGGACCTGGAGAGCCGTTGAGTCCCGCTGATCGCCGGCTGCTCGAGGATCTGGTGCGTCAAGCTGGAGTTGCGATGCATGCTGTTCGGTTGACGGCCGACCTCAAACACGCGCGGGCGCGACTCGTGTCGGCGCGCGAAGAAGAGCGGCGGCGACTTCGACGCGATCTTCACGACGGTCTGGGTCCACAACTGGCGGGCGTGACATTGCGTCTCCACGTGGCGCGCGGCATGTTGCGGCGCGACCCAGCGACCGCGGAGGCGGTACTCGACGATCTGATGACTCGCACGCAGGAAGCCGGCGAGGACGTTCGTCGCCTCGTCTACGAGCTCCGCCCACCGGCCCTTGACGACCTGGGGCTGGTGGGGGCCATACGCGAAGTGGCCGCCGGTGTGCTGCTCCCGACCGAGTCAGGCATAACAATGGAGATTCCGCAGCTTTTACCCGCTATTCCGGCCGCGGTCGAGCTTGCCGCCTACCGGATTGCTCAGGCCGCGCTCGCCAACGTAGCGTCGCATGCCGAAGCCCATACCTGTTCAGTCAAGCTGTGGCTGGACGCCGCGCTGAATCTCGAAGTCGTGGATGACGGCCGAGGTCTACCGAGCTCCGTCCGGGCTGGCGTCGGACTCGTGTCGATGCGCGAGCGGGCTGCGGAACTCGGTGGCAGTTGCACCATCGATTCTGCCGCTGGCGGAGGGACGCGTGTGCTGGCACGCTTACCGCTCGTGGATGACACTGAGAAGCATGTTCTGAAAGCTCCCGAGTGACGACTCCGATTCGCGTCGTACTGGCCGACGATCATCGGTTCTTTCGCGATGGCGTTCGACTCGTCCTCGACGCTGCGCCAGATATCGAGGTGGTCGGCGAAGCTGCGACGGGCGAGGAGGCCGTCGCCCAGACAGAAGCCGCGCAGCCAGACGTCGTCGTCATGGATGTGAGCATGCCCGGAACGAACGGTATTGACGCGACGCGTCGCATACTTCACAGCCTTCCGAGTCTCCAGGTGCTCGTGCTGACCATGCACGAGGATGACGACCTGGTGTTCGCAGCGATGCGGGCCGGCGCCCGCGGCTACCTGCTCAAAAACACCAGTCCCGATGAGCTGCTGCGGGCGGTACGGGCGGTTTCCAACGGAGAAGCCATTTTCGGCCCGGCAATCGCCCGGCGCATGGTTGAATACTTCGCGCGTCCGCGCGCCTTGGTCACAAAGCCGTTGTTTCCAGATCTAACCGAACGCGAGCGTGACGTGCTGGACCTCATTGCTGCTGGCCATAACAATGAACTGATAGCGGAGCAACTGGTACTGAGCGTGAAAACTGTGCGCAATTATGTGTCGAACATCATGAGCAAACTTCAGGTTCCTGATCGAGCTCAGGCGATCGTTCGCGCGCGCCAGGCGGGTTTCGGGGAAACGAAGCCCGAAGTAAGTCAATAATCAGGCGGATGTCTGCGCCCGCGGCATAT
>VBGG01000113.1 GCA_005883405.1 Chloroflexota bacterium | reverse complement strand
CTGTTGTGTACCACGACACCGTCCACGGAGTAGTTGTGATTCCCTTCCACCTCAATATCGAAGCGATTCATGCCCCGCGTCCGCGGCTTCTCGACCACGGACGAGATGGGCATCGCCACCGGCTTCAACGTCGGGCGCACCAGTGGACCCACGTCCAAGAACTTGCCACGTTCGGCAGGCAACAGCTTGTATTCCATCGAGGGGTGTACGTACGGCGCGATCATCTTGTGCAACGCGCGCGTCGCGGCCATGTCGAAGTCCAGACGTCCCAGGTGGCTGAGTCGCGCGGTGATGCCGCGCCGCTCGAACCATGCCCGCAACCGCTCTTGCGCCAGACGGTTCAGACCCTTGAAACAGATCGAGCTGCGATTTTGCCGCCGGCTATCGAACGTGCCACCATCCATGTACCAGATGGCGATGGCCAGCGGCGTGAGGGCATCGACCATCTCGGCTGACGGGTCCTTTAGCCGGCCCGTGTACGTTATCTTGCGAATTGAGGCGAACTCATAGCAGCCGCGCGTGTCGAAGCTCAGGCCGCCTCTTCCATTGCGCGTCAGTGCGCGGCTGAGGCCCGCGAACAGCCCGTGCTTCCACGTGCAGTAGGCATCCTGGGCGGCTCCATGGCCGATTCGCAGCGACGCCGTGTGACGGCCGATCTGCCGAAGGGATCCGTCGCCGAGAGCTGATCCCAGCACGACCTGCAGCCCCTCGTCGGTGAGCCAGTGCGGCACCATCGTCATCAACTCGCCGCCTTCGCTCATATCGGCCGCGGAACGATATCCCCGCGGCGTCAGGAGGCGATGCTGCGGCGTGCAGGACAACGTGTGTCGCCCAGACCTGCCAACCGCTTCCACGGTGAACTTGAGGAACTTCTCAGTCCGCCCGTTGTTGAACCAGTTGACCACGCGGCGCGCCTGAAACTCGCTGGTCTCATGGTTGAGTGACAGGACCTCAACGGGAAGTTTTTTGTTCACAATCGTGCCGATCTTCATCGTCTTCCCGTTGGCTAGCACCACACGCGCCGTATAGGAAAAGCAGCCGAACATCACCCCGACTTTTTCCCTGAGCTGGTTGGTGAAAATCAGTGATGTGTGGCTGCGATTGATGGCGCCGGTCAGTTTTCTCAGCGCTTGCGACATGAGCCTGGCTTGTAGACCAACGTGGCTGTCGCCCATCTCGCCTTCCAGCTCGGCGCGCGGCACCAGCGCCGCTACCGAGTCGATGGCGACCACGTCGAAGGCCGCCGAGCGCACCAGCGCTTCGGCGATCTCCAGCGCCTGTTCGGCCGAGTCCGGCTGGGAGATGAACAGGTTGTCGACATCTACCCCCACCTGGCGCGCGTACGACGGGTCCAGTGCGTGCTCGGCGTCGATGATCGCGCAGGTGCCGCCCAGGCGTTGAGCTTCGGCGATCACGTGCTGAACCAGCGTCGTCTTGCCGGACGACTCGGGGCCGAAGACTTCGGTGACTCGGCCGCGGGGCACGCCGCCGACCCCCAGGGCGATGTCCAGGGCAATCGAACCGGTGGGGATGGTATCGACCGCCATGCGCTGCTGGGCCTCGCCCAGCTTCATGATCGAGCCTTTGCCGAACTGTTTTTCGATGTGCGCGATGGCGTTTTCCAACGCCTTCGCCTTGTCGGCTTCAGCCATGGGGACCCCCGTTCACTTCTCAGTTTGAGCTTAGCACAAATGTTCGAGAATGTCTTCTATTTTCGCTCGCCACGCTCGTTCGCGGCCGAAACCTCCTGGAAGGAACCGCTTTCGCATGGCCGCGGGTAGGCGAGCGGCTCGTGCGTTCGCCACGCTCGTTCGCGGACGAAAGGCGGGAGTAGGCAGGAAGAGCGAACCTTCGGGGCAGAGAGGCGGCCTGGTTCATCCGAGCAGCTCGAGGGCGAGGCGGAGCGCGGCTTCGGCGCTGGCGGCGCGGTTGGTCTGACGGTCGCCGCGCCACTGGTGGTGGCGCACGAGCGACCGCTCGGCACTGACGGCGGCGACGTACGCCAGGCCCACGGGTTTGGTTGGCGTGGCGCCGCCCGGGCCGGCGATGCCGGTGGTGGCCAGGCCGAGATCGGCGCCGGCCAGCCGCCGCACACCCTCCGCCATCGCCAGCGCCACCTCGGCGCTCACCGCGCCGTGGCCCACCAACACCTCAGCCGCAACACCAAGCACCTGGCGCTTCAGGTCGTCGTGATAGGCCACCACGCCACCTCTCACCACGGCGCTGCTGCCCGCAACCGCCGTCAGCACATCGAGCAACACGCCGCCGGTATCACCTTCGGCGACCGCGAGCGACATCCTCCGCGCGGCCAGCGCCTCGAGAACGGCCTGCACGCTCTGCAGCATACGCACCAGGCGTCACGCCGAGCGTCACGCCGTGGCCAGCATACGCACCACGCCTCAGACCGGCGTCGCCAGCAGATCGTACGCCAGCGCGCGCTGGACGCGGACGCGCACGATCTCGCCAACTGGCAGCTCGTCGGCCTGCACCAGCACCAGGCCGTCCACCTCGGGCGCGTCGCGGTACGAACGCCCCGCGTACCAGGCTGAGCCGTGCTCCGGGCGGCCCTCGATCAGCACGTCCAGCTCGCTGCCCACCATCCCGCGGTTCTGCTCGAGAGTGATGTCGCGTGCGGCGGCCATCAATCGAGACCGTCGCCGACGTTTGTCTGCCTCTGGAACCTGGTCGGCCTTGCCGAACGCCGCCGTGCCGTCTTCGTTCGAATACAAAAACACCCCCACCCGGTCAAAGCGCAGGCGTCGCGCACTCTCCAGCAGATAGTCGAACTCCGCCTCGGTCTCGCCCGGGAAGCCGACGATGAACGTGGTGCGCAGCACGAGGCCCGGCACCCGGTCGCGCATCCAGGCCACCAGATCGTCGGTATCGCGGTGCGGTCGACGCATGCGCGCCAGCGTCCACGGGTGCGTGTGCTGCAGCGGCATGTCCAGATACGGCAGCACCCGCGGTCGCTCGCGCAACACGCCGAGAAAGCGCTCGGTGATGTGCCGCGGATAGGCGTACATCACCCTGATCCAGGGCAGTTCTGAGAAACGGTCGGTGATGCGCTCCAGCAGGCTCGCCAGACCATCGCGCTGGCCGAGGTCGTGACCGTAGCGGGTCGTATCCTGGCCGACGAGCACGATTTCGCGCACGCCCTGCTCGAGCAGCTGACCGACTTCCCGCAAGATCAGCTCGGCTGGCTTGCTGCGGTGGTTGCCCTTCATGAACGGGATGGCGCAGAACGCGCAGCGCTGGTCGCAGCCGTCGGAGATCTTGACGTACGCGCTCGGGCCGCTGGAATGCCGCGCGGCGATCTCCAGGTCCAGCTCGCCCGGCGGCGCGAGCTCCACCAGTGCCAGCGACGAACCGGGCGCGCGCGCCTCCTCGAACTGCGACACGACCCGCGGCAGCGCTGACCAGTTGCGGGCGCCGACGAACGCGTCGATTCGCGGCAGCTCCTGCACGAGCTCGTCCGCGTACCGCTCGACCAGGCAGCCGGTGGCGATCAGCTTCTGGTCGGAGCGTTTCTCGGCCCCGAGCTGAAGCAGCGTGTCGATCGATTCCTGCTTGGCTGATTCGATGAAGCCGCAGGTGTTCACGATCAGCAGGTCGGCCGATGAGGCGTCGGCAGCGCGACGGTGGCCACTGGCCAGCAGCAGCTGCTCCATCGCTTCGGAGTCGACCGTGTTCTTGGCACAGCCGAGTGAAACGATCACAAACGTCTTGTATGTGGCTGTCGTTGGGACTAGCGCTGCCAAGTAAGCTCCACGGGCTCCGTAGTGGTCGACGGGTCCTGGTGCACGCCATTGACGGTCACGTCGACCGCCGATCCGTTGCTGGACCGCATGACCACCGAGTTCTGGGCTAGCGGTAGCGTGCGTTGTGCGCCCGCGGCAAGAGTCTCGGCGACGACCTGCTTGCCGTCGACCGCGGCCTCAACGTACACGCGGCTGCTGGTCCGAAACTCTACCAATATTCCGTCGATCACTGGCGTGGGCGACGGGGTTGGCTCTGACGTCGGCGCGGCGGTCGGACTCGGCGAAGCCAGCGCGATGGGGAAGGGCGTGGGCAACCGCGCGCCCGACGGCGTTGGCGTGCCGACGCGGGTGCGCAGCGTGCTGTCGCCCTGGTTCAGCGTGTGCTGAACGTCCTGGTACCAGTTCCAGGCGAAGCCCATCACAGTCACGAAGACGATGCCGCTGATGCCGTACAGCACCGGTCGTACCGGAATCTGACGCGGGATGGCGACACGCGGAACGGCCGGCCGCAGCGTTGGCCCCGGCTCGCGCCGCGCCGGCGGCTGGTACAGATCGACCATGGCTTGCGCGTTGAGGCCGAGATACTCGGCGTAGGTGCGCACGAAACCGCGCGAATAAACCGGCGGTGGCAGCGAAGCGGTGTCCTCGGCTTCGAGCGCCTCCAGGTATGTGCGTCGGATACGCGTGTCACGCGCCGCCTCGGCGATCGACACGCTCTTGTCCAGGCGCGCCTGGCGCAGCGTCTCACCGAGTGTCCACACGGTGCCTCATCGCCTGTTAGTGGCCGACTGTAACCGGCGCCGGAGCGTCGATCAACCCTGACTTCGCGCGCGCAGCACCACGCGAAGCTCCTCGAGAGGACGCGCATTGAGTATGTCCGCTGCAGTGAGCCAGCCGCGGCGGGCGCTGCCGACGCCGAACTGCATGAAGTCAAGCTCACTGGTCGAATGCGCGTCGCTGCTGACCGTAAATCGTGCGCCGAGTCCGAGCGCCCGTCGCGCCCACGTGCCATTGAGGTCCAGGCGATCGGGCGTCGCGTTCAGCTCGAGCGCACATCCGCCGCTGGCAGCCTGCTCGATCACCGCCTGCATGTCCACCTCGTAGCCCTCGCGCCGGCGAATGATCCGCCCGTGCGGGTGGTTGAGGGTGTTGACCAGGGGGTTCGAGATCGCGCGGGTCATGCGCGCGGTCATCACGTCGCGCGGCTGGCGAAAGCCGGTGTGCACCGAGGCCGAGACATAGTCGAGCGACTCGAGCACCGAGTCAGGAAAATCCAGCTGACCATCCGACAGGATGTCCATCTCAGTGCCCAGCAGCACCACGAACGGCGCCAGCTTGTGATTGACGCGCGTGACCAATGCGCGCTCCTCCTCGAGGCGCTCGGGAGTAAGACCACGCGTCATCGCCAGGTTCCGGGTGTGGTCGGTCAGCGCCATGTACTGGTAGCCCCTGGCTTTTGCAGCCTTGGCCATGTCCTCCAACGTGTCGGTACCGTCCGTCCAGTTGGTATGTGTGTGCAGGTCACCCTTGATGTCGCCGAACTCGACCAGCTTCGGCAGCGTGCCAGCCTGGGCAGCCTCGATCTCGCCCTCGTCCTCGCGCAGCTCGGGCGGAATCCACGGTAGCTCGAGCCGTTCGTAGACGCCGACCTCGCGCTCTCGCTCCAGCAGCTTGCCGCTGGCGTCGTCCTCCAGGCCGAGTGGCCCGAGTCGCCAGCCCCGCGCCCGCGCCAGCGCCTCCAGGCGCTCGACGTGCTTGCGCGAGCCCGTGTACCAGACCAGCGCGCTGCCCCATGCTTCGCGCGGCACTATGGTCAGGCGGACCTCGAGCCCGCCGTACAGCTGCACGGTCACTTCGTCCGCGCTGCGGTCCAGCACCTGGACCAGGTTCGGCAGCCTGACCAGCGTGGCGATGAGCTGCTCCGCCTCTTCGGCAGTGTCACGTCCGGCCAGCAGGTCGAGGCCGCCGACGGTGTCTTGCATGCGCCGCACGCTGCCGACGATGGCGACCCGATCGGCTTCAGTCGTCGCACCGACGGCTTCCTGCACCTGGGCGAAAGCTACGAACGCGTCGGAGATGAGCTGGCGGCTCGAGCGCTGTTTGAGGCGACCGAGGTTGGCCATGAGCGTGTCGACGGCCTTGGGGCCAAAGCCCGGCACCTCTCTCAGCCGCCCCTCGCGCGCAGCCTGTTCGAGCTCGTCGAGTGTCGCGATACCGAGCTCCTGATACACAGCTCGTGCCCGGCCCGGGCCAAGACCGGGCACCTGCAGCAGCGAAGCCAAAGCCACCGGGAAATCGCGCCGGACGCTGTCGTAGGACTCCATCCGACCTGTCGAGAGGTACTCGACGATCTTCGCTTCCAACGCGCTGCCGATTCCGGACAGCTGTCGCAGGCGGCCCTGCTCGAACAGCGTCTCGAGACGCTCGGTGGCGCCGGCCACGCTGCGCGCGGCCGTCCGATAGGCGTTGTAGCGGTACGGCGGCTCGCCCTTGATCTCGAGGATGTCGCCGATTTCGGCGAACAACCGCGCCACTTCGACGTTCGCGTTCGAGCCAGCCCGCGCGTCGTCGTCCTCAGACATGCCTACGCTAGGATAGGTGCCATGACCGCGGCCGCGACTCCTGCACCGCGGCCGAAACGGCCTGCCGGCAGCGCGGCGCGGGCGGTCCATCGCGAGTTCGGCCTGTCCGATGCCGACGCGCTCGACGTGTACTACGCGATGCTGGTCACCCGGCGTCTGAGCGAGGCGGCGCTGAAGCTCGCCTACCAGGGGGCGATCGACGTAGCGATCCCCTCCGACGGTCACGAGGCGGCCCAGATCGCCAGCATGCGCGCCTTGCGACCTGACGACCCCGTGTACCTCTTCTATCGCAGCGTTCCGGCCGCGTACGCGCGGGGGATGAGCGCGCGCGAGATCTTCCTCGACTATTTCGGCCGCCGAGACGCGCCCTCATCCGGCGGCAAGAACCTGGCCGGCCACTGGGCCAAACGCGAGCTCAAGCTGATGAGCATCTCCGGGTCGGTGGCCACCCAGATCCCACACGCGGTCGGCTCGGCGCTTGCCGCCAGACTGCGCGGTGAGGATAGCGTCAGCGTCGCGTATTTCGGCGATGGCGGCTCATCCAAATCGGATTTCCACGAAGGCCTGAACTTCGCGGCGGTGCACCAGCTGCCGGTGGTGCTCTTCTGCGAGAACAACCGCGTCGCCATCTCGGTGCCGTTTGAAAAGCAGTCGCCGGTACGCAGCGTGGCCGATCGCGCGGTGGGTTACGCGGTCGTCGGCATCAGCGTCGACGGGTCCGATCCACTGCAGGTGTATCGGGTCATGCGCGAGGCGGTCGACGCCGCCCGCGCGGGCAGGGGGCCAGCGCTGATCGAGGCGCGCGTGACGCGTCTCGGACAGCACACGAGTCAAGTCGGCGACACGCGCGGTCCGCGGGAGATGGCCGCCGCCCATCGTCACGATCCCATTCCGAGGTTCGCGCGTTATCTGCGGCATCACGCGTTGCTGGACGAGCGGCTCGAAAGCCAGCTCGTCGAGCGCGCCGAGGCCGAGGTCCAGGATGCCATCCAGTACGCCGGCCACGAGCCGCCGCCGCCGGTCGAACGCGCCATGCAGGACGTGTACTAGCCTCGTGATTTTTGCACAGATTTTCCAAATTGTGACGCGCGTGACGCCCGCATGACGCTCCACGTGACGCCTGGCGTGACGCTTCGTCGTTACGCTGAGCTGTATGAAAGGGCGGGCGGGCGGCGGCGGGGGCATTCGAAAGGCGGCGCGACTGGCGAGTGAGCGACTAGACCAGGCCGCGCCGGTCGATCACACGGACGGCCTTGCCCTCGCTGCGCGGCACGCCGCCTGGCGCGAGCACCTTCACCAGCATCGACAGGCCCGTGGCTGCCTGGAGGGCGAGTTCGGCGCGCTGCTGCAGGTCCTCCAGGTCAACGGACGAGACGGATTCGCACAGCACCGTCAGCTCATCCATCGCGCCCGGCCGCTCGACCACCAGCTGATAGTGCGGCGCGACGTCGCCCACGCTCAGCAGCACGCGCTCCACCTCTGATGGGTAGAGATTCACGCCCCGAATGATCAGCATGTCGTCGATGCGCCCGCGGATCCGCGCCATGCGAGCCGTCGTACGCCCGCACGCGCACGGCGCCAGGTCGATCGACGACAGATCGCCGGTGCGGTAGCGAAGCATGGGCAGCGCTTCCTTGGTGAGCGTGGTGAAGACGAGCTCACCTTCCACGCCTGGCGCGCACGGTTGGCCGCTCTGTGGATCAATGACTTCGACCAGGAAATGGTCCTCCTGGACGTGCGCGCCACGGCGTTCCTCGACGCACTCGGCCGAGACACCCGGACCCACGATCTCAGACAGCCCGTACACGTTGAGGGCCTGGATGCCGAGCTGGCGCTCGAGCGCGTCGCGCATCGCGTCGGTCCACGGCTCGGCGCCGAACATGCCCACCCTGAGCTTGAGCCGATCGCGCCCGACGCCCCGCTCGGCGAGCGTTTGCGCGAGGTTGAGCGCGTAGGACGGCGTGCAGCACAGCACCTGACCGCCCAGGTCCTCGAGCATCAGCACCTGACGCTCGGTCATGCCGCCCGAAATGGGTACGACCGTGCAGCCCATCCGCTCGGCGCCCATATGGAAGCCGAGGCCGCCGGTAAACAGGCCATAGCCGTAGGCGTTGTGGACCACCATGCCCGGCTCGACGCCGGCCAGGGCCAGCGTGCGCGCCATCACCTCTGACCAGACCTCCAGGTCGTTGCGGGTGTAGCCGACGACGGTCGGCTTGCCGCGCGTGCCGCTCGAGGCGTGTATCCGCACAACCTGCTCGCGCGGAACGGCAAACAGGCCGAAGGGGTAATGCTCGCGCAGGTCCGTCTTGCGGGTGAACGGCAGCCGCGTCAGGTCGTCGAGCGACGCGACGTCTTCGGGCGAGCTGACGCCCGCCGCGCGCAGGCGCTCGGCGATCGGCGCCACCGATGCCAGTTGGCGAGCGAGCGTCGCGTGTAAGCGCTCGAGCTGCAACGCGGCGAGGCGCTCGCGTGGGAGAGTTTCCCGCTGGCGGTTCCACAACACGCCGCCAACGATAGCGCTACAGTCCCGCTATGGCCATCGCGATTCGCGAGGACGTCGGGCTTCCCCGCGACGAGCTCGAGCGGCTTTCTCATCTTCAACCGGCCTTTGGCCAGTCGCTGGGCGCTGACGCCACGGCGGCGAGTCGCTTCTTCGTCGCCGGCCAGGCGCTCATCGATCGCCTGCCACCCCGCCCGCAGCGGTCGGAGGCTGAGCAGTCGGCCGCCGACACGCTGAAGACTCACCTCCGCGACGCCCGCATCGCCTTCCTCAGGCGCCACGCCGCCGCGCTCTACGCTCAGCTCACCGAGGATCGAAGCCGCTTCGTCCGCGTCGAAGAGCTGGTCTTTCGAGCTGCCGAGGCCGTGCCGGGCCTGGTGCCCACGCGCGACCAGATCCGTGCCGAACGCACACTTCAGCAGAAGGACAAAGAGGGCCATGAGGTCGACCAGGGCCTCTTCCTGTGTCAGGTGTTGAGCCATCCGCTCTCGGGTGACCACCTGGTGCACGGCATGCTGCGGCCGCGTGCTGAGTCTCTCGATGTGCTGCCTGACTTCCAGCGCGACGGGCGTATCGAGCTGGGCACGACGACGGTGGAGCGCGAGGGGCCAGTCGGCTACCTGTACCACGGCAACCCACGCTACCTGAACGCCGAGGACGACTCGACCACCAGTACGCTCGAGATCGGCACGGACCTGGTCCTGCTCGATCCGTCGATCGAAGTCGGCGTGATGCGCGGCAAGGTCGTCGAGCACCCCCGTTACGCGGGGCGACGCGTGTTCAACGCGGGCATCAATCTTACGCACCTGTATCACGGCCAGATCTCGCTGGTCGACTTCTTCGTCGTCCGCGACATGGGCTTTCTGCACAAGATGTATCGCGGGCTGAGCGGCCCCGAATTCTGGCCCCACGAGATCGAAACCACGGACGAGAAGCCCTGGATCGCCGCCGTCGAGGCGTTCGCGATTGGCGGTGGGTGTCAGCTGCTGCTGGCGATGGACCACGTCCTGGCCGAGCGCAGCAGCTTTTTCAACCTGCCCGCGCGAAAGGAGGGGATCATCCCGGGCGTTTCGAACATGCGCTTGTGGCGCTTCGTCGGCGACCGCGCCGCGCGGCAGGCGATCCTGTTCGAGCGCCAGTTTGCTGCCGACAGTCCCGCGGGTCAGCTGATCTGCGACACGGTTGTACCGGATGGCCAGATGGACGACGCCCTGTTGCGCACCATCGAGGCCTTGACCAGTTCAGGCGTGGTGAGCGCCGCCGGCAACCGCAAGGCGATGCGCATCGGCCAGGAGTCGCTCGATGTGTTCCGCCAGTACATGGCGGTCTACTGTCGCGAGCAGGCCTTCTGCCACTACAGCCCGCAGCTGATCAGGAACCTCGAGCAGAACTGGAACGCCGCCGCGCGGCCGCTCTGAGCGAGCCGTCAGCCGTCAGCTCAGAAGAGCCTGATCCACTGGTTGGCGACACGGGTGTGCGCCCGACAGCGGTTGCTGCCGGAGACGCCGTCCCACTCGGCGTGTGGCCAGAACAGCACATGGCGAAACCCGTGCTCGTCGGACATGACAGCGTAGCGACCGATGATCGCGTCACAGCGCTCGCATCGCTTCGCGTAGGGGTCGAAGCACCACTCGCCCGGGCGGAACTCCTGCATGGCGCGCGCAATATATGGGACTTCCTCGGGCGGCACAATCAAATTCCGCCGGCGCCACGGAGCTCTCACAACACCAGCTCGTCACCCTCCGCGGCGCCGAACACGTCGATTTCGCTGCCGACCGCGCGGGCGCGCATGCGTGAGTACTCGACCATACGGTCGATCTCCTCATCGGCGTGGGTCGGCTCGTGATGAAACAGCGCCACGCGCCGCGCGCGCGCTTCGACGGCGACGTCCGTCACGTAGTCCGTGCTGCCGTGGCCCCAGCCGCGCCGCGCGTCGTACTCGTCGGGCGTGTACTGCGCGTCCTGGATGAGCAGGTCGACGCCCCGCACGAACTCGATCAAGCGCCGATCACCCCCGTGTACGAACCCGCCGCGCAGGCCGTTGCCGACCGGACCATACGGCTCGTGATCGGTCATGTAGGCGACTGAAACGCCGTCAGCCTCGACCCGATAGCCCATGCACACGGCCGTGTGGTTCAGGTAGTGGGTGCGGACGACCGCGTCCTGGATGCGAATCTCGCCTTCCTCGAGCTCGGTGAAGTCAATGTCGGCCCGCAGATCGCCCAGGGGTACCGGGAAATAGGTGAAGTGCATCTGGCCTGCGAGCACGTCGCGCAAGGAGCGGTCGAGATCGCGGGCGCCGTAGATCACCAGGTGGTTGCCTGGCAGGAATACCGGGGTGAAGAACGGAAAGCCATGGATGTGGTCCCAGTGCGTGTGGCCGAGCAGCAGGTGCGCCGAGACGGTGCCGCCCTGGCGGCCGAGCTCCAGGCCGAGCTCGCGGATGCCAGTGCCGCTGTCGAAGATGAGGAACGTGCCCGCGTTGGTGCGCATCTCCACGCACGCGGTGTTACCGCCATAGCGCACCGTAGACGGGCCAGGCGTCGGGACGGAACCGCGGGTTCCCCAGAACCTGACCCGCATCAAGAAATTGTAAAGGCGGCCTTATTCGAGACGGACGCGAAGTCGCTCGCCCACCTGCGCCTGGAACGTGTGCGACAGGCCCTTTAGCGAGGTTTCCGTGGCCACCACGCGGCTGCCGCCCGCGTCCAGGCGTTCGATGCTCAACTCATGTGGTTCCCGTCTCAGGTCCATGCTGACTGTGATGGCGTGAGGATCCACGATGTACGTGAGGTCGAACGTCACGTCGCGATAGTTCAGCCGCCTGATCCCGTAGCGCGTGCCTTGCGAGAGGAGGGCTGGCGGGAGCGCGGGTGTCAGCTCCGCCACCCAGCCGTCCGTCTGGCGGGACTCCTTGAAGCCGAACAGGTGGCGGATCAACAGATTCGCCGTGGTCGCGCCCCAGCCGTAGGCGTCACTACCGCCGTACGTGCGCCAGTCCTCCGGCCAGAACTCGGGCGCCGAACCGGGCATCGGCCGCGCCAGGCCGACCACGTCGCGCCGCGTGGTGACGCGATAGACGCGATCGATGGTCTCGAACGCCAGGGCGCCCACGCGCGCGTAATGCCCTGCCGCCGCCGCGGATTCAACCAGCGAATACGTCCACGACGGCCAGAGCGTCCACGGCGGGCAGGCATGGCGCCAGATCTCATCTTCCGCGAGCGGCTCGCCGACGAGCAGCGGCGTCAACGACTGCGCGGAATAGCGACACGGGTCCACGCCCCAGTACGGCCGATCGGCACAGGCCCCTGAAAAACGCTGCTCGGCGATGAGCCAGTCTCGGTAGCGGCCAGCGTCGGCGTCAAACATGCGCCGCGTGCGGCCGCGATAGTCGTCCTCGAGTGCGTGCCAACGCTCGGCCGGCAGGCCCAGCTCTTCGGCGAAGAACGCCATCACGTTCGCCGCGTGCGCCAGCGTGGCCTGCAGCTCGACGGGACGCACCCGATCTGAGATGTCGGCATCACCGCTGCCCGTGGGGTCCAGCCGTGGGTTGCCGTCTTCGCCCGATTCCCAGGTGCACTTGTAAACGAGCCAGCCCTGGCCGTCGACGCGATGCTCGAGCCACCATTCGAGGTAGGCCGCCGCGTGCGGGTAGACCTGGGCCAGCCAGGCGCTGTCGAGCGTGCGCAGGTACACCAGCTCCAGATTCAGGAACGGCAGGCACCAGGCGGGCGACGTGCCGCAGCGACTGCCGTCCGCGGCGAGCATGTTGGACTCGCCGCCGCCGAAGACGCACGGGATGTTCGGTTGTGGCGCGTCGCGAAAGAGGCTGAGCACGGCGCGCTGGGCAAGCGCCGGGTCGGCGTACGCCAGGCGCAGCATGTCCAGCGTGCCTTCGGCGAGCACCACGCGCGGCCAGGCGGCCATCCACGCCGGCCACACGTCTTGAAGGATGCCGCCCGGCGGCTGGACCAGGAGTCGGGTGGTCTGAAAATCGTGGTGCAGCCCTTCGCGCCAGTGCGCCGGCCAGTCGCCCACCAGGGTCGGACAGCTTGCGGCGAAGCGCTCATCCTCGACGAGCAAATCCTCGAAGGCCGAGTCGCATGTGGCCGTGTCGAGTTGGATAGCGACCGCCTCCACTGCACTACGCGGGCGAGACGCCACCTCAGGAGGAGAATGGCTCGCAGCCTGTGATGCCGAGGATGTTGCGCCGCGCGTCAGGGCGGCGTACGCGCGTCTCTCCTCACCGGGGGCGAGCGTGGCCTCCATGCGCGTTGGTCCGATCCGCGTGTGCGCCTCGGGAGGCTCACCTTCCACATGGTCTACGAACCGCACATCCAGCCGTCGCGACTCGACCGCGTGGCTTCGCGCCGTGAGCCGCACGCAGAGTGAATCGTCATCCATTAGAAAGAACCGCGCCTCGACGACGAGCCCGTCGACGCCCCAGTCGAAGCCGAGAATCGAGCTCGTGTGATAGCGCGACGTGAGGCCGATCGCCTCGAAATCGGCCCGCGTGCCACACGCGCGGCCGCCGATCGTCGTTTCGAGGCCGAGTCCCGCTCGCGATATAGGGTCGCGTCCGACCGGATAGACCCACTCGACACCGACGTAATCGGACGCCGCGCGCAGGTTGCCGCCGCGAGTTTCGCTCCACGACGTGGCACGGTGAGCCGGATTGCGCAAATACCCGAACGGGGTGAACTCGTCTAGGTTTCCCGGCACAACACGACGTGGCCGCGAGCGTCCGCGTGATATTCGAGCTGTTTCGTATTGCTGCTGATGACGATCAGGAACCCGGGTGTCACGATCTGCGAGTACAGATTGCCCGGTTGTGGACAGCCGAGCGAAGAATCACTCCACTGGCGCGGCTCCACCTGGTCCACGCGCAGCGCGCTCGGGTCGACGCCCAGATGCGCCGCGACGTCTCGCATCGCGGCGTCGACCGCGACCTGGGCGTCAGCATTCAAGGTCGGCACGACCGCGACGGCAGACGTTGAAGAAGTCGGCGTGGGTGTCTGAGACCCACCGTTCGGCGCACATGCGCTCAACGTCAGGGTAGCCGCCAGCCAGACCCAAGAGCGCACCCGTCGCATACACCGGACTCTACCGGCTCGACGTCTTCAACAACCGGGTAGCCGCGAATCAACGCCGCGTCAACCGTTAATCACGAGTATCCACCATGCCTTCCATCCGACATTCCGACGTCGAGCTGCGCTGCATCTGCTGCGGCGATCCCTTCGTGTACTCGGCGGGCGAGCAGGAGCTCTTCGCGCTGCGCGGCCTGCTCCGCGAGCCGCACGAGTGTCCAACCTGCCGCAAGCTGCTCGGCCACCGCTGGAACTAGCGCCGCTCAACCGCTGGAGTTACGTGCGCGGCCGCATCGCTTCGAGCGGCTCGACGTCGACGTAGACCCGGTAGACGGAAACGTCCACCACCCGGGCGCGCCCGCCTGTGGTCGCGAGCTGATCCAGAAACGCGCCCTCTGTGTCCACGCCGGGCTCGAAGACCCACGCCGTACGCCAGAACGGTCTCGCGCGTCTCGAACATGACCGGGTAGCCGATCCAGTAGTCCGTGTACATCTGGTGGCGATCCTCGGAGACCAGGAACTTCACGAGCTCGGCGCGGCTGGCGGCGGTGCTGTCGGGGGTGTCCTCGGGCCGCCACAAGCGCGGATCGGTCGAGACCAGGCTCCACACATTGAAGAGCACGACCGCGCCCACGATCGTCCAACGGGCTGACCGCCATGGGAGACACCAGAGCGCGCCCGCCAGGAGCGGCACCACACCATAGAGCGGCAGCGCGTAGCGCGGCTCTGAGACAAAAAAGCCGAAGCGCGTCAGCGCGACGACAGGCGGCACGGCCACGGCCAGCAACACCAGCAGCGACGGCTCGGCGGCCGGCACGGCGCCGCGGCCGACCAGACGTGCAAGCGTCCGCGAGTACACAAGCACCGCCGCCGCGAGCACCGCCAGCGCCAGCGCCGCGACCCACACGTGGCCGGCCGGCCGTTGCAGCCAATCCTGGTCGAACATGGCCTGGGATGTCGTAGGCTGCCCAAGCCCAAGCAGCACCGGCACACCCACGCGGAAAAAACGAAGGAGCTGGGCGGGCGGATCGACCGGCAGATCTGGCGGCTGAAGCAGCGCCGCGAGCGTGAGGAAGCCGTCCGCCAGGTTTTCGATGATGAGCGGCGTCATCCCGATCAGCGCGCCCACCGCGCCGAGGCCAATCCCTGCTGCAGACCAGCGGCCGCGGCGCGCGAGCGCGAGATACACCACCGCGGGCAGCACATAGACGATGGCCAGCAGATGGGTCCAGAAAGCCAGACCGACCAGGATGCCCCATAGCAGCGTCAATCGACGTGAGGGTGATTGCGCCAGCGCCAGTGTGGCCAGCACCAGCGCCTGGCCGAGAAACAGCAGCTCCGCGTAGCCACCTCGAGCCTTGGTGCTCCACACCGCCCACATTGCTGGCGGCAGCGCCAGGTAGGCCGCGGTGGCCAGTGCGGCGCCAGTGCCGAAGAGTCGGCGCGTCAGGATCGCGCTCAGCGCCAGGAACCCCAGGCTGTACGCGCTCGGCACAAGTTTGAGCACAACGGTGCTGGAGTCGAAGACGCGAAACAGCGGCGCCGCCGAGAACGCCTCCAGGCTGCCGAGGTACGGCTGGCCCCAATAGAAGACCGGCCGCTCGCCGAGGAAGGCGATGTGACGCGCCATCAGTCCTACGACGGCTTCGTCGCCGTCGATCTCACCCAGCTGACTGCCGATCACCGCCAGCCGGGCAGCCAATCCGACCAGGAGCAGCCCGGCCAGCCCGACCTGGAATGCGCGCGCGCCAGCCTGTATCGGCGGAGCAACATCGACGCTTCCACGCGACAAGTGTGCTGCCGCGGCGACATCGGCCGTGCCCTGGTCTATCGTGCGAGACCGACGCGTCAGCATCCTGCGTTCACCGTTGTACCCGCCTGCGGCCGTACGGGGGCTACTCCGCTAGAGATCGGCTCAAAGAATGAGCTCGCCCGTAGTGGTGGTGCGCTCCGCGCCGTCTGGCAGGCGGATTCGCAACGACCCGTCGGGCGCTGCGCCGAGCACGATCACCTCGTGCTCCTCACCAAGGTCGAGTAGACGCAGGCGTTGGCCGCGGCCCCACAGACGCGACTGCCAGCTTTTGAAGAGCTCGGGGACGGGCTGCTCCAGCCAATGGTTCATGCGGCGTATCAGCGCCTTCAACAGCTCGCCCCGGTCGACGTCCTGGCCGCACGCGATCGCGAGGCTGGTGGCCGGGCTGGGCAGCGCGGCGAGGTCGGCTGGCGGCGTGTTGATGTTTACACCCACGCCAACGATCGCCAGTAGCTGCCGGCCGTCCCACGTGTTCTCGGCCAGGATCCCGGCGACCTTGCGGTCGTCCAGCATGACGTCGTTGGGCCACTTGATCGCTGCTTTCTTTGTGGCGAGCAATTCGTCAGTTGCCTCCACCAGCGCCACAGAAGCCAGGCTCGTCCAGCGCCACGGCCGCGGAGCAACGTCCGTGTCGCGGAACAGGATCGACAGCAGCAGGGCGGTACCCGGCGCGGCCAGCCAGGTTCGCCCCTGCCGACCACGCCCGCTGCGCTGATAATCGGAGACGTAGATGGAGCGATCTGGCGCTCCAAGCCGCGCCGCGGCGCGCGCCTCGTCCTGGGTGCTTTCGAGCGGTAACGTTAGACGCGGATGCCCGAATGCCGGCTACTCATCGCCACCACCAGCGCCGGAAAACTGCGCGAATGGAAGCAACTCCTGAGTGATCTGCCGATGCACGTGCAAACTCTGGCCGAATCAGGCATTGACTTCGACGTCGAAGAGACTGGCGCGACCTTCAGGCAGAACGCGTTCCTGAAAACCGAAGCGTATGGGCGAGCAAGCGGGCTGCTCACGCTGGCCGAGGACTCCGGCCTGTGCGTCGCCGCGCTGGGTGGTGGTCCAGGAGTGCAGTCCGCGCGCTGGGAGGGCGACGATTACGACCACAAGAACGCGCTGTTGATCCGCTTGCTCGAAGGCAAGAGCGGTTCGGCGCGTGCCTGCCGCTACGCCTGTGTCGCCGTACTCCGCCATCCAGACGGGCGCACGTGGGACGCGCGCGGTGAGGTGCGCGGTGAGATCGCGCGCACGCCTGCCGGCACGGGCGGCTTCGGCTACGATCCCGTCTTCTTCATTCCGCGTCTGGGGCGCACCTTAGCGGAGGTCGCGGTAGACGAGAAGGAGAAGCGCGCACGGCGTAGCGGCGCGAGCTTGCCCAGCGGCTTCATTGCAGGCGCGGCCTGCTGATCTCTGAACCGAGCCTGGACCGGGACTTTCTCAGTGACGCGGTACTCCAAACGGCGTCCGAGGAGCAGACGCGTGTGTGCGTCCAGCGCGGGCAAGGCGCACAGCAGCAAGCCAACGATCGGCAACAGCGCAAACGACGCCCAACCGATGAGAACATCGATCAAGTCTTCGCCATCGGGGTGCTGTGGCCGAAGCCGCCAATCGACCAGGATGACCAGTAGCAGGCACGGCAAGCAGAGTCCGAGGATGGCCGAGATCAGGCTCGACTGCCACATCCCCAGCGTGCTGTGCGCATAGGCCGGATTGACCAGGGGCGGAATGAGGCCGCCGAGCGTCAGCAGAAACCAGTGCGACGGCCACATCAAGTGCTCCTCGACGTACCACACGACGCGCATGATGCGCACGTGCCAGGGCAAGTCGCGCGCGCGCACCGCGCCCAGAGCGACGTAGGGGATATCCGACACGCCCCACGCCCAGCGCAGGATCTGGTGGTACTGGTTCTCGAGGGTGCGCCGCAGCGTCGCCCCTTCCGCCGCATCGGCGTAGACCGGCAGGAAGATTGGTCGCACCTTCACACGTCGCCCGAAGTGGAACAGCACCTTGAAACACATGTGCGAGTCTTCGGGGATGACGTCCACGTCCCAGAAGCCGACCTCGCAAACGGCCCGCCAGCTGAGCGAGTAGGTGGACTGGGTGACCAGGCGGTGGCTGGGCACCATGCGCGCCAGCTCCCATAACGAGTAGATGCTGTTCAGCGCGCGCAGCGGCGCGATCAGCCGCCAGTGGTTGGCATAGAAGAGGATGGCCGGCTGGAAGATGTGGAGGAAGCCATTCGGCTGTGACAGGACCTCGTACCCGAGCGCGCCGAGGTAGCGATGGTGCAGCCGCGAGTCGGCGTCGCAGACGCTGACGATCAAATCGTTGGGATCAAGTCGACCCGTGTCGATCAGCTCCGCCTGGACCCGTCGAGCCGCCCAGGTGAGGTTGGAGGCCTTGCCGCGCACTTCGCCCTCACGGTCCTGGTGGAAGGTGATGAGAAAGTGCTGAAACAATGCGGCGAACCGCGCGCTGAGGCGTTGCGCCCGCGCCGGAGCGCTCGGGTCGCGCTCCTCGAACGCCAGCACCACCGAGACTCGCTCGAGGGCGAGGTCCTGCAGCGCGAGATAGTGCAGGGTGTCGGCGACGATCTCTTCGCTTTCGCCGAACGTGGGCACGATCACCAGGTGGTGGAGCTTTTCGTAGCCCGGCAGGGCGAGCGATTCGGCGATCCAATCACGCTGCTGCGCGTTGTGCAGGCGCCAGAAGCCGATGAGCACTCCGCTGGCGAAGACCAGCGACTTCCATAGCCAGTAGAGGCTGAAGATCACCAGCCCGAACCCCAGGGCGGCGGGGATCACCAGTGCGCCCCACACTGGCGCGGTGATGATCAGCCACACGGTGGCCGTCGGCAGGACTTCGAGTGCACGATGCGCGCGAATCAGGCGCATGCCACGGGCGGGGACGTACGCATCGACTACTCCAAGCTAGCAGATCGGCGCGGCGTGTCCAGCCACAGCCGCAATTGCTACACTCAGCCAGCCGTTTTGCGCGATCGCGCGCCATTCCGGGGAGTAGCTCAGCCTGGCAGAGCACCACGTTTGGGACGTGGGGGCCGGAGGTTCAAATCCTCTCTCCCCGACCACTCTGTTACTACTGCGGCATGCCCCGTCGACCGCTTCGAGCCGAGGAAACGCTGGAGGACCGCTGGCTGCTCGAGGCGCAGACGGCGCGCAACCTGGAGGGCCTGGCCGCGGAGCAGGCGGGCGATCTCGAGGCGGCCATCGCGCTGTACGAGCGCAACGTCGCCGAAGGCTTCCCAGCCGATCTGCCGTACGGCCGTCTGGTGGCCATCTATGAACGCCGCGCAGCATTCGACGACGCGGAGCGGGTCCTGCTGCTTGCCATTGATGCGTTGACCTCGAGCACCCGTCGATCAGCCGCGGACCGGCGCGCCACGGTCCAGGTGTTCAAGAACCGCTTGAAGGCGCTTCGCAAGCGGCGCTACTCGTAGATATCGATCGCCGGCAGGGTGTTGACGACCAGGATCAGCAGGCCCGCGCCGATGGCGGCCACCAGCACGCTGGTGCCGTCGAAATCGGCGATGTCCAGGCCGAGCAGCACGGCGGCCATGAAGCCGCCCAGCACCGCGCCGATCACGCCGACCACGGCGTCGCTCAGCAGCGCCCGGCCGCGCAGGCCCCACAGCCAGCCAGCCACGGTGCCGCCCACCAGCCCAAGCGCGATCCAGGCCACGATGCTCACTGGCGCCGCCCTGCCAGACGCGCGGCCAGGTCGCGACACGTGCTGGCCTGCAGCACCAGGCTGCGCGAGGCGTTCTGGAGCTGTGCCCACAGCGGCCAGTCTGGCTGCTCCTTGCGCGCTGTCGCTTCGCCGCGACTCAGGCCGTGCAGGCGCGTCACCGCGCGATTGATCAGCACCGCCAGCGCCAATGCGGCCTCCTCGGCGGGCTGCTCGCCCACCAG
>VBGG01000587.1 GCA_005883405.1 Chloroflexota bacterium | reverse complement strand
CTCAGGCTTCGTCTTCACGCCCGACGGCTTCGTGCTGACCAACAGCCACGTGGTGCACGGCTCATACTCGCTGGAGGTCTCGTTGCCGGATGGGCGGCGATTCACGGCCAGCCTGGTGGGCGACGATGCGGAGACTGACCTGGCGGTCATCCGCATCGACGCAACTGATCTCGTCGCAGCTCGCCTGGGCGACTCGCAGAGCATTCGTCCCGGCCAGGTGGCGATCGCCATCGGCAACCCCTTCGGCTTCCAGGCGACGGTCACGGCGGGTGTCGTCAGCGCTCTCGGACGATCGCTGCGGTCGCGCTCGGGTCGGCTGATGGACGACGTGATCCAGACCGACGCGGCACTGAACCCGGGCAACTCGGGCGGACCGCTGGTCAACAGTCGCGGCGAAGTGATCGGCGTCAACACCGCCATCATCCAGGGCGCCCAGGGCATCTGCTTCGCGATCGCCATCAATACTGCCAAGGTGATCGCGTCGCGCTTGATCCGTGACGGCCTGGTGCGCCGCAGCTATGTCGGAATCGCCGGCCAGACCGTGCCGCTTCCGCGCCGTGTGGTGCGCTTCCACCGCTTGCAAGCCGACAGCGGAATCTTCGTGGTCCAGGTCGAGCCAGGCAGCCCGGCCGAACGAGCAGCCGTCGTCTCAGGCGACGTGCTGATCGGCTTCGACGGCCAGCCGACGGCTGGTATCGACGACCTCCTGCGCCTGCTCACCGCGGAGCGCGTGGGGGTCGCAGCGACCGTCGACCTGCTGCGCGGCACCGAGCGCATCAGTCGAAGCATCGTGCCGACCGAGTCGCCGCCCCGCCGGCAGCGCTGATCGCCTGCCGCTAATCTTCGAATAAAGGAAATATTTCGGCCGGCGCGAAGGTTTGTAGCAGCAGCAACAATTCGCGCGTGCTCCTCGTCGGTTCTCTGGCCGGCTCCGCGCTGGTCCCCTGAAAGGGGGTGGTCTGCCTCCGAATTCGCGGCGTGTTCTTCCAACCGAATAAGACGCCACTCCCCCGAGCGCGAACCCGACGGAGTGGCGACGAGAACGGAACACCGGTCCCCATTCTCGTTGTCCACGATATCGCGCCAACGCTCTCGGGACTAGTCTGCTTGTCCACCGTCATCTGGAGGCGTCGATGGACAGTCAAGGAGTCTCAACCGATGCACTCTGTCCAATTGGCTGCCGTCCGACGGGTCGGCGGCCTGGCGAGCCTGGTGTTTGCTGTGGCGCTGACCGCGGCTTCAAGTCTCCCCGCCGGCGCTCAAACGACGCCGGTGTCGGCGCAGTCAAGCTGCCCGGCTGGCCCACCAGTCCTGCAGGTCGTCAACCCTAACCCCGGCGACCTGCTAACAGCCGGCAATATGGTGTTCTCGGGCGTCGCCTTCGATCCGGCGGCTACCTCGGGCGCTGGCATCACCAGCGTCGATCTGTTCCTCGGCTCGCGCGACACAGGCGGCCAGTTCCTGGCCAGCGTTGTGCCAGGCACGGGCGCCCAGTCCAACCCGCACGCATGGCAGGTCACGGCATCGGTGCCGAACAACGCCGGCGGTCGTGACTTCGTCGTCTACGCCATCTCTTCGGTCACCGGTCAGGAAACCAGCGTCTCCATTCCAGTCTTCGTCGCAGCCTCGCCAACCCCAACCCCGGTCGGCACGGCGCCCACGCCGGTCCCGCTGACCGAATCCACAACGTCAACCTGCCAGGGCACTGCCGCCCCGGCTGGAACTTCGGCGGGCTCGCCCGCGTTGCTGCAGCTGCCCAGCAGCCACGCTGCCCCAGTCCTGTCCGTCGCAAACCCGAGCGCCGGCGGCGTCCTGCCGGTTGGCGATCTGATCGTCGAGGGTCAGGCCTTCGATCCCAGCGTCGATAGTGGCTCTGGCGTCGACAGCGTCGAGCTGTTCCTGGATAGTCGCGACAGCGGCGGCATCTCCCTCGGCAGCGGCGTGCCTGGCGATAACGGTGCGCCCGACGGCCGCACGTTCGTCATCAAAGCCAACATCCCCAGCACGGCCAACGGCGGCCACGACTTCGTGGTCTACGCCCGGTCGGCTGCCACCGGCGAGGAGACCATCGTTTCGACGCCGGTCTTCATCGGCGCCGCGCCGACGCCGACGCCGCGCCCCAAGAGCTAATCCTCTCCTCTCCTCGGGTCGACCCGCTCGCCAGCTCCGGCGGGCGGGTCGTACCCTCTCAGGCGGTCTTGTGCTCGAATGCCGCTTCGTAGAGGCACGGTGGAGCTCTCACCAGCTACGGTCGCGCGCCGTCTCGAGCTCCCAGACCAGCTGACACGCTGGCTGGACTCGCTGGAGCCGGTCGGCCCTCCGCCCGACGAGGTGCCAATGCCGCGCGGCCAGGCGGCGCTCGAGCAGCTGGGCCGTCTCGGCGTCGTCGAGCCCGACCTGACGGCCATCGCCCAGGCGCTCCCCACTCCGGAGCAGCAGCCCGAGCTGTGGTGGCTGCTCGAACGCGCGTATCACCAGGTCCGCCTCGACATCGGCCGCTGGGACGCGGCCACCTGGCTGCCATCGCTTCCGGCTCATCTCGGCCTGCTCGGTCGCAGCTTCTGGGTGTTCGTCTTCCTTGCGGCTGCCGAGGAGATGCACGCCTGGCATACGCGCATGGGTATCGGCGACGACGTCTCGTGGGACACCCTCGCGGACCTCGGTCGTCATATCGCTCGATTTCGGCGCCGAAACGACACAACTGGCCTCGACTCCCAGTTCTGGATCGGGCTCCATTTTCGGGGCGCGCTGTACGCGCTGGGGCGGCTGCAATTCAATCCGTACCGCTTGCGCATGGGCATGGCCGGTCCGCTGTTCTGGTATGAAGGCGCAGCCGCCAGCGCGCTCGGGCCCGGTTTTCAGGTGGGCGACGGGGCGCTCGGCGTGCACATCCCCGCTGGCGGCGCGTTGTCGCCGGCGGCTTGCGACGAATCATTTGCGATGGCTGGGCGCTTCTTCCGTCGCCACTTTCCGGCGCACGACTTTGCAGTGGCCACCTGTACCTCATGGTTGCTCGACGACCAGCTGGCGGAGTATCTGCGACCAACGACGAACATTGTGCAGTTCCAGAAGCGCTTCCAGCTGGTGCCAGGCGTACGCGAGGATGACCGCGGGACCTTCGAGTTCGTCTTCGACCGCGTCCCCGAGTCGCTCGACGATCTCGCACCTCGCACGCAGCTCGAACGGGTGCTGGTTCGCCACGTTCAAGCCGGCGGCCACTGGCGCCTTCGCACGGGTTGGCTTCGGCTGTGACTGAGCCAGGGAAGTCGCGCCGTCATCACGCTATCACCCGCGAGCTCGGCAAGCGTTGTCTCCAGCTGCCGCCTGGCTTCGGCAACCTCAGGCAACGCGGCATCGATACCGACTCGCCCGACCAGTGTTGACCACGTCTCGAGGTTCCTCGCATGCGCGCCGGATGGCGTGTGGACCTCTGATGTGTGGATGAGCAAGCGGGTCTCCAGCGCATTCACGGACTCAGTCGGCCGACCGGCGTTCGGCGGCAGCACTGGCAAGACTTCGTCCCATGCCAGGCAACCAGCGTCGTCGAGCGCGGCAAGCAGGGCCAGCGGCGCTTCGGTTAGCCCATCCAGCTGCCAGCGCTCGCGGGCCTGGCCGACCGCCACCAGGGCTGGCCACAGTCGGCGGTGGACGAACGTCTTCTTGGTCGATACCAGTTTGACCAGCAGGACATCAGGCTGGTCGACCAGCTGGTTCGCGAGGTGGTAGATCTCTCCACCCCGCGGATGGCCCCACCACGACCCGCCGATCGGCCCGCCGGCTACCAACGCGACCAGGCTCGGCAGGCTGGAATCAGACATAAGCATGAGGCCGTCGCGCTGAAGAATGGCCAGAAGATCGGTAGTATCCACGTAAGGGAACGCTACCCGTTTTTGGAGCATCGGCCATGCGTGTGAGAGACATCATGCATCGCGACGTCGTGACGATCGGGGAGCACTAGACCTGCGCGGACGCCGCCAGGGTTCTGCGAGAGAACAAGATCTCATCTTTGATCGTGAATGGTCCGCAAGGGCCAGCCGGCATCATCACCGAGCGCGACTACGTCAATCTCGTCGCCGATTGCACGGACCCCGCGTCGGTGAGCGTCGGCCAGCGCATGACCACCGACCTGGTAACCGTGACGTCGAACGCGGATGTAACCGACGCCGCGCAGATCATGGCTGTGCGCCACATTCGGCATCTTCCGGTGGTGGATGCCGGCAAGCTGGTCGGGGTGATCTCGATCCGCGACCCGGTGGCGCGTCACCCGGCGCTGCACAAGTACGAAGAGGAGAGACGGCGGAGTCTGCAGGCTCAGATCGCCGACAGGATCACCAACTTCGCCGGCTCGATGCCCTTCGTCTACGTCCACGCGGTCTGGTTTACGTTGTGGATTGTGCTGGCTGTCGAGCCGTTTCCCTTTGGCCTGCTCACCATGATCGTTTCTCTGGAAGCGATCTTTCTGTCGACGTTTGTCATGATCAGCCAGAACCGAGCGGATGAAAAACGCCGAGTGCTCGCCGATCACCAGTGGGAGCTGGTGCAGCACGAGGAGAAGCAAAATGAAGAGCTGTTGCAGCTGTCCGAAAACATCCTGAACCTGACCAGCGAGGTCCACCAGCTGACGGTCGCGACCGACAACAAGAAGCTCTCAGTGCACTGACAGGCCGCTCTGGCGCGCAGCCACCGCGTGGGTGATGTCTTTCTCCTCGGGGGGGACCGCGTGTTCTCGGCTCCTCGCGCGTCCGCGGCTAGCGGCGAGACTACATTCGCAGCCGCGTAGATAGCTGCGCGATGTGCTCCGGCGTCGTGCCGCAGCAGCCGCCGATGATACGTGCGCCTGAGGCCAGCCATTCCCGCGCAAGCTCCAGGTAGCGCGGCGGTGGATACTCGTCGGTGAACATCCACTCCGGGGGATCGAACCGACCAATGTGAGGGTAGATGCCGACGGGCGCGCTGCTGTGCCTCACCAATTGGCGCAGCCCCAGCGCGATATCGCTCGGCGGCGCACAGTTGACAAGCAGTGCGTCCGGCTGCAGCGGCTCGAGCGCCGCGCATGCCTGTGCCAACGTCTCGCCGCTGAAGAGGTTGCCCGCTTCATCGGGCACAAACGCGATCCAGCAAGGCAGTCCAACGGCGCGCGCAGCACGCGCGGCGGCGACCGCTTCGCGGACCGAATTGACCGTCTCGATCAGCAACAGATCACAGCCTGCTTCGGCGAATACTGACGCGAGCTCGCGGTACTCGGCGTCGGCGGCGTCGCCTGACGGCGCCAGGTCCGGACGAAAGCACCACTCCAGCGTCGTCATCGCGCCAGCCACAGCCACGGAGTCGCCGAGACCGGCTGCTTGGCGCGCCTCCTGGGCCAGCCGGACTCCGGCCTGCACCAGCTCCGCCCAGCGCGTCTCGAGGCCCGACGCGCCGATGTGGCGCATGTGCTCAGCGTCTTTGAAGTGCTGCATGAAACCACGACGGCTGAGCTGAAACGTGTTGCTCGAGATGACGTCCGCGCCGGCAGCGAGGTAGCTGGAGTGGATACTCCGCACCAGCTCCGGCCTGGTCTGGAGCTGGTGATCGGCCCACGTTACTTCGCGTCGCAAGATCTCGGTACCGATCGCCCCGTCCAGCACAACTAGCTCGCCGGCGTCGAGCCTGGCGCGAACCGGAGCGTAGCTCACCCCGCCAGCTCCGCGAGCGCGCGCACATGTGCCGGGCCCGTTCCACAGCAACCACCCAGGATGCGCGCGCCGGAGTCCTGCCACCTCGCCGCCGCGGCGGAGTAGCGCGGTGGCGGCCACGCGTCGGTGTCCCTGAACTGCGGGAAGAACTCGAACTTCCAGCTGGGTGGATCGAAGCGGCCGATGTGGGCGCAGGCGCCGATCTTGACATCGCCGTCGTCCATTGCGGCCACGGCCCGCTCGATGTCCTCGGGTGGCGCGCAGTTGACCAGCACGGCTTCTGCGCCCTCATCGCGTGCCATGCGGCTCGCGTCGGAGAGCGACTCACCGCTGAGCACGTTGCCAGCAGCATCCAGTACGTAGCTGACCCACACTGGCAGGCCTGTCGCCCGCGCCGCGGCGACCGCCACGCGGGCCTCGGCGAGCGTATTCATCGATTCCAGCAGGAGCAGGTCAACGCCGGCCTGCGCCAGCAGATGGGCGATTTCGGCGTGCTCTGCGCGCGCCTGGTCGTCGGATACGGCCAGATCCGGACGAAAGCAGTGCTCCAGTGGCGACATGACGCCCGCGATCGCCACGTCGTCCCGGCCAGCCTGCTGGCGCGCGGCGCGGGCGAGGTCCACCGCTCGGGGTATCAGCTTCGGAATGCGCTGGTCGAGGTCTGGAGCGCCGATGTGATGCAGATGCGCGGCGTCGCGGAACACGTTCTGGTAGATGCGCCGGTTCAGCTGGAAGGTGTTGGTGCGGATGACGTGCGCGCCGGCCTCCAGGTACTCTCGGTGCAGCTCGTGGACTGCCGCGGTGTCCGTGCGCAGGCCATGGTCGCGCCAGCGCACACCGCGCCGCACCAGCTCGGAGCCCACGCCGCCATCCAGGACCACGGTGCGGCCGCGCTCGAGCCGATCCCTTATGACTTCATAAGGTTTTTTCCGCGCGCGCATCAACTCGTCGAGTGATCGCGTCCGCGCAGCAGCTCGAGGATCTCGGTGTGCTTCTCCTGGGCGTCCGTCACCAGGTTCAGAATCTCCATCTGCTCGTGCTGGAGCTTGAAGATGACGCCCAGCTCCTCGTCATCCCGCCAGGCCATCGCGCGGTCCTTCGTCGCCTGGCGGTTGCTGGCCAGCAGCAGGATTGGACCCGTGTACGCCGCCTGCACGCTG
>VBGG01000586.1 GCA_005883405.1 Chloroflexota bacterium | reverse complement strand
GGAGCACCCATGTAGTGCGTCTCCCTCGGTGAAATGGCTGGATGGTCGGACCAATTCTTCACCTCATGCTAGGCCTCGCCTCACCGGGGTGTCAAGGCGTTCGCGCGTTCGCGCGTTCGCGCGTTCGGGTTCGGTACTCCCTCTCCCTCTGGGAGAGGGCTGGGGTGAGGGTGCCATACGAGACGAAGCGTTCGTGCTCGTAGGCCACCCTCACCCGCGCTACGCGCGGCCTCTCCCAGAGGGCGAGGCGGATCACGCGCAACGCGCAACGCGCAACGCGGAACCCGGAACGCGCGAACGCGCGAACGGCGCACTACCCTACGGGCCATGCCCGACTATGCGTACATCCTGTCGACCACCGACGGCCCGGTCGGCATCGTCACCCTCAATCGGCCGAGGCAGCTCAATACGCTCGCCCGCCCGCTCATGGCCGAGCTGGTGGACGCGCTCGAGCGCCACGACGCGGACCCCGGCATCCGCGCCATCGTCGTCACCGGCGGCCCGTCCGTGTTCGCCGCCGGCGCTGACATCAAAGAGATGGCCGCCTGTGGGACCGCGCGAAGCGCATCACCAAGCCGTTGATCGCCGCGGTTGCCGGCTACGCCCTCGGCGGCGGCTGTGAGCTCGCCATGCTGTGCGATGTCATCGTCGCCGCCGAAAACGCGCGCTTCGGCCAGCCGGAGATCAACATCGGCCTGATCCCCGGCGCCGGCGGCACGCAGCGCCTGACACGCGCCGTCGGCAAGTATGTGGCCACCGACGTGATCCTTACCGGCCGCATGCTCGGCGCGGAAGAGGCCCTGCAGCGTGGCCTGGCCGCCCGCGTGGTGCCGCCGGAATTGATCGTCGAGGAAGGCGTCCGACTCGGTAAGGAGATCGCTCGACGCGCGCCGATCGCGGTTCGCCTGGCCAAAGAGACGATCACCCGTGCGTCTGAAGGTCGCGTCGACGACGGAATCGAGCTCGAACGCAAAGCCTTCTATCTGCTCTTCGCCACACAGGACTCCCACGAGGGCATGCACGCGTTCATTGACAAACGCCAGCCTGCATACGAGGGCCGCTGAGCCATGCCCGAAAGCAACGATCAGGTCCTTGTAGACCTGCACGATGGCGTTCAGACCGTCACGCTGAATCAGCCCACAAAGTTCAACGCCCTGTCCGCCACGATGGTGAAGGCCTTCTCCGACGTCCTGCGCGCCGCGGAGCGCGACGACAGCGTTCGGTCCCTGGTAATCACAGGCGCGGGCAAGGGTTTCTGCTCGGGCGCCGACGTCACCGAGTTTCGCCCAGGCGACGGCCAGATCAACCTGGGTGACTCGCTGCGAACGGGCCTGACCCCGGCGGTTACCCGCATGCACACCATGGAGAAGCCGGTGCTGGCGGCGATCAACGGCGTGGCGGCGGGTGCCGGCCTCAGCGTGGCGCTGGCGTGTGACCTGCGCTTCGCCGCCGAGTCAGCCCGCCTGGTGGTGGCTTTCGTCCGCATTGGGCTGGTGCCCGACGCCGGTTTGATGTACTTCCTGCCACGCCTGATCGGGCCTGGTAAGACGCTCGAGCTGTCCTGGACGGGTGACCCGGTCGGCGCTCTGGAGGCCTTCGAGCTGGGCATGGTTAACCGGGTGTTGCCCGACGAGCTGGTACTCGGGCACACACAGGAGCTGGCCGCGCGGCTCGCGCAGGGTCCCGCGAAGACGATTGCGCTGATCAAGCGCGCCGTGAACCAGGCACACGAGCTGCCACTGGACCGCGTGCTGGAGCTCGAAGCCAATTACCAGACGATCGCTGCGCGGGATCCCAACTTCGCCGAAGGCGTCGCCGCGTTCCGCGAAAAGCGGACTCCGCGGTTCAATCGCTGAGGGCCCGCAAGATCCCGTCGCGCACCTCGCTGATGTGCGCCAGCGACGCGGCGTACGCCGCCCCGGCGTCTCGGTCGTGCACGGCAGCGAGGATGGCTTCGTGACCTCTGAGGCTCATCTGCGGCCGATCTGGCACGTGCAGGTAGCTCTGCCGTGACTCGCGCAGTAGATCGAGGATGACGTTGTGCAATCGCAACAGGATGTGGTTGTCCGCCGCGCGCGCCAGCGTGTAGTGGAAGGCCGTGTCCTCCTCCACGAACGAGCGCTCCTCGGCGATGCACTCGCGCTGCTTGTCGAGCAGTATCTCGAGCTCCGCCACGTGCTCAGCAGTGGCACGCACCGCAGCCAGCCGAGCGATGCCCGGCTCGATCAGCTCGCGCACTTCGAGCACCTCGGCCAGTTCGCGTCGGCCGCGCAGGATCGCCGCCGCCAGCGGTGGCACCAGCGTCTCCTTGTCGGCGATGCGGACAAAGGTCCCGCCGCCTTGCCGACTGTCGATGACCCCCTGCATCTCCAGCGCGCGCAGCGCTTCGCGGACTGAGGTGCGGCTGACACGAAAGCGCTCGGCCAGCTCACGCTCGGGCGGGATCTGGTCGCCCGGCGCCCAGCGGCCTTCGCGGATAAGCGCGTGGATCTGCTCCACGATGTGTTCGTAGATCCGACTGCGCTTTACCGGTTCCAGTAGCCCGTCCGGAGTATCTGCCGCGGCCAAGCCGAACTCCTCCTCCCGGAATGGGCACAAGCATATAGCAGGCGCGTTAGACTGCCTCGGCCATGGCGTTCAACTTCTTTCGTCGCAAGCTGAACGAGCGTGAGCAGGCTGTCGCGGACCGCCTGCCCCCGGGCCAGTACCTGACCGAGAAGTGGCCGGTGCTGCACTACGGTAACGTGCCGCGGGTCGATCTCGCCACGTGGTCATTCACGCTGGATGGCCTGGTGAAAAAGCCCGTTCAGCTGACGTACGAAGAGTTCAAGAAGCTGCCGCGTCGCACCGTCAAGGCCGACGTTCATTGCGTGACGCGCTGGTCCCTGCTGGACAGCGAGTGGGAAGGCGTGGCCGTGGCCGAGGTGATGAAGCTGGTCGAGCTGGGTCCCGGAGCGACCCACGTCATGGCGCACGCCGAACACGGCTTCTCCAGCAACCTGAGCCTGGACGATTTCCTGCGCGACGAGAACATGCTGGTCGACGTGCGCAATGGCGAGCCGATCGCGCCCGAGCACGGCTGGCCGCTGCGCCTATTCGTGCCCCACCTGTACTTCTGGAAGAGCGCCAAGTGGCTCCGCGGGCTCGAGTTCATGCACGGCGACCGTCCCGGTTTCTGGGAGCAGTACGGTTACCACATGCGCGGCGACCCCTGGCGCGAAGAGCGCAACGGTTGGCAGTAGGCGCGTTCGCGCGTTCGCCTCGTTCTCGCGTTCTCGCGTTCGCGCGTTCGGGCGTTCATTTGCCCAGGTGTCTCGGCGCGGGGAATCCATGAAGCCGCGCCACTTGGCAGCGCTAGCGCCACGCCTCGAACGCGCGAACGCGCGAACGCGAGAACGGCAAAGACCTATACTTCGAAATCCTTTCTGCCACCGCCTCGAGCGCGGTGGCTGCAACCCATAGAAAGGAGGGGCGGTGCGAGATTACGAATTGATGGTCGTGCTCGACCCGAACCTTGACGACGCGGCGATTGAAGCCATGAACACCCGCATTCAGACCCTGGTGACGCAGCGCGGCGGCACGATCGAGAGCGTGGATGCCTGGGGCCGCAGGCGGCTTGCCTACCCGATCGGCCGCTTCCGCGACGGCGTGTATGTCCTGACTCGCCTGCGGCTGCCACCTGGCGCGACGGTCGAGATCGAACGCGCGCTAAAGCTCACCGAGAGCATCATCCGCCACCTGCTGGTGCGCGCCGAAGGCCTCACGCCCGCGCCCGCGGCAGCCGCCAGCCAGGAATAATCTGACAGGGGAGACGCAGCTATGACGGGCCTGTGCAAGGTCGTCCTTGTCGGTAATCTGGGCCGCGATCCCGAGAAGCGCTACACCCAGGACGGTCGACCCGTCACCCGCTTCAGGGTGGCGGCGACCACGCGTCGTCGTGAGCGCGACGGCGAATGGGCCGATCACACCGAGTGGTTCAGTGTGACCGCGTTCGGTCGTCAGGCCGAGACCGTAGCCGAGCGCGCCACGAAGGGCATGCGCGTCTACGTCGAGGGCCGCCTCGAGCTCCGCGAGTATGAGGCCCCGAACGGTGGGAAGGGCGTCTCACTGGACGTGACGGCAAACGAGGTGCTGCTGCTCGACGCCCGCCAGCGCGAGGGCGACGTCGGAGGTGGTGACTTCGACACGGCGGCGCCCGCTCGCGCTGCCCAACAGCCTCGACCTGCGCCCGACGATGCGGCCGATCTCGAGGATCTTCCATTCTGATCCGGTTATACTTTTTTGACCTTTCTGCTCACGCCTGCCGTGGGCTGCTAAGCCATAGGAAGGAAGTCCCTCTGTGGTCATGACTGCTCCGGCGCCCGTCCCGGCCGGCGCCCGTCCCGCTCAGCGCCGCCGACCCGGCGAATTCGGCGCTGGCCGCAAGTTCACACCGCGCCGCAAGGTCTGCCAGTTCTGCGTCGACAAGATCAAAGAGGTCGACTACAAGGATCTCGGGCGCCTGCGACGCTTCTTGTCCGAGCGCGGCAAGATCGAGCCGCGGCGTAAGACAGGCACGTGCGCGACCCACCAGCGTTCGCTGAACGTGTCGCTCAAGCGCGCTCGCCAACTCGCGCTGCTACCCTTCACGGCCGAGCACATCCGCATCACCGGAGTTGTGGTTCGCGAGCCGGGCACGCCCCCCTTCCGTGGCGGGCGTGGCAGGCCGACTGAGGTCGAAGCCACTGAAGCGGCTCCCGAAGCAACGCCCGAGGCGACCACCGATGGCCACGGTCCGCCCCCGTCGCCCGACAGCCCCGAGACCGTGGCCGAGGCGCCCAGCGCACAGAGCGTGCGCGAGACACCCGCGACCGGACCCGCCGCGCAAGAAGCCTGAGCGCCTGATACGCACATGCGCGATACCCCGCCGACCCCGCGTCGAGTCCGAACGGCTCACGAAAGCAAGAGCGCTAGCGTGCGCGCGGCGGCCGCCGCGCCCAGTCGACGCCAACAATCGAAGTGGCAGCGCGAGCAGCAGCAGCAACGCATGCTGTTCGTCGCCGTCGGCGTGCTGGTCGTGCTGGTCGCGGCAATCTTCGCCGGCGGTGTCCTGTACGACAACTTTGTTCGCGCCAACCAGGTGATCGCCCAGGTTGGGCCGCAGGGCATCACAACCAGCCAACTACTTGACCAGGTGCGGCCTCAGGTCCGCGCCCTCGACGCGCAGGCCAAGCAGATCGGCTCGGGAGCGAACATCACCAGCTACGTCGATCAGCAGAAGCGGAGCATGCCCGATCAGGTGTTGAACGACATGATCGATAACCGCTTGATCAGGCAGGAGGCCGACCGGCGCGGCATCAGCGTCTCAGCCTCGGACGTCGACGATAAGGAGCGGCAGACGGTGGCGACGTTCCAGGCCTCCAATAATCCAGCGCCGACGCCAGAGCCCAGTCCGGCCGCCGAGGCCGCTGCCACGCCGGCGGCGGCGACGATTCCGGGGGCCCTCGCAGCGCCAACCACGCCGCCCACCCCCACCGCGGTGCCCACACTCGAAAAGTCGGCGTACGATCAGGCCCTTCAAGACCTGCTGACTCGCAACGGGCTCACCGAAACGGAATTTCGTACACAGCTCGAGCAGAGCTTGCTGCGCGACAAGATGCAGACGGTCATCATAGAGGCAGTGCCGCAGACGCAGGAGCAGGTCCATGCGCGGCAGATCGAGGTCGAAGATCAGGACCAGGCCAACACCATTCTGACCCAGCTACAGGGCGGGGCAGACTTCGGCTCGTTGGTGACGCAGTTTTCGCTCGACACGACCAGCAAGGCCAACGGCGGCGACCTCGGCTGGTTTGCTCGCGGCTCCAGCGGGAAAACCAAGCAGTTCGACGACGTCGTCTTCGGCCTTCAAGCGGGTCAATTGAGCGACGTGTTCGAGGACACCGACGGTTGGCATATCGTCCAGGCGCTCGAGCGCGATCCTGCTCGCGAGCTGCCTGCCGATCAGTT
>VBGG01000585.1 GCA_005883405.1 Chloroflexota bacterium | reverse complement strand
GCCTCAGGTCTATTTCGCCCTGCGACCGGTCGATTACGCCGTGGTCGGCACCCGTCTCGATGAGTTCGACAGACCCAGCGACAATGCGACGTCCGAGGTGCGTAGTCGTTACACCGGTGGCGGTGGCGTCGATGTCGGCGGTGGGCTGGAGCGGCTGGCGACCGCGGCGGCCATCGCCGATGGCAACCTCCTGCTCAGCGGTGACGTCAGCTCCGATTCAAAGCTGCTCCTCCACCGCCAGATCCAGGAGCGAGTGGCCCACGTTGCGCCGTTTCTGCGGCTGGACAGCGATCCCTATCAGGTGATCCTCAACGGACACCTGCTCTGGGTCCAGGACGCGTACACCTGGACCAACCGCTATCCGGATGCCAGCGTGCAGGGTGGAGCCAACTACCTGCGCAACAGCGTCAAGGTCACCATCGACGACTACGACGGCTCCATGCGGTTCTACGTCGTCCAGCCCGACGATCCGATCCTGCAGGTCTGGATGCGCCTGTATCCGACGCTGTTCACCCGGCTCGACCAGGCTCCACCGGGCCTCATTGCTCACTTCCGGTACCCGGAGGACCTGCTCAATTCGCAGGCGGCGCTGCTGGCCACCTACCACATGACCGATCCACAAACCTTCTACAACCGCGAAGACCTGTGGAACATCGCCCAGGAGACGTACGCCGATCGCACGCAGCAGATGCAGGCCTACTACACCACGCTTCGCTTGCCAGGCGAGTCCACAACGGAGTTTGCTTCGATCTTACCGTTCACGCCATCGGGACAGAACCGCAACAACATGCTGGCGTGGATGATGGCACGCTCCGATCAGCCCAACTACGGCCAGCTGCTCGTGTATCGCTTCCCGCAAGGCAAGCTGGTGTTCGGCCCACAGCAGATCGAGGCGCGCATCAACCAGGAGCCGGCGATCTCGTCACAGGTTTCACTGTGGAACCAGCAGGGCTCGCAGGTGCTGCGTGGCAACGTCCTGGTGATTCCGCTGGAGGATGCTGTTCTGTACGTCCAGCCGCTGTACATTCAAGCGCAGAGCAGTCCGCTGCCGGAGCTGAAGCGGATCATCGTCGCCTCCACCGGCGCGGTGGTGATGAGCGATCGACTCGACGTGGCGCTCGGCGCGCTCGGCCAGGGACGCTCGGGCGAAGTCCTTGCGAGTGCCGCCCCGGCGTCGGCACAGGCTCAGCCGCAGCCACAGCCAAGCGGGGCGACCACCCCCCAAACGGTGTCGGCCGATCTCGCGGCCGCCGCTCGTGACCACCTCCGTGCCGCCGAAGCCGCCGCCGGCCGTGGCGATTGGGCCGCCTACGGCACCGAGATGGCTGCCGTCCACCAGCTGCTAGACCAGCTCGCCGCCGCCGCGGGCCGCTGAACCGATCCGAAATCGCCTCTCCCTTTGGGAGAGGCCGCGCGCAGCGCGGGTGAGGGGTGCGTACGAGATTCAAGCGCTCGGGAAGATACGCACCCCTGGATAAAGCCTCTCCCAGAGGTAGAGGGGGGTTGATTTACGCGACATCGAGCCGTCCCGTCCGTTACGCTACGGGCGCGTCGCGGGGGAACGGGTGCTTACGTCGTGCGGGAAAGCCTCGAGGGGGTTCTGAGGCGGACCGGCGCTAGTTACACGCGCGCCCGCGGCCAATCCATTTAGTTGGGAGGTTCAGGATTGAACTCAGGCATTGCCGCGCACATTTCCGCGGTAGTTCCACGATGAAGGCGGAGACACCTCTTACCCGCCGTGATTGGTTGAGGGGGAGCGCGGTCGGCGTGGGGGCGGTCGCGCTGATGGGTCTGGAGTGGATCGTCTCGGGACTTGTTCGCTCCACGGGCCATGACGATCACGGCCTGCAGATCAGCGAAGCGCTGGCAGATAACACCTACATCGAGGTCTTTCCCACCAGTCCACTGATTCTCGCCCCGTTTACCGAGCCGCTTCCGATTCCGAAGGCGCTGGTCCCGGTGCCGCGGTCCGTGTATAGCAGCTGGAAGAACCCGCCCGGACCCGGTGCGGGCCAGCAGGATTCAGAGGGGGCGAGCCACCAGCTCTGGCCAGGCACGCTCGGGCTGCCCGACCCCATCATATATCAGGTGAAGGTCCAGATCAGCAGCCATCGCTTCACGTCGTCGCGAGTGCTGCCGATCGGTAGGGATGGCAAGCTCGCCGTGCCGCCACCGGGTGCGAACGTGACGCTGAGCGCCGATGGCACAGCCATCCTGCCCGACAGCACCATCTATGGCTACAACGGGCAGTTCCCAGGCCCGATGATCAATGCCGAATACGGAAGGCCAGTCCTGGTGCGCTTCGAGAATCACCCCGACGAGAACCCGGGCAACCTGGATCGCCAGGACTACGGCAACCCTAACCTGGGATTCATCACTCACCTCCACAACGGCCACACCGCGGCCGAAAGCGACGGGAACCCGAACTACCGTCACCAGGGCTACCTGCCGGGGCAGTGGGTCGACAACCTGTACCTCAACTATCCGGCCGGCGGGGACGAACGCGAGAAGCAGTCCTTCTTCTGGTTCCACGACCACTTCCACAATCACACCGGGGCTGATGTCTACAAAGGCCTGGCCGGGCTGTACCCGATCTACGATCCCAGCTCCAGCCTCGACATGGGCGACGAGACCAGGGGACTGCGTCTCCCGGGCGTACGCACGAACAACCCGGACGGATCGTTCGACGTCGCCTACGATATCCCGCTCGCCCTCTACGACGCTTGTGTGGATGACGGGGTGACCCAGCACAAGGACTTCCATAACGGCAACGGCGAGACCCACCCGGAGTGGTGGGGCAAGACCTTCTTCCGCCATTTCCCAAACCACGGCTTCGTCGGCGACATCTTTACGATCAACGGCAAGGCCCAGCCGGTGCTCGAGGTGAAACGTAGAAAGTATCGCTTCCGGTTCCTGGACGCCTCCGTTTCGCGCATCTACGAGTTCATGCTGATGAGCTCGTCGGAAGGACCGCGCGCAGCCAGGGATCTGGGCTACCAGGATACGGAGCTCCAGGGCCAGTACCGCATTCAGGACGGGCAGCAGTGCATCCGCTTCGTGCAGATCGCAAGCGAGGGCGGGCTGCTGCCCGCTCCGCTGGTGCGCGATTCGTTCGAGCTCTGGCCCTCCAAGCGGCGGGAGTTCATCGTCGACTTCACCCGATATCTGGACGGCAGCCCGACCAGGAAGGGTGACGTCATCTATCTTACCAACGTGATGAAGATGACCACCGGGCGGATGTGGGACTCGTCTGATCCGAACTACAAGGTTCCGATGTTGAAGATCGTGATCGGCGACGATGCGCCCGCTGCCAGCCAGATCCCGCCACGGCAGCGCGAGACACCACCGGTGCCATCGAACTGGCAGAGCCTGCCGCGGCGTTCGTTCGAGCTGAAACGTGGCAGCTCGTCCACTTCTCCAGAGACCGAGTGGCTGATCAACGGCCAGCCGTTTGACCCGACCGTTTCGTTCGCCAATCCCAGGCGCGGCAGCGCGGAGGTGTGGGAGATCAAGAATGGTGGTGGAGGTTGGGTGCATCCCATGCACTTGCATGAGGAGGAGCACCACGTCCTGCTGCGCAACGGAGAGCCGTCGCCTGACGCGCGGCACCCCGACGACGTGGGCAAGGAGGACGTGGTGGCCCTGGACCCCGGCGAGTCGGTCCTCATTTATCGCCAGTTCAGGACGTTTACCGGCAAGTACGTCGCGCATTGCCACAACCTGGCGCATGAGGATCACGCGATGATGTTCGGCTGGCAGATCGACCCCTGATCTGCCGAATGCGTCGTGGACGGGTGGGAGCAACACCCGTCCACGCGCACTGCACTAGCAGCTGCCGCCGCCGGTCGCGGGCAGAACCGCGCCGTTGCTGACGGGGAGCGAAGGATGGTCGAACGGTGCCAGCTCCCTGGCGACTCGGCAGTCGGTCAGGCCGTTCTGCATGAAGTCGACCAGTGCGTTGACGTCCTGCGGAGAGAAGCTGATCTGCTTGATCAACGAGGACTGCTCAGGGCTGGCGAAGTCACCGCCGCGAGCGTAGAAGTTGACGACATCCGTTAGTGTGGCCTTGTCTCCGTTGTGGAAGAAGGAGCTCTTCAGCCCAACGTTGCGCAGACCAGGCGTCTTGAAGGCGCCCCGATCGTGCCCCGAAATGCTCCAGGACACACCCTGAGGGCCGGCACCCCCGCGGCCGAGGTCTTCGGATGTCGGGCGTACGCCGGTGTTGTGGAAGCCCTGGTCGCCGCCGTCATCGTTGACGGCTCCGTTCAGGGCAAAGAAGCTGACGGAGGCGTCGGTCATCTCAGGGCCGGCGTGGCACGTGGCGCACCTGCCCTTACCGGACGTGAAGATGCCCATACCAGACTGCTGGTTGCTTGTCAGCGTCGAGGGATCGCCGGAGAGGAAGCGGTC
>VBGG01000589.1 GCA_005883405.1 Chloroflexota bacterium | reverse complement strand
AGCAAGACGGTCGAACACCATCGCGCCAGTCTGATGACCAAGCTTGGCCTTCACGGCCAGACGGAGCTGGTCAAGTACGCGATCCGCGCCGGCCTGGTGGACTCCGCCTAGGACCGCGGCCGAAAAACCTGTCTGCCGTTCCGTCTGGTGGCCGCGTTCCTAGGAACGCGGCCGAAAAGTATGAAATGCCTCGAAATCTCGGTGGCCGCGTTCCTAGGCCAATCTGTCAAAGAAGTTCGGCCGCCTGCGACTTGTGCCGAAAAGCGGCTTGTCGGCCGAACTTCTAGCAATCTGTGCGGCGGGTTGAGCCGGTGAGGGTGACATTGGCGATGATCCAGCCGACGCCGACGCGGCGGAGGTCGTACGTCTGTTCGCTCTCTTCGCGGACGCAGCGCGTACGCCGATTGTCCGCATCGACCTCGTCGTAGGTCCAGACTTCGTGAGTGCTGATCTGCGCGTCGCCCGCCGGTCCGCTGGAGGTGGACAGCACATCCAACTGATACGGCGTGCCGCCGGCCAGGTGCATACCGCCCGAGATCAGGTGCTCCGCCTCGGTGCGCTCGAAGCTGAGCGCGTCGGGGCTGAACGCGTCCGACAACGCGCGCAGTTTGCCGTTGCTCGGGTCCTTGTACGCTTCGAACACCAGGTCGAGCGCGCGACGAAGCGCGATCTCGGGCTCGTTACCTTCGCGCGCGGCGGTGGCGGTGGCCGCCTCACTGGTACGGGCAATCGCCGTCAGTGAGGCTTCGGCGGCAACTGCCCTCGCTTCGGCGGTCTCAACGCGGCTCTCGGCGAGCCGCCGGGCGGCATCCTGCTGCCGTGCCCAGACTGTGACGCCAACAACGACGCCCATGACGCCCAGAGCCGCGAACCACGGAATCAGTCGCCGCAACGGGCTGGGTTCGCCACCCACCACGCGCATACCCGACGCTTCTCTCTACTCGTCAATCTTGTTGCAGGGACCGCTCACGTTCGTCGTAGGAGTGGAGTAAAGCATGTCGACCCGCATGCGGAAACGAACGCTGGCGTCAGGTCTGGCGGCCCTGGCGTGGCTGAGCCTGGGTGTGCTAAGCGCGCACGCGAATCGCTTCGGGCCACCCTGGCAGGCGCGGGTGATCATGGATCAGACCATTCTGTATGCCCAGCCTGACGGAGCATCTGCGCCGGTCGGCCCCCTGGTGCGAGGGCAGATCGTCGTGGTCGTCGACGAGTCCACGGCGGCTGACGGCACCGCCTGGACACGCCTGCCCGACGGATGGCTGCGGTCGAGCGACGTCGCAGAGGACACCACGCCCTGGATCGCCGAGGTGAGCGTGGCAAGCGTGTCCGTCTACGCCCGGCCGAACCTGGGCGAGCCGATACGCCGCACCGCGAAACAGGGTGATCTGCTGAGGGTGACGGGCGCCTCACCCGGCATCGAAGGCGATACGGCGATCTGGTGGGCGACCACTGAGGGCTACGTCGGTCTGCGCACGATCCGCGAGGCCACGTCCGACTGGGCGAACGATTGGGCTCTGCCCGATGGCTCGGCTGCCCCAGGCGGCTGGTGGGGTGCGATCAGATCGCAAGCCAACGTTCGGGCGGCGGCCACGACGCGGGCGCCCGTCCTCGGTAGCCTGGTGCCTGGCGACCAGGTAAAGGTGCTCGACGAGGTCCAGGGCGACGCCGTGGGTGGCAACGCGACGTGGTACTGCATCGACGGAGGACGATACGCGGGCGCTCTGGTGCACTCGTCACTCGTGCATCGGCTGCCTGATCCGGGCGAGGTGCTAGCGCCGCGACCTGAGGACGCCCCGGCAGGCCTGGGGGCGATCGTCGTGTCGCGCTCGACAGCGACGCTGACGTACCTGGACGCGGACAACACACCACGCTTCACCACCTACGTGAGCCTGGGCCGAGCGGGTGTCGATACGCCCGAAGGCGAGTACGAAACGATGGGCAATCCGACGGTCGCCGCCGGCGACATTGCCAGGTGGGCGATCGGCACAATCCCGGCTACGCCGGTGTTGATCGTCGACTGAGCAGGGTCTGCGTTTCGCCGAGCAAGACAGCGGCGGGCTCGCGGGCGACAAGCGTAGCGAAGTGATCGAGGTGGGTCGGCGTCTGGTTGACGATCGCCAGCTGGCCACCCGCATCAAGGGTGAGCTCAGGCAGCGATGCGGCTGGATAGACCACCAGCGACGAGCCAACCACCAGGCACAGCCGAGCAGCGGCCTGCATGCGCTGTGCCTCGGCCACGGCGCGCCGGGGCAGGTTCTGGCCAAACGAGATCGTCGTCGATTTGAGGATGCCTCCGCAGGCCGGGCAGGCGGGGTCCTCGTCGCCAGACAGCACGCGCGCGTCGATGGTGGGCCGATCGAACCGAGCCTGGCATGTGAGGCAGCTCACCCAGTGCGCGTTGCCGTGCAGCTCGACGACGGCTTCGGACGGTAGCCCCGCCTTCTGATGGAGCCCGTCGATATTCTGGGTGACGACACCGACGAGCAGCCCAGCACGCCACCAGGCGGCGAGCGCATGGTGCGCCGCGTTCGGCTGAGCCTCGGCGATGGACGCATAGGTGTGAAGGCCGCGCCGCCACGACTCGCGGCGCTTGTCGGGATCGCGCAGGAAGTCGGCATACTCGATCGGCGCGTAGCGGCTCCAGATACCGCCTGGGCTGCGAAAATCGGGGATGCCGGACTCGGTGCTGACACCAGCGCCCGTGAACACGACCGTTCCCGACTGGCCCGTTGCCAACAGCAGATCAGCCAGATGTTCAGCGTGGCTCATGCAAGCGACGGCGGCGCGGCGATGGGCGGAAGCTGGGCTTCGCACCAGCGCCCTACCGCGAGCAGACCTGCCTCCTGCCAGGCTGGCGCGACCAGCTGGATCGCCAGCGGCAGCCGCTCGGGCTCGGCGAGGCCGCTCGGCAGGCTCAAGCTAGGGAAGCCGACCAGGGTGAACGGCGCCTGCAGTGACGGGTCACCGGTCGTCTCACGCGTCGGCGCAACATCACCCACGGTGGGCAGCAGCAGCGCGTCCAGGTCAGCCAGACTGCGACGCATCGCCTCGCGGATCCGCCGCCGCAGCCGTTGCGCATGCACAATGCGCGGCGGCCGTCTCGGTCTGCATGATGACGTGGTGGACGGCAATGATGCGATCGAGCGGCTCGCCGAGCGAGACCTCCTCGACGCGTGCGCCCGCCGTCTCGAACTTCGCGGCCACGCGCATGATGTGTTCGCGCAGCCGTGGCGTGGCGTGCTGCAGCGCTTCACGCGCGAGACCGAGCCGCGGCGGCGCGGGTTCCGCGCTCAGGTCGATCGACGGCAACGGCTGATCGGCCGATCCTGGATCGAGCGGGTCGTAGCCGGCGACGGCTGAGAGGAACAGGCCACAGTCCTCGACCGAACGCGTCAGCACGCCCACGTGGTCGAGGCTCCAGGCCAACGGGAAAACTCCGCGTTTGCTGATGCGGCCGTAGGTCGGCTTGAACCCGACCACGCCGTTGAAGGCGGCCGGTCGCAAGATCGAGCCGGCGGTCTGGCTGCCGAACGCCAGTGGCACCAGCTGGGCAGCCACGCCAGCCGCGGAGCCGCTGCTCGAGCCGCCCGGCGTGCGCTCCGCCGACCACGGATTGCGCGTCGGTGAGGGGTCGGCAAAGGCGAACTGGGTCGTCACCATCTTGCCGAGCAGAATCGCACCAGCGCGCTTCAGGCGCGCGAGCGGCTCGGCGTCGGTCGAAGGCGTGCGGCTGGAAAACGGTCTGAAGCCGGCCGAAGTCGCCAGGCCGGCCGAGTCGAAGATGTCCTTGGCGCCGAACGCGACGCCGTGCAAGGCGGGCAGCTCCGCGCCAGCGACGAGGGCCTGTTCAGCGGCGTGTGCGGCGGCAAGGGCGCGCTCGGCGTCCAGCCGCACCCATGCCTGGAGACGCTGGTCGATGTCAGCGGAGCGCGCGAGCAGCGCCTGCACCAGGTCCACCGGCGAGACTTCGCGCGCGCGGATCAGGCGGGCGGCCTGCGCCGCTGTCAGCTCGTGAAGCGCGGTCGCGGTTTCAGGCATGCGTCGGCAGAGGCTCGTTACCGAGCGGCTCGAGGGGCTCGTGGCTCACGCGCCAGACGGCCGTGGCTGCCGCGTCCAGCGCACCCTGCAACGTCGCTTCGGCGCTGCGCTCCTCACCATAGGTCTCTTGGGCGTGCCGACGAAGCTCTTCGAGCACCGTCTCTCGAGCCGGATCGCCGTCGCTCTCGTGCTGCATGCGCCTGCCATGCTACGCCCCGAACGCGCCGATCAGCGGCGCGCGCTAGCGGCAGGTCACGCATCAAGTGCGGCAGGCGTGGAACAACTATGCGCGAAAGCGCTGCGAGTGTTTCTGTTAGCCGCTCGCGGCGCGGACCCCAGTCGTAGCCGAAGCCTGCGCGCAACGGCGGCGGCAGGAGCCAGACCGTAACAAACCGCATGAGGAGCGCGGCAGGCGGAGGCATCCACCAGGCGCCGGGCGCGAGGATGTAGCGTCCGACGTGCCGACCCTGCGGCGTGACGTGCACCTCACCGTTCTCGATCAGGTGGGCCATCCAGCGCCTGAGGCTGGCGAGACTGTCGGGGAAACACTCGGGGGGTATGCCCCAGACGGGACCAGCATCGCGGAACTCGGCGTAGTAGCGCTCGCGCTCGGCCTGCTCAAGTGGGGCGACGAATGTTTCGTAGGCCAGCAGAGAGCTGTCGATCAGGGTGGAGTACACCCAGAGCAACAGGTGCGGATCGAGGGCGGAATACGGCTCGCCATCAAGCGTCTGTCCGCGCACGCGCGTGTGCAGCGCGTGGATGTGCTCGAGGATACGCTCGACGCGGCGCTTGTCCTCGAAGGCGAAACCGTAGATCGCGTCGAGGGTGTCGCGCAGCCGGCCGAGCGGGTCGGATCGGTAGCGACTGTGATCGGCCACCGCCGCGGCGACTTTGGGGTGTGCGACCTGCAGCAGCAGCGCGCGCGAGCCACTGCCCAATAGCACGGCGATCTCGCGATCCACCCGCCAGGTGACCGACCCGGGCCCGAACAAACCGAACTCAGGCGGCATCTGCTCGTCCCACTGGCCGTTGGCCATCGATGCATTATGAGCCTGGTCAACGATGGTTGCGCCCGCGCTGCGCCAGTGTGTTGGTGGTGGCTGCTGACGCTTCCGTCGCCCGTAGACATGCGATGACATTGTGAGGGGAGGTACCCCACGCCCCCTGGGGCCAAGAGGTCCTTTATGTGCCCGGTGGACAGTTGGTGCGGTGGGTGCCGCCGAGCTGCAGGTCGTCGACGACCCACGTCTGGCCGCTCTGGCGCAGGGTGTAGGTCTGGTCGCTGTCCTCAATGAAGCAACGTTGACGCGTGTCGGCCTCGTCGCGCTCGTCGTACAGCCACCGCTCGACGGTGTGGACCTGGGCGCGGTCGGGCGCGAGCTGCTGGGGCGCCGAGGACTCCAGGCTGAACGTCGAGGCGCCGCCCAGATGGCGACCCGTCGCGCGCAAGTAGTCGGCTTCGGGTCGAACCGTCGGCAGCGCGGTTGGCGAGAAGTAGTCTGCCAACTGATCGTAGGCGGTGCCGGTCGGGTCCTGAAACGCACCGAACAGGCGGCCCAGGATGCGCTCGAGGGCGCGCTGCGGCTCGTTGGCCAGCGCGACGGCAGTTGCCGTCGCGGACGCTTCGGCCACCCGCTGGACGGCGATGGCGGTCAAGGCTGCCTCAGCGCGCACGGCACGCGCTTCGGCGGCGTCCCCGCGTGCCAGCGCGGGCTGCAGCTGCGCCTCTGCCAGTCGAGCCCGCGCGCTTTGCTGGTCGAGCCAGAGCACCCCGGCCGCGCCGATAACGGCGACGATCGTAAGTGGAACCAACAACCCCAGGAGCCGCCGTCTGAAGCGGACCATGCCTTCCCGCTACTCTATTCTCCACGAACTCACGGGCAACAAGCGCTGAGCGTTTCCTGAGCGAAGAAGAAACCTGGGCGAGGCGGGGGCTGACGCGCGCTAGCCTGGCGTGGTGGACGGCGTCGCTGTCGGGACGGCGCATCGATTACCAGCGCATGGAAAGTGCCGACCGCGCGGTCAATCGGCACTATTCGCGTCCCAAGCCATACCAGCGCCTGCTGCGGTTGCTCGAATACCCAGGGCTGGATGCGTTGACGACTCGCCGACTCTTCCGCCTGCAGCTCGCCTACCGCTCCAAACAGGCGCCGGTCGAGATCCTCGATCGCATCACTCGCGCTGAAGCTCAGGTCCAGGAGACCTACAGTACGTTCCGCGCCCAGTTCGACGGCCACTCTGCCACCGACAACGAGCTCGAAGACCTGCTGCGCGCCTCACGCGACTCCGAACGGGTGAAGGCGGCATGGGAGGCCCGCAAACAGATCGGCCCGGTCGTCGCGGACGCTCTCAGGCAGCTGGCACGTCTGCGCAATGAGGCCGCACGTGCCATCGGCTTTGCGGATTTCTGGCAGGCCCAGCTGCTGCTCGACGAGCTCGAACCCGACCGACTGCTTCACACGCTCAACGCCGTGGACACGTCGACGCGCAAGCCGTTCGCGGCGATGAAGGCTGATCTTGATCGCCACCTGGCACAGCGCTTCAATCTCGCCCAGCTCGATCTCCGCCCCTGGCACTACGGCGATCCGTTCTTCCAGGAGACGCCCGAAGTCTTCGCCCCGCCGGCCGATCCGCTATATGCCGAGCGCGACGTGGTTGGTCTGGCGGCAGAAACGTATCGCCAGCTCGGCTTTCGCAACATCGACGCGATCCTCGCCCGCAGCGATCTTTATCCGCGCAAAGGCAAGAACCAGCACGCGTACGCGGTCGACATCGATCGTGAAGGCGACGTGCGCACGTTTCTCAACGTCGAGCGCAATGCGCGCTGGATGAGCACGCTGCTGCACGAGCTCGGCCACACCATCTACCAGGACGGCATCGACCGCGCCGAGCTACCGTACGACCTGCGCGACGATCCGCAGGGCTTCCTCAACGAAGGCTTCGCCATGTTCTGTGAGCAGCCGACCACGAACCCGGCCTGGCTCAGCGAAATGGTCGGCCTGGTCCCGTCTGAAGCAGCCAGGCTGGCGCCGCAAATGGCGGCCCAGGACACCGCATCTCTGCTGGCCTTCGTGCGCTGGTGCCTGACGATCGTCCACTTCGAACGAGCCTTCTATGCCGATCCAGATCAGGACCTCAACCGGCTGTGGTGGGATCTCGAAGAGCGCTATCAGCAGATTCCCCGGCCAGAGCGGCGTGACGCGCCAGACTGGGCGGCCAAAGTGCACGTCGCCACGGCGCCGGTCTACTACCAGAAGTACCTGCTGGGTCGATTGTTTTCAGCGCAGCTCACGCGCAAGATCAACGCCGACCTGGGAGGCTGGTGGGAGGGCCGGGCGAAGTCGGGCGACTTCATCAAGCGCGAGTTGTTCATGCCAGGTGCCAGGTATGCTTGGCCTGAGCTGGTGGAGCGTGTGACAGGGCAGCCTCTGGGCGTTGAGGCGCTGGCGGCGGCAGTCGCCTGGCCACGAGCGGTGTAGATGGCGGAGACAGCTCGGCCGTCCATCACCGCGTTTTTCCCCTGCTACAACGATTCGGGCACCATCGCCAGCGTGGTGATTACCGCTGACCGCACGCTGCGCGTGCTCGCCGACGATTACGAGATCATCGTCGGAGATGACGCCAGCACCGACAACTCGGTCGCCATCCTCGAGGAGCTGCGCCGTCTCTACCCACGCCTGCGCGTGCTGCACCACGCGGCCAATCGCGGCTACGGCGGCAACCTGCGCAGCATGTTCGCCGAAGCAACCAAAGACCTGATTTTCTAGACCGACGGCGATGCCCAGTACGACCCGGCCGAGCTGACGCTGCTGTACCAGCACCTCGGCGCGGACGTGGACGTTGTGCAGGGCTGGAAGGTCGAACGGCATGACCCGCTCCACCGCAAGATCATCGGCCGCGTCTATCACCACTTCGTCAGGCGGTGGTTCGGGCTGCACCTGCGCGATGTGGACTGCGATTTCCGGCTGTTTCGCCGCCACGTACTCGAAAGTTTCCCGTTGGTGAGCAACAGCGGCTGCATCACGGTCGAGATGATGACGCGCATCGAGCAGGGCGGCTTCAGCGTGGTGGAAGTCCCGGTCCATCACTACCACCGCGCCTACGGCGAGAGCCAGTTCTTCAACTTCCGTAGGGTCGCGCGCACGCTCACCGAGCTGAGCCGCCTGTGGATCAGGCTCAAACTGCTTCCGCGTCGAGACGTTTCGGGGGCGGCGACCCCGCCGCGATCGGCCGCGTGAAGCAGTTCTACGAGGCTAAGCGGGTCCTGGTGACTGGCGGCCTGGGCTTCATCGGCTCGAACCTGGCGATACGGCTGCTCGAGCTCGGCGCGTCGGTCACCGTGGTCGATAGCCTGATCGCGGAGACCGGCGGCAATCCGTTCAACATCCACCCCGTCCAGGACCACCCCAACCTGTCTGTGCGCACGGTGGACGTGCGCGACGTATTGGCCATGGAGCGGCTGGTCCGCGGTAAATCCGTGGTGTTCAACCTGGCAGGTCAGGTCAGCCACATCGACTCGATGCTGGATCCGTTCACGGATCTGGAGATCAACTGCCGCAGCCAGCTCGCGCTGCTCGATACCTGCCGACGCGTGGCGCCCGAGACGAAGGTGGTTTTCGCCAGCACGCGGCAGATTTACGGGCGCGTCGCCGAGGAGCTGCTACCCGTCGACGAACGACAGGCGCCCAGCCCGGTCGACGTGAATGGGATCAACAAACTGGCTGGCGAGCGCTACCACGTGCTCTACAACAACGTTTACGGCATCCATACCAGCGTGCTGCGGCTCACCAACACCTACGGGCCGCGGATGCTGGTCAAGAACAATCGGCAAACAGCGCTTGGCTGGCTGATTCGCCAGGCTCTGGATGACGAGCAGATCACGGTGTTTGGCGACGGCTCGCAGCTGCGCGACTTCACCTACGTGGACGACGTGGTCGAGGCGTTCTTGATGGCCGGCGCCAATGACGCGGCGAACGGCCAGGTCTTCAATGTCGGCGCGATCGAGCCGGTCAGCTTGCGAGAGGTGACCGAGCTGTTGATCGACGTCGCAGGCACGGGCAGCTATCGGCTGGAGCCTTTCCCAGCCGAGCGCAAGGTGATTGACGTCGGCTCGATCTACATCGACGACCGCAAGATCCGCCGGGTGCTGAAGTGGCGCCCGCGCATCGAGCTCCGCGAAGGTCTGGGCCGCACCGTCGCGTTCTACCGTGCCCACCGCGCCGAGTACTGGGCCCGCAGACCAGAGGCCGAGAAGACGGCGGGCGCCGCGTGACCGCCAGCCTTCCGACGCAACGGGTGCCGTTCAACGTGCTGGCGCCGGGCGTGCAGGCGATCCGCCCCGACCTGGACGCGGCCATTACTCGGGTGCTGGACCGCGGCTGGTTCCTGATGGGGCCGGAGCTTGAGGAGTTCGAGCGGCAGTTCGCCGCCTACCACGGCTCAAACCTCGAGGCGGTGGGAGTCAGCTCGGGAACGGACGCGTTGCGTATCGGCTTCGAGGCACTCGGCATCCAGGGCGGCGACGAGGTGCTGGTGACCGCCAACGCCGGCGTACCGCCGGTGGCCGCGGTTGTGGCAGCCGGCGCTCGGCCGGTGTTCTGCGACGTCGACCCCGCGACGCACACGCTTGACCCGGGCGAGATCGACCGCTGCATCACGCCAAACGCAAAGGCGATCCTGGTCGTGCACCTCTACGGCCACGCGGCCGACATGGACAGCATCCGGCAGCGAGCGGCTAGCCACGGCTTGAAGGTCCTGGAAGACTGCGCCCAGGCCCACGGCGCGCAGTACAACGGTCGACCTGTCGGCACGCTCGGAGACGCGGCCGCGTTCAGCTTCTATCCAACCAAGAATCTCGGCGCGCTCGGCGACGCCGGTGCCATCCTGACCGGTGATCCGCGGGTTGCCGAGCGTGCCAGGCTCGGGCGCATGTACGGCTGGCGCACGCGTTATCTGAGCGAGGCTCACGGCACAGTGTCGCGCATGGACGAGATTCAGGCGGCGGTGTTGAGCACGAAGCTCGCGCATCTCGACGAGTGGAATGCGAGGCGGCGCCACATCGCGGAGATGTACAGATCGAGGGCCGCCGGCGCCGTGGAGCTGCCGCCAGCAGATGGCGTGTTCCATCTGTTCGTGGTCCAGAGCCGGGCGCGTAACGGCCTCCAGGCGTACCTGGCGGAGCACGGGATCGGCACCGATGTCCACTACCCGCTGCCCGCGCACCTGCAGCCACCGTATGCGCAGTACGGCGGCGGGCCGGGCTCGCTGCCCAATACCGAGCGGCTCGCCAGGCGGGTCCTCAGCCTGCCGATCTATCCCGAGCTACCCGACGACAGCGTCGATTACGTTTGCCAGGTCCTGCGGACCTATGGAGCGTGAGTGGAGCGTGAGCAGTACGCGATCATGGCGCTCCGCGAAGAGCGCCACTGGTGGTACACGGGTATGCGGCGCGTCGCGCTGGCGCTGCTCACCCACACCCTTGACGGACAACGCCAGCTTCGAATCCTGGACGCGGGCTGCGGCACCGGCGGCACCACCGTCGAGCTGCGACGATTCGGCGATGTCGTAGGCATCGACCTCGCCTGGGAAGCGCTGGAGCCAGCACGCGGACGCGGCCTCGAGCAACTGGCGCAGGCGTCGATCGAGCAACTGCCGTTCCGGGACGCCGCGTTCGACGTGGCGACGAGCTTCGAGGTGGTCTACCACCTGGGGGTCGCCAACGATGCAGCGGCGCTACGAGAGATACGTCGCGTCCTGAAGCCTGGCGGCATGTTGCTGTTGCGGGTTCCGGCGCACGATTGGCTGCGCGGTGAACACGATCGGCTGGTCCACACTCGCCATCGGTATTCGCGCACCGAAGTCGCCAGCAAACTCGAGGCCGCCGGCTTCGAGGTCGACCAGCTGAGCTGGGCCAACACGGTCCTGTTTCCGCCGGCGGTCGCCAAGCGGCTGCTCGAGCGTTCGGCGTTCCGAGTTCCGCGTTCCGGGTTCCGCGTTCCGGGTTCCGTCTCGCCCGACGCCGAGCCTGATCTCTGGCAGCCGCCGCCGCTGCTGAACGCGGCGTTGGAAAGCGCGGTGGCCGTTGAGTCGGCGCTGATTCCGCGCCGTGTGCCGTTGCCGTTCGGGCTATCCGTCCTCGCCGTCGCGCGCGCCGCGTGACCTCCACGCTCTCACTGGCCGCGGACCAATCAACGCGGAACGCCGAACGCGGAACCCGGAACCGCATCCCGGACCTCGTCGCAGTGCTGGCGATCGCCGCGTGCGCTCTCGTGCTGCACCGCGACGGGCTGTTCGGCGGACCCGCCTTTTACGAGCTGGACACGCGGCTCTTTTACTATCCGCTGGCCCAGTGGGTCGGCCAGCAGCTGCACGCGGGGGTGTTCCCGCTCTGGCTGCCGGACAT
>VBGG01000588.1 GCA_005883405.1 Chloroflexota bacterium | reverse complement strand
CGCGTCGCGCCAGCGGTGCGTACGAGCGACGACCAGGCCTGCCAGCGCCAGCGAGAGAGCGGTGTGATACCGAGGCCGCGGCACGCCGGTCAGTTGAAGAGCTGCTGGCTGGCGATGTTGGCGCCCTCGACCAGGGAACGCAGCTTGGCCCACATGATCGAAGGTGGCACACGGCTGAGCCCCTGACTCTGCGCGAAACCACAATCGGAGCCGCCGAGGACGTTCTCCCGCCCGACGAGCTCGGCGAAACGCACGATGCGCTCGGCCACCAGCTCGGGATGCTCCACCAGCGGTGTACTGTGGCTGATGACGCCCGGGATGAGGAGCTTGCCTTCCGGCAGCCGAGTGCTCTGCCAGACCTTCCACTCGTGCGCGTGGCGAGCGTTGCCGGCTTCCAGCGCGTACGCATCGGCGCGCACCCTCAGCACCAGGTCGACGATGTCCTCCAGCGGGATATCCGTTACATGCGGACCGGGCCAGCTGCCCCAGCACAAGTGGTATCTCACGCGATCCGGCGGCACGCCTTCGAGCGCGTGATTCAGCGCATCGATGCGCAGCTCGGCCCAGCGGCGGTAGGCTGCCAGTCCTTCGGACTCCATGACCACCCACATGGTTGCCAGCACGGCGTCGTCCACCTGGAGGATGAAACCGGCGTCGACGATGGCCTGGTATTCCTGACGCAGTGCGTCGGCGACGGCGTAGACGTATGCCTCTTCGGTGGGGTAGTACTCGTTGTGGGCTTCGCGTAAGAAGCTGGCCGGTGCGACGACCGGCATGAATGCTTCCTCCACCTTTACGTTGGTCAGCGCAGCCTTGAAGTTGGCGATGTCGCGGAGGATCTGGGTCTTGTCGTAGCCGATTGGACCGCTACAGACGATCACGCGGGGACTCCACTCGCCGACGGTGTGCTCCGAATAGAAGTCGGCGAACTCCTCGCGTTCTCGGCCAAATCGATTGTAGATCGGGGTGCCGGGGGGCGCTGGTCTGAGCTCGAAGCCCGTCACGCGGTCCAGGATGTAGCTGGCCCAGTTGGACTTGCCATATTCGCCGTCGCTGACGACGTCCAGCCCCACGTCTGCCTGTTTACGCACCGCATCGCCGACGGACGCGCGGAGGACCCGCGCGTATTCCTGCTCCTCGACTCCGTCGCCCGTCTGGAGTCCACATAGCTCCGGCGGTCGGATCAGACTGCCGACGAAGGTGGAGAGAATCCGATCAGTGCTGCGCTTCACTCCAGGGGGCGGGCGGTCACAGGAACCGCGTGGGCCACATCATCGTGCGCCACATGTGGGCGACGGGACTGTTGTCGAAGCCGAGACCTTCCTCGGGTTGGCGGAAGTTGCGAGCCAGGATGTCCTCGAAGTCTTCGAGATGCACTTCGACATTCGGGTCGAAGGAGTACAGGTCGTTCACGCAGATCAAGCGGCTGGTCATGTACCACTTGTGGTTCCGCGCTTCCTTGTAGGCTGCCTCGACGTACGGCTCGGGCTTGTAGTCGGCACCGAAGAGGCGGATGTACTGCTCGGGATACGCGTAGCCGACGGATTCGTCCGGGAAGAAGCGCAGCGCCTGGTGGTAACGAATCGCCCAGCTGATCTCCTCGTCCACGTACGGCTCGATGAGCTGTGCGCCCCAATAGCCGTGGTCGGCCTGGATGAAGCCGACGATGCCGATGTCGTGCAGCAGACAGGCCGCGATGACCTTCTCTGGAAAGCCGTTCTTTCTGGCCAGGTTGGCGCTCTGCAGCAGGTGCTGGACACCTCCCTGTCGAAAGCGCAGGTGGAAGAAATCGAGCAAACCGGGCTTGTCGGGCATAGCGGGCAAGCGCGGATCAGCGCCCTGGAGCATGTGCTGACCAGGCTGCAGCGGCGGGCGGACCATGCCGATACGCGGATCGATCTCACCCATCGTGTACAGCGCAGACTTCGACGGGATCCGATCGAGCGTCTTCATCAACTGTTCTTCGAGCTCGTCGGCTCGCTCGGAGATTGTCATAGGGCCAATGTAACCGATTCGTTCGCGCGTTCGCGCGTTCTGGTCGTTCTCGCGTTCTCGCGTTCTCGCGTTCTCGCGTTCGCGCGTTCTCGCGTTCGCGCGTTCTCGCGTTCGCGCGTTCTCGGGTTGGCTCGTTGGGCGTTGGGGCGTTCTCGCGTTAAGCGTTGGGGCGTTGGCGCGTTCATGGCGAGTGAACGCGCGAACGCGAGAACGCGAGAACGCTAGGTTTCGCGCGACCTGCGCAGTTCGACGCTGCGGGCCAGGGCGGGAACCAGTCGGCCCTTCTGCAGCGACGCTGCGCCCGCCGCGCGCGGCGCCCATCCCGACGCAACATACAGCCCGGCGAAGACGCCCGAGACGACCAGCGCAACCAGCCCCAACCAGTTGCTGGGTCGCGTCGCGGCCGCCGCCTCGGACGCGGTGGCGAGCGTACGCGCCCGAATGAAGGTGCTGGCGTTGGTCGGCGACTGGTTTGGCGCGCGCACGTGGACGCCGATGACGGTGATCAGACCACCCATGACCGCTGCTTCCTCGTCGACGTAACGGAAGCCGATGCCGTCCCGGATCCAGTCAGAACGCGAGACTCGTGCAGTCCACGTGACGCGGCTGCCATTGACGTGCAGCGGGCCGACCTCGATGACCACCGCGTGGTCAACCTGGTCCTGGATCCACGCCTGGACCTGCTTGCGGCCGCTCGCCGTGTCCATGCCCAGGAGGGTGCTCGAATCGGAGATCATTTGAGCGGCGCGCGCGCCGTCGTGGGCGTCCAGCGCCGCTTCGAACGAGGCCACGACATTCTCGGGACTCGGCGCGTCGCTCGTCTGCGCCATGCCCGGCGGCGCCGGTCCGACGAGCAGGAGCGCTGCCGCGGCCGCGGTTGCCACTGGCAACGAAAGCTTTCCAAGCATGTCGAGGGGGCGGCAAGCGGCGTGCCATGCTGCTGCGCATTTCCCCAGAGGGGACCCACCTGGACGGCTCGGCGGTGGCCGCGAACGAGTCGAGGCGGGGCAACCGGCGACCCCGTTCGGGAGTGAGCTTTCGGCCCGGACCGTGGCTAGCCAGGGCGCACTCTGTGTGATACCGTCTGAAACACATGGCCAATCCCTCCTCGCCCGCAGCGGCTGGCCACCCCACTGCCAGCGACGACCCCGCGGAGCAGCGTGGCTACTACAGCGTCTCTGAAGTGGCCGCTCTTCTCGGCGTCAGTCGGGTCAGCATCTGGCGCTGGATTAGCGCCGGCCGCCTCCCCGTCTCTCGCCTGGGCCACCGCACCGTCCGCATTCGACGCGAGGACGTGGACCGTATTGTTCGCCCGTTCCGAGGCCATCGGGCTCAGACGGCCGTGCTGCTGGGCGACAGCGTGTCCGCTCTGGCGCTCCAGCCGCGGTCGAAGGACCACCTCGTCATGTTTTATGACGCCGAGCCGTTTCTGATCGACAGCGTCGTCGAGTTCATCGCGCCAGCGCTGAAGTCGGGTGACCGCGTCGCGCTCGTCGCGACGCCTCGCCACCGCGCTGGTGTCGAGGAGCGATTGCTCACCGCTGGGGTGGACGTGCAGACCGCGCGTCACCAGGGCAGATACGTCATCAAAGACGCATCCAGGACCCTGTCGCGGTTCATGGTCGCCGGCTCGCCTGACCCGGCGCGCTTCGAGGACGTGGTGCGACAGCTCACTGCCGACATGGGCCGAGGCCGCGAGGTGCGCATCTTCGGCGAAATGGTCGCGCTGCTCGTCGCCCAGGGTAACGCCAACGCGGCTCTCAGGCTCGAGTCGCTGTGGAATCAAGTCCAGCCGAAGTATCCGTTTTCACTCCTGTGCGCGTACCCCATGCGGGAATTCCGCGGCAACTCGCTCACGCCATTGCTGACCGACGCTTGCAGCGTGCACTCGTCCGTGATTCCAACCGAGACCTACTCCGCTCTGCCGGAACACGACGATCGGCTGCGCGAGGTCGCCGCGCTCCAGCAGAAGGCGGCGTCGCTGGAGATCGAGGTCGCTGAGCGGCGCAAGGTCGAGGAGCAGTTGCAGCGTGCGCTCGCGGACGAACGTGCCGCGCGGGATGAAGCCGAGGCCGCCCTGCGCCTACGAGACGAGTTTCTTTCGATCGCCTCACACGAGCTGCGGACGCCGATCACCGTGGTCGGCGCCCAGGCGCAGCTGATGCTGCGGCGGCTGGAGCGCACCGGCGAGTTCGACACGGAACGCGCGGTCCAGGCGCTGCGTAGCGTCGGCAGCCAGGCCGACAAGCTGGCCAGGCTCGTCGGACAACTGCTGGATGTGTCGCGCATCGATTCGGGCAAGCTGCAACTGGAAGCCACGCGAACCGACCTGGCACAGCTGGTTCAGCACACGGTGTCCGCGACGCGGTCGCTGACCGATGAACACCGCATCAGCGTCGCCACGCCGAATTCGCTGGAGGGCAGAGTCGATCCGCTGCGGCTGGAGCAAGTATTGACAAACCTGCTCGACAACGCGATCAAGTACAGCCCGAACGGCGGAGCTGTCGAGGTCGTGCTGCGCCAGCCAACGGCCACGCTGATCGAGCTGTCAATTCGAGATCACGGCATGGGCGTCGCGCCCGAGAAGCGCCACCACATCTTCGAGCGCTTCTATCAGGCGCATGAGGAGCCCGGTAACAGGGGTATGGGGCTGGGGCTGTTCGTCAGCCGGCAGATTGTCGAGCTGCACGGTGGGCACATCACGGCCGAATTTCCCGAAGATGGCGGGACTCGCTTCGTGGTGCGGTTGCCACTGCTAGCGCCTTCGATCCGACAGTCCGCGGCCGCCGACTGACTGAGCTGGTTCCCCAGAGGGGTCCCTGTCGGGGGCTGCCGCGAGGCAATGAACGCCGGCCCGTCCGCTTCGCGGCGCTCGCTCGCGGTCGAAGGCCGAAGCGAGTATCCCCAGAGGGGACCCGATGGGAGATGTGGCGGAGCGAAGCGGCGCGGCAGGCGCGTGATGCGATGCGTGATCGGAGGTCGTGAACGCTTTCGGATTTGGCCTCGATCGCGCAAGGGGCTGGCAGAGTTATCTCCCCAGACGGTTCCGACCGGGATCTTTCCCTGATAGCCTCGGCGTGGCGAGCGCCGAGCATGAGCCTGGAGCTGGCGTATCTGATCGTCACGGGCACTACGACCGCGCCGCGGGCGGTCGAGCTGCTGGAGGGGCTGCTGACATTGGTGCCGCGGGTCATCACGATCCCTACCCCGAATGCGGCGCAGGTCATTTCACCCCGCGACCTTTCGGCGATGCCGGGCAACCACCTGGTGGAGTCGTACTTCGACACGGCGATCCTGCCGCGGCCACCGGATGGTCTGGTGCTTGTCGCGCCGTGCAGCTTCAACTCACTGAACAAGCTGGCACTGGGTGTGGCGGACAACCTGGCGCTGTCGTTGACAGCCGAGGCGATCGGCCGCGGCACGCCGGTGCTCGTCGCGGTGTCCGTCAACCCGCCCCTGTTTCGGCATCCGCGTACCGCGGCCTCGATGGCGACGCTACGCGAATGGGGCGTGTCCGTGCTGGAGCCGGCCGACACCGGCGAGGGCCTGCGCCTGGCGCCCGTGGGCGTCATCCTGGCCGAAGTCGAACGCCGGCTGGCCGACTGAGAGCGACGTAGTGAGGGCGACGTACAATCTGGACGTGTTCACGGGTGGCAACCTCACCATCATGGTTTCCGACATGGACCGGTCGGTCCGCTTCTACACCGAGACGCTCGGGCTACCGCTGAAGTTCCGCGCGGGCAACGAGTGGGCTGAGGTCGAAGCGCCGGACGTGGCGATCGGCTTGCATCCCGCGGGCGGGCATGCGCCGACCGGCGGCGGTGGGGGCATGTCGCTTGGCCTGCAGGTATCCGACATGGAGTCCGCCATCGAAACGCTGAAGAGTCGCGGCGTGGCCTTCCCCCAGGGCTGGCGTGACAGCGGCGACCTTCGCCTGGCCAACTTCGCCGATCCGGACGGAACGCAGCTGTACCTGTTCCAGTCGAAGCACTGAGGGGCTCTGCCGCGTAATGGCTGTGCGATTCGGGGTGATCGGCGTCGGCGCCGGTGTCTTCGGGATGCACCAGCCGGCTCTGGCCGCCAACGCCGTGGAGGTGATTGGTGTCTCGGACGTCAACCCGGATGCCGCACGAGACCGCGCCGAGGAGCTCGGTTGCCCGTACTTTGTCGATCACCGCGAGCTGCTCGAACGCACGCGACCCGACGCGGTGGCCGTCCTCGCGCCACATCCATTCCACGCCGCGATCACCGTTGACTGCCTCGACGCCGGCGCGCATGTGCTGGCGGAGAAGCCGATCGCGGTCGAAGTGGTCGAAGCGGACCGGATGATCGAAGCGGCCCAGCGCAATCAGCGCCTGCTGGCGGTCAATCTCCAGCACCGTACGCGGTCGGAGGTCCGCACCGCCCGGAGACTGATCGCCGAAGGTCACCTGGGCGAGCTGCAACGCGTTCAACTGACGGCGATATGGACGCGGCCCGCGTACTACTACCGCATGGGCGGGTGGCGCGGAACCTGGCGAGGTGAGGGCGGCGGAATCCTGATGAATCAGTCGCCCCACAACCTGGACCTTGTCTGCCATCTGGCCGGCCAGCCGAGCCGCGTGGTGGCCTGGAACCGCACCCTGTACCACGAGATCGAGACCGAAGACACGTCGGTCGCCATGCTCGAGTGGCCCAATGGCGCGCTGGGCACGCTGCTGGTGAGCACGGCTCAGCTTGGCGAAGCCGAGCGGCTGGAATTCGCCGGTACACGCGGAGTGCTGGAGTTCGGTCGCGGCGGCTTGCGGCTCGTCGAGTCCGATCAGGACTTGCGGCAGTTTCTCGCCGAGAGCCAGAACCCGTTTGGCAAGCCCCGGCTCGAGTCGCGAGACGTGGCGCTCGAGCCGGGCGGCGGCGACCACACCGCCATCTACGCGAACTTTCTGGATGCCGTGGAGCACGGAGCGCCGCTCGTCGCGGACGGAGCGCAGGGGCGGTTATCGCTCGAGGTCGCGAATGCGCTGATCTACTCGAGTGCCACTGGCCAGCCAGTTAGCCTGCCGCTCGATCGGGCAGCCTACACCCGTTTGCTGGAACGGCTGCGGGCTGGAACAGGCTGACTCAAGGTCGTCGTCGCCGCGGCGAGCAGAGCGCCAGCATCGCCACCCCGAAGCCGAGGCCGCTCGTTTCGCCCAGAATCACGAATGGCCAGGGCGAAAGGCCCGTAAGCAGCCAGTAAGCCAGCGCGATGGCCGCGCCGAGCAGGCTGGTCGCCACCAGTGCTGCCAGCGTGTCTTCGATCAAAGGATCGAGGCGCATTCGCAGTAGTTGTACCCCCTCTCCCTCTGGGAGAGGGTTGGGGTGAGGGGTGCGTACTAGCACGAACGCTTCCGCTCGTTTGCACCCCTCACCCGCGCTTCGCGCGGCCTCTCCCAGAGGGAGAGGCAATTTCGCGGTATATTGGCGCCCGTGGCCGCGACTTCCGCGGATGTGATGCGCCGCCTGGGCGCCGAAGGGTTGCGCGACCTGTTCGCGATGGTCAACTCGAGTCGCGGACTGGACGAGATCCTGAGCTATCTCGTGGTCCAGGCTCAACAGGTGCTGGGCAGCGATGCCGCCAGCCTGTATCTGCGCGACCAGGACGATCC
>VBGG01000584.1 GCA_005883405.1 Chloroflexota bacterium | reverse complement strand
CTTCGGCTTCTGGTGGATCTACTTTGACCTTGTTGGTCGGCGGTTGCCGAGAAACGGACCGGCACTCAGGAACTGGGTGCTGAGCCATTTTCCGATCACGCTTTCAATCGTGGCGGCCGGCGCCGCGATTGTCAGCCTAATTGGCCATGCGCACGACGCAAGCGCACCCGAGGCGACGGCGTGGTTACTTGCCGGTGCCGTCGCGCTCGGTTTGCTAGCGCTGATTGTCATCGGACAGTCGATCCTGGACGCGGAGCGTCTCTCTTCGGTGTACCGACCGCTCAGCATCGTGCTGGGGATTGGCGCAGTCGCAGCACTGGTCGTTGGCTGGGCGCGGCCAGCTCCATGGCTCCTGGCAATGCTCCTGTCGGTGCTGTGGGCGTTCGCTGTACTCCGTTTCCTGAGCGCCGACGCATGGGGAGATGCCCCCGCCGTAGTCGACTAAGCGCCAATTCAGATCGTGCCAGGCTGCCTGACGACCTCGGGGCTAAGCGGAGCCACGGCGATTTCGTTGAGCAGCGTCAGGGCCAAGGCAGCCACTTTGGCGAAGGGCAGCGTCAGTCCCTCACGATACGCCGCACTCCACTCTCCGTCCCGCTCCAGCTGCTCGCGCAGTCTTACGACATGCTCTGCTCCGGGCAAATGCTCCCAACCGAACGTCGCGCCGCCTATGGCCTGGGCCAGGGCGTCCGCCGCCCCCAGCAGGCGCGCCCACGCGACGGTCTGCGCGCGCGACCCGACGAGCACCACCGTCGCCTGGGCGGCGAAGCTGAGGAGCCACCGATCCCGCAAGGTCACACTGGTCTGCAGTACCGCCTGGTTATGCGCAATGGCGCTCGACAGGTTCCCGCGTCGCCACTCCAGGACGCTGAGGTAGCTGTGGACGAACCCCGCGTGCTGTGCATTGCCCGCGTCGCCCAAATGACCCAAAGCGGCCGTATAGTGCGCCGCGGCAACCGGCGCGTCCACGACGACATCCGCGGCATAGCCGAGATAGAAGAGCGTCTCGCCAAGACCGTGGGGGTCGCCAAGCGCCTCCCAGCGGCGCACTGCCTCCTGTAGCAGCCGGGTGCCTTGCGAGCCATCCCCGGCCACGACCGTGGCATGTCCGAGATACGTTGTGGCCTCTGCGATTGCGGCCGGATCCTGCCGCTGCTCGGCCAGCGCCAGTGCCTCGGTTAGCACGAACCGCGACCGGACGTACTCGGCTTGGACCATGAGGAGTGGACCCGCCGCGATCAGCGCGCGCGTCCGCGCTGCCGAGTCCAGCCCCGCTCCGTTACGGTCCCGCGACGCGCGGCCCAGTGCCTCCTCAAGCCAACGACGGCCTTCGGAATGGTAGCCCCGCACGTACCAGAAGTAGCCCAAAGCGCCGGAGAGTCGTAGCCCTGCCTCCGGCTCCGCTACCGCCTCTGTACCGTCCGGTCGGACTTGATCGAGCGACCAGCGAAGCGCCGCCCGGAGGTTGTCGTTCTCGCGCTCCAGCCGAAAGTGCCAGGTGCGCTGATCTGGGCCGCGCAGCGCCGGTGCTGCGCGCTCTGCCAGCTCC
>VBGG01000583.1 GCA_005883405.1 Chloroflexota bacterium | reverse complement strand
TTCGGCTGTCCTCCGTCACTGCTTGCGACTTCAGGTCACTCGTGGTTGAACCTAGCGCACCCACCGCGCGGACCACAGCAGCGACCGCGTCGACGTCGACCCGGCCCGCGAAGACTCCCAGGCAGCGGAAGAGCCGCCGCTCTGGCTCAGACAAGAGGTCGTAGCTCCAGCCAACCGCGGCCTCCAGGCTGCGCTGCCGCTCGGGCAAGTCAGGTGCCTGCGAGGCCAGCAGCTCCAGCCGGTTAGTTAGTCGGCGGACCAGGATTGGTAGCGGTAGCACGTCCAGCCGGGCGGCAGCGAGCTCCAGCGCTAGCGGCAGCCCATCCAACTGCGTGACGAGTTGGGCTAACAGCGGCGCGTGCTGCTCCTCGAGGACGAAGTCGGCGTGTCGCGCCCGCGCACGGCCGACGAAGAGGGCCACCGAGGGAAT
>VBGG01000582.1 GCA_005883405.1 Chloroflexota bacterium | reverse complement strand
GAGATGGTCCACTCCCAGACCCAGCCTTCCAATCCGGCGCGCTCGGTTACCTGGCCCGACTTGACCGGGCCGGTGAGCCGCACCGCGCGTACGTCGTGGTGCGTGGCGGATGTGACGGCCACCAGCACGTCTGTACCCACATATGGCTTCTTTGGCGAGAACAGGATCTGCTCGTCGCCGGTGCACGGATCGGGACCCTGCGGCGCGTTGGGTAGAGCTGTCGTGCTGCTCACGCCAGTGCTGGCAGCAGGAGTTGTCGTGAGGCTGGCCCCAAGCCCAGGCGTCGTCGAGAAGGCCAGCGTGGCCGACGGGGTGCCACTGGGCGTCGGCAACGCGCTCGGCGTCAGTGCGAAGGGATCGGTTGGCGATGTGCCGGGCTGCGTCCCAGGCAGGCTCCCAGACAGCGCCGAGGGCGTGCTCGTCGCACCGAAGCTCGGGAAGGCCGGCGCGAGGGCCGGGGCGACCGGAGTGGCAGTGGCGTCGGTCGCCAGGCCGTTGCTGAGGAAGCTGGTCGTGGTGGACGCGTTGAAGGCCACGGCGAGCGAGGTCGCCGGCAGATCGGACGCACGGGCGACGCCAAGCGGCAACGTCGGCGCGTACTGGGCAAAGTAGCGCGAGCCGAGAACGTCCGACAGCAGATCGTCCGGCAGATCGGTACCGATGAGGACCCGTTTGAACCATGAGCCAAGGGGTACCGCTTGCGTCTGACCGGTCGACTGCGAGTACTGCATGATGCCGCGCTGGAAGCGCAGATACACCAGGTCGGAATTACCAGGATCAACGGTCGGGGCGCTGACGGGCAAACCCCAAACATCGAGGGCACCTGACAGCAGGCGGCGATCGTCGCACGGCTGGCCGGTGGGCAGGTCGTTGCAGCCGACGGTGTTCCGGAATGTGGAGCCGAAACTGACCGGGATTCCGTTGAAATCGTCCGGGGCGGCCCAATCGAGCAGCCCATCGTCGATAGCCGCCAACGCTTGTGCGTGGTAGCTGGCAGCCTCGAGCGGCGGCGTGCCGGACAGCATGTCCGGATCGGCTGTTGGGAACGTTTCGCCGGCGGCGTGTGTCAGCGGCAACGCATCGCTGAGCAGGTCCAGGGCCTGCACGGAGCCGTCCTCGCGCTGCTCGAGCACCTGCTGCTCGAAGATCTGCACTCGCCGTCCAACCAGTTGGAAGTCCTGCGAGAGCGGCTTGCCAAGAGTACGTACGCCGCCGTGCTGCTGGTAATAGCTGCGCATGCCAGGCTGCACGACGGTGAATCCTGAGTCAGATGCGGTCGGGCCCGTAACGGCCGCCTGGAGCGACGGCGAGGGCACCGTCTGAGCGCCCACGGGCGACCACTGCGCCAGCGATCCGCCAATCAGCAGTAGTGCGCTCAGCGCGCCCGCGAGCCGCGGTTTCAAAAATCGACGTTGTCTCACGAGTGAAAACCCCCACGTTGGGCTGAAAACAGCTGAAGCAACTTAATGTGTGGAACGTTGAGATCCGTACGGGGAAGCCCTAATCCTGCCGTGCCAGCTGCCGGAGGGCTGGGCCGATGGATCACCTGGCGGTATACGCGGCCCAGGTTGATGGGCAAACTCGAGAAATTGCCATCAGGTTGCAATTCAGTAGAGTGGCGAGCCCACCAGCTCGAAATACACCTGAGGCCAAAGATACGTGGTCCTCCGGCGGCAAAGTACGGGAATCTGCGTACAGCCGGGCCCCAGATCCACGCCTATCGTCGGAGCGCCTTTTTCCTGAAGGAGGAGAGTCGCAATGCGAGCTGCAGCGCCCAGGCGGAGCGGAGTCGGCAGGACCCGTGGCCGCGGGGCCCCATTCGTGACATTTGCCGGGCTGGTTCTGGCCGCCACCGGTTTCGCCACACTGGCCCTGCTGGTGGTGACCAGCACGACCCTGGCCCAGACCGTGCCCGCCGACAACAATCCGCCCGACGTGCCGCGCAAGCTGGGCTCGCTCAAGACGATCGCCGTCCAGACACCAGCGAATCTGTCGGACTTCGTCGCCGACAACGCTTCGGCCATTGCGCTGGGCAAGGCCTTCTTCTGGGACCAACAGATGGGGAGCGATGGCCAGACGGCCTGCGCCACCTGCCACTTTCAAGCCGGCGCTGACGTGCGGACCAAGAACACCATCAGCCCGGGCGTCATGGGCGGATCGGTCAACTGGTTCGGCAAGGGTCCGAACTACCAGGTATCGATGGCCGACTACCCGTTCCATCGTCTGATCGACACCGACGACACCGATTCGATGGTGCTGAGCGACACGAACGACGTCACCGGTGCTCAGGGTGTGTTCGATCGCAACTTCAACCTGCCAGGCGCCCCAGGCGCGCTGACCAAGGGCGTCGACTTCTGCACCGCGGTACAGGACCCGGTCTTCAATATCAACGGCACCAATGTGCGCCGCGTGACCGGTCGCAATGCGCCGACTGTGATCAACGCCGCGTTCAACTTCCGCAACTTCTGGGACGGACGCGCCAACAACAACTTCAACGGCGTGAACCCGTTCGGCGACCGCGACCCTAACGCGGTCATCTTCGTGAACGCGCTCGGCTCCACCACGCCGCAGCCCAAGCACATCTCGGTTCCGTTTTCGAGCCTGGCTTCGCAAGCTGTCGGCCCGCCAGGTAGCGCGTTCGAGATGTCGTGCGGCGGACGCATCTTCCCCAACATGGGGCGCAAGATGCTGACGGCGATGCCGCTCGGTCAGCAGCTCGTGGATTCGAACGACAGCGTGCTGGGCCCCATATCCAACCAGCGTCTGCTGGCTGGGACCAAAGGCCTAAAGGCAACGTACATCTCGATGATTCAGAAGGCCTTCAAGCCCGCGTACTGGCAGTCCGCTTCGCTGATCACCATCGGCAACAGCTCGCCAGTCAGCCTTAGCCAGCTCTCTTCGGACCTCATCGCGCTCATCAAGCCTGGCCAGGTCACGCCGGTGACCGCCCAGACGCTGCAGCAGAGCAACGTGATGATCCCCACCAATAAGTACACCCAGATCGAAGCGAACTTCTCGCTCTTCTGGGGCCTGGCCGTTCAGATGTACGAAGACACGCTGATCGCCAACGATTCGCCCGTTGACCAGTTCTTCGACGGGAAGAAGAACGCGCTCACCGCGGATCAGCTCAACGGCATGACGGTCTTCGAGAACCAGGGCAAGTGCATCGGCTGCCACGGCGGTCCCGAGACCACCAACGCATCCAACAGCAAGGTGCTCAGTGCGCGCCTCGAGCGGATGAAGATGAGCGACTCCGAGGTGGCGGTGTACGACGACGGCTTCTACAACATCGGCGTCCGCCCCACGACTGAGGACAAGGGCATCGGCGGTACTGACCCGTTCGGCAATCCCCTTTCGGAGACCGCGTACTGCCAGCAGATGCTCAAGGCGGGCGGCACGTGCGACCCGGCGGTACTGAACATCATCGGCCGCCCTAATGAGAACCTGGCGCCTGCGCAATTGAAGACAACCGACCGAGCGGCCGTCAACGGTAACTTCAAGGTGCCGGGGCTGCGCGACATCGAATTGACCGGGCCGTACTTCCACAACGGCGGTCAGGCCACCCTGCGCCAGGTCGTCGACTTCTACAGCCGCGGTGGCGACTTCGCTGGCCAGAATGCCCACGACCTGGATCCGGACATCGAGCCGATCGCTCTGTCGGGCGAGGAGAAGGACGACCTGGTTGCGTTCTTGATCGGATTGACCGACGAGCGCGTGCGCTGGGAGAAGGCGCCCTTCGACCATCCTTCGCTGTGCATCCCGAGCGGCTCCCCGATGACAGGGTCGTCGCTGACGCCCGACCCGGCGAATCCGGGCCAGGCCACCGACACCAGGAGCTGTCTGCCGGCTGTCGGCGCCGCTGGGCGCACAACCGCCCAGGGTCCCGAAGTGCCGTTCCTGGCCAACCCGAGCGATCCGAAGCTGGCCAAGTTCCAGTATCAGCCAGCGCCGCTGTTCACCCAGCCCGTGCAGGCTGGCACCGACCCGCTGCAGATCGACGGTAAGGGCCGCACCAGCGCCCTGCTGGGACCGCCGCCGGCGCCGGGCATCGCGCCAGCCGCCACGCTGCTGTCCTGGGGTCAGACCAGCCCGCACGGCATGGTGTTCATCAATGGCAAGTTGTGGGTCGCCGACCACGTGATGGGCCTATGCCAGCTCGACCCGGCGCCGAACACAGTCCAGGCCGTGGACGCCACCAAGTGCGATCCCAACGGAGTGGTCGGCTCACCTGGCCAGCCGGTGTTCGATGCGGTCAACAACTTCGTGTATGTCTCTGACAACTCGGTCAAGAGCCCGGGCGTCTGGCGACTGACGTACCACCCCGACACCGACAGCGTGGACGGCGCGATCCTGCTCGATCCGAGCCTGGCCGGTCTCGCGGCCAATGCCCTGGCGCTCGGCCCGGACATGAACGGTACGCCCAACGCCGCGCTGTACGTCGGCAATCTTCGAGACGGCGGGATCCGGCGGGTCAACAACATCCTGGATCCGAACACCCGCAATCAAACGATCGACGTGATCGCCCAGACCACCGACGGCCGCGGCATCAACGGCACGATGGCCTTCCTGGGCAACGACCTGTACCTGCCCGAGAACCGCGGCCTGACGGTGATCCGGAATGCGCCCGGCTGCTTCGCCTTCAGTTGCTTCCCTGAGCAGGTAAGCATCCCCGGCCTGACCTTCGCCAACTCGGTTGCCACCGACGGCGTTGACAAGGTCTACGTTGCCACCAACATCGTCCCCGCCGGCGCGGCCGGCGTGCGCGGTGGGGCTCCCGCGCAGGCCGAGATCTACCGCTACTCGGTCAGCAGCGCCTCGGCAGTTGTGTTCGAAACCCAGGGTATGGACCCGACCGGAGCAAAGGCGGAAGAGGATTGCACGCTGACCTGCACGCGGCCACAGGATCCATGGACGCATCCGGGCCAACCGACGGCGCTTTGGTTCGTGCTGGGCATGTACTACGACCAGCCCACCGGCACGCTCTACATCGGCGACGACCCACTTGCTGGCCAGCGCTTCGGGGTGGGCCATGTGTGGACCGTCAACGCGGCCCAGGTTCCGTAGGCGCCAACGGATGAGACAGGACACACCTATGAACTTTGCACCTCAATCCCGCACTCGCTCCGCGTGGCGGGCGGCGCGCGCCGCCGCCTCCACGCTCGCCCTGCTCGGCTCAGTCCTTAGCGCTGCCTCCGTGCACGCCGAGGACGGGACGCTGTTCGCACCTACGCCGCCACCGGCGGGCATCTCGCAGCTCACGCTGCCCAACCCGATCTGGCTGCCAGGCAATCTGGGCGGACACCTGTGGGTTGGCGACACCGGGCTGACCTTCTGCCGCCTCGACGGGCCGGTTAATACGACGTTCGGAACGATCTCGCCGAATGCGTCCACGTGTGACACCACCGCCCTGGCCCCGAGCCAGGCGGTGTACGACCCGCACGTCAACCCCGACGGCACGCACTACGTGTACATCGCCGACGACTCGACCAAGAGCCCAGGCGCGGTGCGCGTTACCTTCGACCCGAAGACCGAGACGATCGTCCGCGGCAGCGGCATCATCCTCGGCGACGGCGGCTCGGCCGGGCGCACGAACTCCATCGCGCTCAACCCAGTTGACGGCAAGCTGTATCTGGCCCACGTCCGCGGCGGCTCGATCATCCGCATCACCAATCCGAACCTCGATCCGTCGCAGCAGTTCACCGAGATCGTCGGACGCACGACCGACGGCCGCGGCGTGCGCGGCGGCCTGGCCTTCGTGTGCGGCACCCAGACCAGCACCTGCGACTTGTACATTGGCGAGTTTGGCGGCAATGGCGTCAGCGTCATGACCGACGCGCAGGCGTGCAATCCGTTCGGAGCCGGCGGCTGCGCGGCGCTGCCCACGTCGATCACCACCAACCTGCCAGGCGGGCTGACCAGCGACGGCAACCAGTTCATCTTCGTTGGCGACTCGCCGCGGACCAACACTGGCACGATCCTGCGCTACAACGTCTTCACCGACCAGCAGGACATCATCTCGTCGAAGGTGCCGGCGTACCAGGCCACGTTCCCGACTCAACAAACCCAAACCACCTACACGGGTATCACCGGCATCGCCATCGATCCGGCGGGCAACCTGTATGTTGGCGACGATCCGACGCTCGGCGCGGTAGCTCCGCCCCGCTTCATGGGCCACGTGTGGAAGCTCCCAGGCGCGTACACGTCCACGGTGACCTGCAGCGCAAGTGTGGCCACCGGGTGTGTCGACGCGCTGGGCGCGCCCGGCGTTCCGGCCCAGATCACGCCGCCACCGTCGTTGGCCAAACCGGCCAAGCTGGTGTCGTGGGGCCAGACCAGCCCGCATGGACTGGCGTGGATGCCTGGCCGGCTGGGTGGGCACCTGTGGGTCTCCGATCACACCCAGGGCCTGTGTCGGCTGGACACCGCGCCGGATCACGCTGAGCTGTTCGCCACCAATCCGACGGCGTGCGACAGCATGGGCACGATCGGCTCGCCCGGCCAGCCGGTCTACGACGCCACGCCGAACGCGGACGGCACGCACTTTGTGTACGTGCCGGACCAGGCGGTCAAGAGCCCGGGCTTGTGGCGTCTTACCTTCAACCCGGCGGACGAGACGATCGCCAACCCGGTGCTCATGGCGCCCGGTGCGGGTCTGGACAACGACAAGCTCGACGGTGTGGCGATGGGGCCGGACGGCAACCTGTACGCCGGCGGCTTGAAGAACGGCTTCATCTACCGCATCTCCAGTCCGCGCGGTGACCCGATGGCGATGGCGGTCGACATCATCGGCACCACCAACGACAACCGCGGCATCAACGGGACGATCGGATTCATCGGCAACGACCTGTACCTGCCCGAAAATAAGGGCGCAAGCGTGATCGCCAACGCCCCGGCCTGCGCGCAGGCCAACACCAACTTCGTGCCGTGTCAGTCGACGCTGATCAATATTCCCACCGTCATCTTCGCCTCGTCGGTCGCCACAGATCAGAAGACCGGGATGGTGTACGTGGCGGTCGCGTCGGGCCCGGCGAACGGCGTCGTCTACCGCTACCAGCCGAGCACGGGCAAGACGGTGATGTACGCCACCCAGGCGCAGCTGCCAAGCGGGTTTTCCCCGACCTACGTCGAGGACTGCACACAGTCGTGCAAGCGTGGCATGGACAGCGGCGTCCCCGACAACGGCATCGTCGGCGTCCACTTCCCACTGGGCATGATGGTGGACGGCACGGGCAACTTGCTGATCGCCGACGATCCGATGGCTGGGGTACGCGGCTTCCACGGCCACGTGTTCTCGGTGGCGTTCACACCCTAGCGTCTTCGCTTTCTCTCCTCTCCCCTTGAGGGCCGCTATCTCCCAATGGAGGTAGCGGCCCTTTTTGGTGTCTGGATACGGGGTCGGCTTGCTCGCAGGTTACGAGATCGGCAACGAGGCCGAAGAGGTCTTCGATAAGAATGGCAACGCGCTGCCGCGCGTGGATCCGCACACCGACTCGTACCGACCGGGCGCGCGGGCGATGAACTATCGCTCCGAGCCGTTCATGGACCGTCTCAACGTCGCGCCCGAGCAGGAGTCTCTGGCGTACGCGTCATATACATTCGCAGATCCGTCGACGGTCACCCCGCACAGCTACCAGCGCGATCCGATGAAGTTCCGCCTGATCCACGCGGGTAGCGAGGTCTTCCACGTCTTCCACCTGCA
>VBGG01000116.1 GCA_005883405.1 Chloroflexota bacterium | reverse complement strand
AGGCGCTGCGCGGACGCGCCAGGTAAACGTGCGCGCGCTGCTGCTTCGAGCGTTGTGCTCGCCCAGACTGCCCGCCGCCGTGTGTCTGGGAGTTGGCGCGGTATCGGTGTTGCCCGCCGCGTACGGCGCGTGGAAGGTCGCCACGATCGTCGTCGATCAGCTGCACGGGCCTGCCCTGGGCACGGATTTTCTGAATCTGTACGCGGGCGCAAACCTGCTGGTCACCGAACCGGGTGAGACGTATCGCTTCGACGCTCAGCAGGCGGTGCAGCGCTCGCTCACAGGTGTGGACGACCTGCTCGTGCCGTTCTATCTGCCGCCCTACGCGGCGTTGCTCGTCGGATGGCTGGGGTGGCTTGCGTATCCGCTGGCGTATCTGGTCTGGCTGATCATCGGCCTGGCGTGCATGCTGGTTGCCGCCTGGTGGCTCGCCCCACGTTGGACTCGCTGGCACGCGTTGGTGTGGCTTGGCATGAGCATGCTGTTTCTGCCCGGCCTGCTCGGGCTGGCCCAGGGCCAGACTTCGGCGCTGATGCTCTTGTGCGCGGCGGCGTTTACGCGCGGGATGCTCGAGCGGCGGCACGCGTCGCCCGGCCTCACAGTCGCCACCGTGGGCCTCGCGCTCAAACCGCAATTTGCGCCTTTGTTCCTGGCCACACTGGTGCTCGGCCGGCGCTGGACCGGCTTCTTGGGCGCGGCCGGCCTGGTTGCCGTGCTAAACGTCGCGGCGCTCGTGCGCCTCGGGGCCGATGGCAGCACCGCATATGCAGCCGCTTCCAGACAGAAGATGGTCGAAACGCTCAGTGCCGAACCGACGTTCCTGCTGGGGCCGACATTGCTGCATGCGAGCCACTGGTTTCTGGGCGTCAACGCTACGGCTCACGTGGTGACTGCCGTCCTGGAGCTCGCCGTCGTCGTCGCCTTCCTCTATGTCTGGCGCCGCGGCCCCGCGACCGATGAGGCGTACCTCTTGCAGCTGGCGATGCTGCCCATCGCATCGATAATCGCTGCTCCCTACGCCCTGGTGTACGAGCTGACGATCTGGCTGATCAGCTTCTGGCTTCTCTGGCGGTACACCGCTTCCCGACCGGCGGCGAGGGCCGGGTTGTTATGGCTGACGGCCGGCGTCTGGGTCGCCGGAGATCTCGGCGTGGAGCTCACGCGCACGGGCGGCGCAGACTTCGCCGCCTTACTTGGCCTGGGCGCGGTGGCATTCGTCGTGTGGCTGTTTCACGTTCACTGGGCGCGTTCTGGTACCCTTGGGCTCAAATTGAACAGGTCGTCCCCGCGGGGGAGCGAGTAGCTGAGAGGCGGGATCAAGCCCACCAACTCTTCGAACCTGATCTCGTTAAAACGAGCGTAGGGAAGCGGGACACACGCGGACGACATCGTGAGCCGGCCAGCCGGCGTCTGCCGCGTGCGTTGCATCTCGTCCCTGTCGCCGGGCGACCGTTCGAGACAGGGATTTGAGCAAGGTGCAGCTTGACCTTTCCAGCGCGACGCGGCCAGCCGCTCAGCAGCCGCCGATGCGGGCTGTGCGCTTCGATGGCCCCGGGCTCGTGCCACGCGTTGACCGGCTGCCGGTGCCCCGGCCTGGTGAGGGCGAGGCGCTGCTGCGCGTGCTGGCCGCGGGTGTGTGCCACACCGAGCTGCAGCTGCTTGACGGGACCCTGAACCCGGGCGTGTGGCCGCTCACGCCGGGACACGAGATCGTCGGTGAGGTCGTCGAAGGTCCTGCGGAGCTCGTCGGCCAGCGCGCACTGGTGTACTACAGCCGTCCTTGTGGGGAGTGTGAGTGGTGCTTGCTCGGACACGAGCAGGTCTGTCCGAACGCCGGCCCACAACCGGGCCTGTCCACAGACGGCGGATTCGCCGAGTTCGTCCGCGTGCCGATCGACAGTCTGATGCGTCTGCCAGAGGGCCTGGACCCGGTCCAGGCGGCGCCACTCGGCTGTGCGGCGGCGACGGCGTATCACGCGCTGCACGGCGTCGCCCGCCTGCAGGCGGGCGAGACCATCGCCGTGTATGGCGTGGGCGGCGTCGGTCTGCCGTTGATCGAGCTCGCGATGCTGGGAGGAGCGCGGGTTCTGGCCATCGCTCGCTCACCTGAAAAGCGCGCGCTGGCACGGGCGCTCGGCGCCGAGGTCATCGACGCCGGTGGTGATCCTGTTCTGGAGGGGTGCCGAGCTACCCGCGGCCAGGGCGTACACGCCGTCTTCGAGCTGGTCGCCAGCGACGAGAGCATGCCGGCCGCGCTGGCGATGCTGCGACGGCGCGGGCGGCTGATCCTGGTCGGATACGGCAGCGCGCGGTTGCGAGTGAACCCGCTGGAGCTGGTACTGCGTGAGACGCAGCTGCTCGGCTCACTCGGCAACACCCGCGCTGAGTTGGCCGAAGTCGTCCGCCTCGCCGCGGGCGGCGCGCTCAAGGTGCCCATCGCGGGGCAGTACGCGCTCGAAGACGTCTCGGCGGTGCTCGACGCGCTCCGCGCTGGTCGGTTAGCCGGACGGGGAGTAATCGTTCCGCGTTCCGCGTTCCGCGTTCCGCGTTCGTGGAGTCCCCCTCTCCCTCTGGGAGAGGGTCGGGGTGAGGGTGGCGAAGCAGCACGAAC
>VBGG01000581.1 GCA_005883405.1 Chloroflexota bacterium | reverse complement strand
GCCGCCGGCGCACTGACTGAAGTGTGCGAAGGTACGCGTCCAGGTCAGGCCGCCATCACGTGAGACACCGGTGATCAGGCCGCGTGCTCCACCGCGGCGCCACCGATCCTGTTGCCACACACCCACGATGTTCGCCGAGTTCTGTGGATTGACCGCCACCCTCGGCTCAACTTCGGCGTTGAGGTAGTTGAGATCCCGCGGAAGTGCCATCGGCTGAACGTTGCAGCCAGCGAAGGGGCTGTCGCCTGAAGCACGCGTCAGCTCGTCAGCGCTTCGAACGCCTGGTGGCAGGCCAAGACCAAGAGTGGCCAGGAGTACTCCGAGTGCCACGACCCCACTCGCGCGGCGCGCACGCATCACCCATCCCTCCGTGTCAGTGGCGGACCGAAAGGGCGGGGCTCTCGGACCTGTTTACTCAGCTAATGCACGCCGGCGCGGCGCTGTCAAGAGGGTTGTCAATGGCGCGTTCGCGTGATCAGGCCCGCCGGCGCAGGCGTGGGTTCGCGAACTCGTCCAGGCCAACCGCCATCAGGAAGAGGCCGGTGAACAGGACGATGATGATGACGATGGGCGGAATCCACCACCACCACCAGGAGTTGATGATCGCCGCGTAGTAGATGACCCAGTACAGCGTCATGCCGATGGTGACCGAATCGAACGAGCCCAGGCCGAGCACTTCGAGACCAACCGACGCCAGCACGGCCGCCGAAACCGAGCCGACCAGTGAGGCGACGATGTACGGCATCAGGTTGGGCAGCACCTCTCTGACGATGATCACGGGCCGGGGCATGCCCGACAGCCGCGCGACCTCGACATAGGCGCGTTCGCGCGCGCTGAGTGCCTGGGCGCGGATCACCCGGGCGGGGAACAGCCACGCCAGCACGGCGACGACCGCGATCATCTGCGGAATGGACAGGCCGCCTCTGACATTCATCGCCAGAGTGACCAGCACCATCAGGCCCGGGATGGTCAGACCGATGTCCACGATGCCGCGAATGAGCACATCCGCGGCGCCACGGTAGAAGGCCGACACCAGCGCGAGCACGGTGCCGATGGTGACGCCGATCACACCAGCCGTGATGCCGATCTCAATCGTTTGCGGCGTGCCGACGATCATCACCGCCAGCAAATTGCGACCCTGTTTATCACTGCCGAAGGGCAGGCTGGACGAAGGTGGCTGCAGCGCCCGCGTCGAAAGCGGCCGGGCTTTGTCGAGGTCCACGAGGGCGTGACCGATGACCACGAACGCCAGCAGCGCCAGCAACAGACACAGCCCCACCAGCAGCTCGGGATTGCGGCGCATGTACCTGAACGCGCCAGTGGCGAGCGCAGAAAGGCGCCCGCCGGTGGCCGGCAGTTCGGAGAGCGCCTGCTCCTGCGTGATGGTGGTGGCCACCGGTTACCTTCTCGTGTAGCTGATGCGCGGGTCGAGCGCCGGATAGATGAGGTCGAGGACGAGCGTGGCGAAACCGATGGCGACGATGACGATGAACACCACTCCCTGGATCATGAAGAAGTCCGAGCTGCGAATCGCCTGATAGAGCAGCGAGCCGACACCAGGGTATTGGAAGATCACTTCGACCAGCACCGCGCCGGACACGATATTTCCGAGTGCCAGCGCCAGCGCTGTCAACTGCGGCAACAGGGCGTTGCGGATGGCGTAGCGCAGAAAGATCGTTCGGCCGCGCAGGCCCTTGGCTTCGGCGAACAACAGGTAATCCTCGCCGTGTGTGCTGATCATGACGCCGCGCATGCCCAGCGTCCAGAAACCGATCGAGGCCAGGATGATCGACAGCGCCGGCAGGATCGAGTGGTAGACCATGTTGGCAATGACCCTGGGGTCCAGCGCCGGCAGGAGGCCCTGGTCATAGCCGCCGGCCAGTGGGAACCAGCGCAGCTGGAAGCCGAGCAAATAGATGAGCAGCAGGCCGAGCAGGAAGAATGGGATCGCACTGAGCGTCAGGATCGGCGGCAGAACGTAATGGAGGATCCTCGGCGTGTTCGGCTGGGTGAGCAGCGCTCCGAGCATCGTGCCGATCGTCCACGCCAGGAGTGTCGTCACGCTCAGCAGCGTCATCGTCCAGGGTAGGGACCGCCAGATGATATCGACGACCTTGGTCGGGTAGGCCGCCATCGAGAAGTTGAATTCCAGGCGGGCGGTGTCGCCGAGGTACGTCAGGTACTGCTCGAGCAGGGGTTTATCCAGACCGAAACGTCGGTCGTATTCGGCGATCATGTCCTTCATCCCGACCTGGCTCGCGCCGCCCATGGCTGCCTGCGCGCCGAGCTGCGCGCGGATCGGGTCTTGCCCGCCCAGACGCGGGAGGAAGAAGTTGACCGTGCTCGCCAACCACAGGATCAGCAAGAACAGCCCGAGACGCTTGACGAGGTAGTCAGTGTTCATGCGATGGTCGGATCGCCGCGGCTAAATGCTTTCCCATCAAGCGTTTGTGTCGCAACGCAAGGATCCTTGGCAAGCTCAGCCCGCGCGAAGCGCGTCATGCAGACTGTCATCCTGAGCACATCGAAGGACCGCTCGAGGATCTTTCGCAAGCTCAGCCCGCGCGAAGCGCGTCATGCAGACTGTCATCCTGAGCACATCGAAGGACCGCTCAAGGATCTTTCCCAAGCTCAGGATGACAGTCACGCAAGAACACTGGGAAGCAGCTAGGCCCCTGTCGGCTGGAGGTTGTGAACGATCAGCCCTGGCGTCAGGTGGAAGAACGCGGTGTTGACATATGGGTTCTGCGCGTTCGGCCAGCCGGTCCAGTACGTCTCATTCGTCGGCAGGCGGTGGTAACCCTGCTCGATCATGATGTCGGGTAGCTGGGGCAACCAGATCTGCATCGCGTTGACCCAGTTCTG
>VBGG01000115.1:2206-14638 GCA_005883405.1 Chloroflexota bacterium | reverse complement strand
CGAAACGCGTCGCGCCAGGGGGGCACTCGCCGCCGGCTATTGGAAACGAGCGACCCGCTACGGACGCACCATGGGCAGCCTGCCGTTTGTGCGCATGGTCGCTGTCACTGGCGCGCTTGCGATGGACAACATCGCCGACGGCGACATCGACTACCTGGTGGTCACCGAACCCGGGCGGCTGTGGCTATGCCGCGCACTGATCGTCGGCCTCGTACGCATAGCCGCGCTCAAGGGCACCGAGCTGTGCCCGAATTACTTCCTTTCCGAACAGGCGCTCGTGCTGAATGAGCGCAACCTCTTTACCGCACACGAGGTCGCCCAGATGGTGCCACTGACCGGTCTGGCCACCTATCAGCGCCTGCGCGCGTTGAACCGCTGGACAGACTCTTACCTGCCCAACGCTGGCGGCCCGCCGCGTCGCATCACGCTTGTCGAGCCGCGACAACGGCGTATCGTGGAATACGCGCTGCGCAGCCGGCTGTGCGCTCCGCTCGAGCGCTGGGAGATGCACCGCAAGATCCGCAAGCTGGACCAGCGCAGCAACGGCCATGCCGAGGCGGCGTTCGGCCCCGATTGGTGCAAAGGCCACTTCGGCGATCACGGTCACGTCACACTCGCGCGCTACGAGGAGCGACTCCACGCGCTGGAGCACCGCCTGCCATGACCCTCGGCCAGATCGACTCGCAGAAGATCCTCTTCGGCCAGTCCTATTTCCTGCGGTTCGACCCCAAGTTGTGGGCGGCCATGCAGCCGTATCCACCCCTCGGCACGCTGTACGCCGCCAGCTACCTGCGCAGTCGCGGGTACGCCGTCGACCTGTTCGACGCGATGCTGGCCGAATCAGAGGCGGAATGGGATCAGGCGCTGGCTCGGAGTGAGCCGCGCATCGCCGTTCTGTACGAGGACAACTTCAACTATCTGTCAAAGATGTGCCTGCTACGCATGCGCCAGGCAGCGTTCGCGATGATCGGCATGGCGCGTCAACACGGCTGCACGGTGATCGCCGCCGGTTCGGACGCGACCGACCACGCGCAGGCGTACCTCGAGGCAGGCGCGGACTATGTGCTGATCGGCGAAGGTGAGCAGACCCTGGGCGAGCTGATCGATCACCTGCTCCGCCAACCGGTCGAGCCGGAGTCGATCCTCGGACTGGCGTTCGAGCGCGGCGGTCAGGTGGTCGTCAATCCGCGCCGAGCGGACCTGAAGGAGCTCGACGCGCTGCCGTTCCCGGCCTGGGACCTGGTGGACATCGAGCGCTATCGCGCGATCTGGCTCGAGCGCCATGGCTACTACTCGATGAACCTGGCGACGTCGCGCGGCTGCCCGTACCACTGCAACTGGTGCGCGAAACCCATCTGGGGCCAGCGCTATCACGTCCGCTCGCCTGAGAACGTGGTCAGCGAGCTTGCCTGGCTGAAGCGAACGTACGCCCCTGACCACGTGTGGTTCGTGGACGATATCTTTGGTCTGATCCCCGGCTGGGTCGAGCAGTTTGCCGATCTGGTCGACCAGCACGACGCACATCTGCCGTTCAAGAGCCTGCAGCGAGCCGACCTGATTCTGAAGGGCAACACCATCGAAGCGCTGCATCGCGCGGGAGCCCAGCGGGTGTGGATCGGCGCGGAGTCAGGCTCGCAAAGGATCCTCGACGCGATGGAAAAAGGCACACACGTCGAGGACATCTACCAGGCTGCCCGCCGGCTGCACGCGGCCGACATCCAGGTGGGCTTCTTTCTGCAGTTTGGTTACCCCGGCGAAACCCGCCAGGACATTGAGCGCACACTCCAGATGGTGCGCGACTGTCGGCCGGACGACATCGGCATGTCGGTGTCGTACCCGCTGCCCGGCACGCGCTTCTTCGCCGCCGTTCAGCACGAGCTGGGCAGCAAGCGCAACTGGCAGGATTCCGACGATCTGGCGATGCTGTACAACGGCCCGTTCAGCACGGCCTTCTATCGGTGGCTGCACCGCGTGCTGCATCGCGAGTTCCGCGCCCAGCGGGCCTGGGACGACCTGCGGTCAGCCCTGCGCTCGCGACGGCTGGAGCGGCGGCACGTGCGCCTGGTGAAGACGATCGCGTACTCGAAGCTGGTCCTGCCGCTGTTGAGACTGGAGCTGGAGCGGCGGGCGCGCGCACCACACCAGGGTCTGGTGAATCTGGTGCCAGTCGAGGCTGCTACCGAGTAGATGGACGTCCTCCTTACACACGGCTACTTTCTGTACGAGGATCCACACGAGCTGGCGGTGATGAAGCCCTATCCGCCTCTGGGGCTTCTGTACGTCAGCTCTCACCTCAAAGCACGCGGCATCGACACCGCGCTCTTCGATACGACGTTCGCCCGCTTCGACGAGCTGGAGGCTCACTTGCGCGAGGTCCGCCCGCCGGTAGTGGGCGTGTACAGCAACCTCATGACGCGCACCAAAGTCCTCCAGGTGATGGACGTCGCGAAGCAAGCTGGCAGCCTGGTGGTGGTCGGCGGACCCGACCCGGTCAACTACCTGGACGAGTACCTCTCGCGCGGCGCCGATGTGGTGGTCTTCGGTGAAGGTGAGCTCACGCTCGAGCAGCTCGTCCCGCACCTGATCGAGCGCGGCGCCCACGATCTTGCGGGAATCCAGGGCATCGCCTTCCGCAACGACCAGGGTGAGATCGTGCGCACCGAGCCGCGTCCGATGATCGCCGATCTGGACGCCCAGCCGTTTCCGGACCGCGCCGCCATCAACCAACACGCGTACATCGACGTCTGGCGCGAGCACCACGGCAGGGGCTCCGTGTCGTTGATCACCGCCCGGGGCTGTCCGTACACGTGCACGTGGTGCAGCCATTCGGTGTTCGGCTATTCGCATCGCCGGCGCTCGCCCAAGAACGTGGTCGACGAAGTGGAGCAGATCGTCGCGACCTACACCCCGGACCTGCTGTGGTACGCGGACGACGTGTTCACGATCAATCACAAGTGGTTGTTCGACTACTCGGCCGAGCTGCTGCGGCGCGGGTTCCACCTGCCGTTCGAGACGATCTCGCGCGAGGACCGGCTGAACGAGGAGGTCATCGAGACGTTGGCACGCATGGGCTGCTACCGGCTGTGGATCGGCGCCGAGAGCGGCTCGCAGAAGATCCTGGATGCGATGAAGCGACGCACCAACGCCGAGCGCGTCCGCTGCATGGTCCACCTGCTCCAGAAGCACGGTATCGAAGTGGGCATGTTCATCATGCTCGGCTACGACGGTGAGCAGCGGGAGGATCTGGAGGCGACCGTCGAGCACCTCAAGCTGGCGGGACCGAATACGTTCCTGACCACGGTCGCGTACCCCATCAAAGGCACGCCGTACTACGCGTCGGTCGCCGACCGGGTGATCGCGCGCCGCGCCTGGGAGCAAGGGTCCGATCGCGACTACACGGTGGCCGGCCGGCATTCTCCACGCTACTACCACTTCGCCACGCGCTGGATGGTCAACGAAGTCGCCCTCCACCGCCAGCGGCACAGCGCGTCACGCAGCTATCCGCGATTGGCCAGATCGTTCGTGAACGCCAGGATCGGCCGCCTTGGGATGCTGTTAACGGAGCGCGAGGTGGAGGCGTGAGTGTCAGTCCGCCTCTCCCTCTGGGAGAGGCCGCGCGCAGCGCGGGTGAGGGGTGCGTTAGAGATTTCAACGTTCGCGAAAATACGCACCCCTCACCCCAGCCCTCTCCCAGAGGGAGAGGGAGTCAAGTCTATCGACGCGCGTGGCGTGCACTCCTGCGCGTCAAACTTCACCTGGTCGATCGCCGCAAATACCGCTCGATCGTCGTCGAGCACGTCGCTGGAATCCCGCTGGTGGTGCTGCCGGATGTGTTCAATCCGAAGCTGCTGCGGTCGGGTGAGCTCCTGGTCCAGCAGCTTTCGCGTCCAGAGCTCCTGACGCCAGGCGCGCGGGTGCTCGACCTGGGCAGCGGCTCCGGCGCAGTCGGAGTGGCAGCGGCGAGACGCGGCTGCCGGGTGATGGCTGTGGACATCAATCCGTCGGCCGTGCGCTGCACGCGCATCAATGCGCTGCTCAACCACGTCGACCTGGATGTGCGCGAAGGCGACCTGTTCGCGCCGGCCGCGGGTGAGCGCTTCGATGTGGTGGTCTTCAACCCGCCGTACTATCGTGGCATTCCGCGTGACGGCCTCGACCACGCCTGGCGGTCTGTGGACCTTGCCGAGCGCTTCGCGGCTCAGCTGAATGACCACCTGGCGCCGGGTGGGCACGCCCTGGTGGTGCTCTCCTCGGATGGCGACGGCGACACGTTCCTCACTGCCCTGGACAGAAATGGTTTCCAGCGAGAGGTCGTTTCGACGCGCGACTTTACCAACGAGGTGATGCGCGTGTATCGAGTGCGCTCGTGTTGATTCTCTACAACCCGCCGAGCTCCGCCCGCCGCAAGCCGGTCATGCCGCTGGCGCTGCTGGCGCTGGGCGCGCTGATGGAAGGTCGCCACGAATACGCGATTGTCGACGGAAATCTCGATACGAACGCGCTCGAAACCATCGACCGCCACGTGCGCGATGGCGCCAGGATGCTGGGCATTACGGTCATGCCGGGCCCGCAGCTGGCCGACGCGGTGCCGCTGTGCCGCGAGCTGAAGAGGCGCCATCCGGGGCTGACGATCATCTGGGGCGGCTACTTTCCGACCCAGCACTGGGACGTGTGCCTCAAGTCCGGCTTCGTCGATTACGTCGTCCGCGGCCATGGCGAAGTCGTGTTCCAGTCGCTGGTCGACCGCCTGGCGAGCGGCGAAAATCCGACCGATCTGGCCGGTCTGGCCTACCGCCAGGCTGATGGGCTGCCGTTCAGCAATCCAACGGCGCCTATTCCGCATCCGGACCTCATGCCGGAGTTTCCGTACCAGCGCATCGACGTCCGTCGCTACGCGAGGAAGTCGTTCATGGGGCGGCGAACGCTAGCCCATCACTCGAGCTACGGCTGCCCGTTCTTCTGCAACTTCTGCGCGGTGGTCAACATGGTTGGTGGGCGGTGGCTGGCGCAGTCGGCCGAACGCACCGCTAATGTGGCCCGCCGACTGGTGACCGATTACGGCGCCGACGCGGTCGAGTTCTACGACAACAACTTCTTCGTCCACGAAGCGCGGACGGTGGACTTCGCCGAGCGGATCCTCGACCTGGGTATCGGCTGGTGGGGTGACTCGCGTATCGACACGCTGCTGCGCTATTCAGACCGCTCCTGGCGGCTGATGCGTGACAGCGGGTTGCGAATGGTGTTCATGGGCGCCGAGTCGGGCTCCGACGAGACGTTGAAGCGCATGAACAAGGGGGGCTCGGCCTCGACCGACAAGACGCTGGCGATGGCCGAGAAGGCGCGCGAGTACGGCATCGTGCCCGAGTTTTCGTTCGTGCTCGGCAATCCGCCTGATCCCGAGGGCGACGTGCGCGGCACACTGGAGTTCATCCGCAAGGTCAAACGGGTGAATCCGCACACCGAGATCATCATGTACGTCTATACGCCGGTTCCGCTGGCGGGCGAGCTGTACGACCAGGCCAAAGCCGAGGGATTCGCGTTTCCCGAGACGCTCGACGAGTGGGTCAGCGGTGACTGGCAGGACTTCGCCCAGCGCCGCAGCGCCCAGATTCCGTGGCTTGACGATCCGCTTCGCCGTCACCTGCGGGATTTCGAGCGGGTGCTCAGCGCGTATTACCCGACGATCACCAATCCGAGCCTCCACGGGGTGCGGCGGTTCGTGCTGCGCGCCGCGAGCGCGTGGCGCTACCACCTCGGCTTCTACCGCTATCCCTACGAGCTGCGCCCGCTCCAGCGCCTGCTCGCCTACCAGCGCCCCGAAACGTGCGGTTTCTGAGCCAGGAGGATGCCCAGCAGGGCCCAGAAGAGCAGCGCGGTCGGCGTGAAGGCAAGGAACGAGTCGAGCAGCCCGTGGAGGAGGAACGCGGAGGCGGACACCATCACGCCAAGGATGAGCAGGCGCTGCCGGTCGTCGACTTGTGCCCTCAACGCGCGGAGCGCGCGGACGAGTGGCGCGACGATGACCCAGAGAAAAGCCGCCAGGCCGAGCACACCGACGTCCGCCAGGACTTCGAGATACAGGTTGTTCGCCTGGACCCGTTCGTCCCACGACTCGAGGCCAAGCTCCGCGCCGTAGAAGTGGCGGAAATTGTCGGGACCGACGCCGAGCAGCGGATGGGCCGCGATCATGCGTATCGCGGCGCCCCATAGGGAGAGCCGCCCGACAACCCACGGCGCCTCGCCGTCATCGCGCTCTTTGACGGACGGTACGACAGCCACTCCCGAGTCTGTGCTCGCGTTCACCGAGACCAGTGTCCAAGCGTCCGCCCAGCCACGCTCGTAGAACTGCAGCACATCGCGCTGGAGCATGCCCCAATCGATGCGGTACGTACCCGCCGGCAGATTGGGCACCTGAATGAGCGCCCGAAGCGACACGGCGTCGCCCGGGGAAACATCGCCGGGTAGTGGCACCTCGGCCGGCGGCAGGTCGAGCACCTGAGTGCCGTCGGCGCTCAGCCATCGATAGCCCAACGCGAACGGGTGTTTTCCAGAGCTCACCCAGGTGATGCGGCCCTCGTTACGAACGTCAACCGCTACGCTCGCCATTTGATTCGACTGCACGCTGAGCGTAGCCGGCGCCGAGTATGCCGCGCCGTACCATTCGGCGTCGCTTTCAGAGACCAGGCGCAGGTCGAAGACAGGATTCCGCAGCAGGAGCAGCGCCACCCCGCCAATCAGGACCGCAGCGCTCACGAGCATAGGCGCCCGCAGGCTCCGCCAGTGGTCGCGGCGACCGAATGCCAGCACGGCCAGCATGACGTAGGTCAATGCCAGGCTGAGCATCGCCGCGCGCGTCAGCGACAGCACCACGTTGGCGGTACACGCTACCGCGATGCTCAAGCCGAAAACCTTCAAAACTCGGCGCCTCGCCGTCGCCGCGAGGACGATCGCCAGCGGCGCCACCATCTCGAAGTACATCGCGGCGATCGTGGCGTACTGGAAGGACGCGCCTGCGCGCAGCTCGCCACCCACGCGGGTCGGCGCCACCTTGAACAGTCTGAGCACAGGCTCCAGCGCCGACCAGTTCAGCGCCTCGCCGAGGCCGAGCAGCGCGCTGGCGCCTGCACCAATGACGATCGCCCACAGCAGGCCGACCAGCTGGCCGGGTTCGCGGGCGACGCGCAGCGTGACCAGCAGCACGAACGCCGCGGCGATGAGCCGCCACACGAAGCGCAGCGCGTCGTCGCCATAGTCCGGCGCCTGCAGTGCTGAAACGAGCGCGAGCAGGACGAGAACGAGTGACGGCAGCAGCGCACGCCACTCGTGCCACTCGGGTCGCGCTCTCGCGCCCGATGCCGCCCACGCCACCGCCACCAGCAGCAACACGAGCTTCTCGTCGGTCAGCGAGGCGACGACCGGCGGGATCGCCTCGAAGGGCAAAACCAGGGCCAGCAACAGCGCGGCCGAATACAGCGCCGAGGGCCACGTCGGCAGCGCCAGCGGGCGGCCAAGCGGAAATGAGCGCGCGATTGAGCGAGGGTACTATCCGTTGGCGATGCTGCGGCCGATCAGCTGGAGGGCGCCATACGCGGTCGCGCTGGCGGCGCTCCTGGCGCTACCCGCGGCGGGTATCGCGGCCAGCCGAGGCTTCGACGGGCTATACGGACAGGATGCGTACGCCTACTTAGACTACGGCACGGCCTCGGTGAGAGCATCGATCCTCCAGCTGAGGCCGCTCGAGGCGTTCTTCTGGCCGCCGGGGTACCCGCTGCTGGTCGCCCTGGTCTCGATGGCGACCGGTCCGCTCGCTCTGGCGGGCCAGCTGGTGAGCCTGCTCATGGGCGCCCTGGTACCCGTCTTCACCGCGCTGCTCGCGCGCGAGCTATGGCCCGATGACACAGTTCTGGCGCTGCTGGCCGGGGCGCTGGTCGCGGTGTGTGGCCAGCTGTGGCAGTCGAGCGTGGTGGTCATGGCGGATACCACCGGTCTGGCGCTTGCGACGCTGAGCGCCTGGGCGCTCACGCGCTACACGCGCAAACGTCGTCTGCACTGGCTGCTGGTCGGCAGCGCTGCCGTGGCGTACGCGATGCTCGCGCGCTGGATCTACGGACTGGTTGCGATGCCTTTCGCGCTCTACGCGTTGGGGGCGATGGACGCGCACGCGAAGCCAGGCCGCGCCGTGCTGCACGGGTTGGCGGCGCTCGGCGTTGCTGCCGCGCTGCTCACGCCTGTCCTGGCGCAGCCGCTGGTCGGCCTGCTCAGCCATCCTGCCGAGCCTGCCAGCTTCGCCGGCAATTTCCAGGTGTACTCGTGGTCGCCGCTGAACGCGCTGCGCCGTGACTTCTTCACCGCTGATGGGCACCTGTCCTACTCGCAGCCCAACGGGGCGTACTATGCGCTCGCGCCGGCGAACCCCGCGTTCCTCGGGCCGCTCCTGGCGCCGTGGGTGCTCGTCGGCGCCTGGACGCTACTGCGCGATACGCGGAGGCTCTCCGGAACCCTCGGTGCGTCACTGCTGATCGTCGGGTGGGCGGCCATCGTGTATGCCTTCCATGCCGGCGCTCCCTGGCAGAACTTCCGCTTCACGCTGGCCTACCTGCCGCCGTTGGCCATACTCGCGGCGCTCGGCCTGACGTGGACCTGGCGCCACGTGAATCAGCGGCTCGGACAGGCCGTGGCGCTGTGCGCGGCGCTGGGCCTCGTGGCCAGTGCGGCCAGCGCCGTCCGCCTGGTCGAAGGCTTCGTCGACCGCAAGGACGAGGACCTGGGGTTGGTCCGCTGGGTCGAGGCGCAGAGTGCGCCGAATGCGCGCCTGTTCAGCTTCGGTCCAACGCTCACGATTCGCCACTACACCAAGCTGCCGACGTTCGATCTGTTCGATCTGTCGGCGGCGGATGTGCGCTCGATCCTGGCCACCCCCGCCCCGACGTACGTGCTTCTCGACGAGCGCAGCGTCGAAGACCAGTGGCTCGACCAGCCGCCGTCCACCAACTTCCACCTGTTGCGCGACAGCGCCGGCTTACTCCGCGTCGGCGCCGATGGGAGCTACACGCTGTATCGCCTCGAGTCTCAATGAGAGTCGGCATGGTCGCACCCGGCTTCAGCGCGAACCAGGCGGACTGGTGCATCCCAGCGCTGCGGCATCTGGCGCGGGCGCTTGCGAGCATGGACGACCTGCGGATTGTGGCCGTTCGCTATCCATATCGCGTCGCGCGCTACACCGTCGATGGCGCGGAGGTGATCGCCCTCGGCGGCGCCGATCGACGCGGGACGCGCACCCTCCAGGTCTGGCGCGCAACGCTGGAGGCGCTGCGCCAGGAGCATCGCCGCCGACGCTTCGACGTCCTGCACGCGTTCTGGGCCACCGAAAGCGGACTGCTGGCCGCACTGGCCGGCCGACTGCTGCGCATCCCGACGCTGGTCAGCCTGGCGGGCGGCGAGCTCGTGGCGCTGGGGGACATTGGCTACGGCGACCAACGGATCGCCTGGGAGCGTCTGAAGGTCCGCGCTTGTCTGCGTCTGGCGACCGGCGTATCGGCTGGCTCGCGGACGTTGATGCGTACGGCTGCACGACACCTCGACGGCAGGCGCGTGCACCGAGCGCCTCTCGGCGTCGATCTCGATCTCTTCCAGCCCGGCCACCCGTTCGACGAGGGTGCACAACGGCTGGTGCACGTCGGCACGCTGACAAGAGTCAAGGACCAGGCCACGCTCCTGCGGGCCTTTGCGCGGCTCCGCGGGGCGGGTACGAGCGCGACACTTGAGATCGTCGGCGATGGCCCGCAGCGACATGATCTCGAGCGTCTGGCCCGGAGCCTGGGCGTCGTCGGGGCCGTCTGTTTCCGTGGCAGCGTCGATCATGCGGCGCTGCCCTCGGTGTATCGGTCCGCGAGCGCGTTCGTCCTTTCTTCCCGGCACGAAGCGCAGGGCATGGTGGCGATCGAAGCCGCGGCCTGCGGCATCCCTGTCGTCGGGACGTGCGTCGGGATCATGCCGGAATTGACATCGGCGGTCGCTTCGCCTGGCGATGCCGACGCGCTTGCGGCCAGCGTCGCCGCGACGCTCGGTGATCCCGAACCACACGCTCACACTGCTCTTGCGCGCGCGCGGACAGAATTCGGTCTGAGGGACTGCGCCAACCGCTTTCGCGAGCTCTACGCGGGCCTGGTCGGGCGATGATCGTGGACCGCCTGGCGTACGCCGGCCTGGTGCTGCTCGCGCTGAGCCTGGGCTTGGGTGATATCGCCCAGGTCACCCTGCTCGACGTGGTGGTATTAAGTGCCGTACGCGGCCTGCTGCCGGTCGTCCTGGGCCTGGCACTGCTCGCCGCCATCGCCCAGCGGCGTCGGCCGGCTTTCGCGGCGAGCCTCGCCCTGCCAGTCGCCGCGTGGCTCAGCGTCCTGGTGCTGTCAGCCGTGCTGGCGCCGTCCTACCGCTCGGAGGCGCTCGCGTCGCTGGAGCGACCCGCGAGCGGCGCGCTGCTTGCCTGGGCAGTCTTCGAGCTGTGTCGCACCGAGGCCCGCTGGCGTCGCGTGGCCCGAGCGGTCGCGCTCGGCGGGGTGGCGATCGCACTGGTCGGCCTGGGCGAAGCCAGTGGCGCGCCGCTGGTCGGGGGCTGGATCGCCGTCTTGCACGACGGGCCCATCCCGATCGGCGACGTACCGCGAATCACATCTACCCTGTCGCACCCGAACGAGGCGGCGATGCTGCTCGAGCTGAGCTTGCCGCTACTGGTCGCCTGGGCGTGGACTGCACACCAACCGTGGCGCACGCCGCTGAGCATGGCCGTCCCCGGCGTGTTGCTGGGCATCGTGTTGACGTTTAGCCGCGCTGGAGTGGCCGCAGCGCTGGCGGCGCTGACGGTGATGGCTGGTGTGAGCTCGAGATGCCAGGAACGCGGGTACGTGCGCCCGCTGGCGACCGCCGCGTTGATCGTGCCGCTGGCGCTCGTGTGGGCCTCGCAGGCTGACCCGGGCCTGAACCGTCGCCTGACGGCTGGGGTGGACGAAGCGAGCCCCGGGCAGCCCTCGCGGATCGAGTTCTGGACCGCGGCGCTCGACATGCTGCGCGATCGCCCTCTGCTCGGCGTGGGACCCGACAACTTCCGCTGGCAGTTCGTCAGCTATTCGGGCGTGGCCGAAAACAACCTCGGCATCCACGCCCACGATCAGTACGTCGAAGCTTTGGCCGATACTGGCATCCTGGGCTTGCTCAGCCTGGCGTGGCTGCTCGCTCGTCTGGTGCGCCACGCCAGCGACGGCGTGCGTTTGGCAACGACTTCGGCGGAGTGGCCGTGGCGGGCCGCGCTACTCGCGAGTCTCAGTGCCTGGCTGTTGCACGCCCTGCTGGACGATTTCGAGCGCTTCTGGCCCACGAGTGTGGCCTTCTGGCTGATCGCCGGCTTGAGCTTGCGGGCATGCGCCGCGGGCTCAGCGGTTGAACAACCAGAAGACCAGTCCGACGATCGCGATCACCACGAGCAGGATCAGGATGCCCGCCGGACTGGCCAACGCGGCGCCGCCCCCGCCGCCGCCGCCGAAGCTCACCATGCGGCTATTGTCCGTCCGCGGCTCACCTTGTTCAAGCTACCGTTGGCACACCCTCTGCGGCGCTCGCGGGCATGCCTGAAGACGTCCAGCACGACCGCGTCAAGCGGCTGCAAGCCGACGGGGCGTGGATCGTGGAGGTCTTGCCAGAAGACGAGTACGAGCGCGAGCACCTGGCGGGTGCGCTGAACCTGCCGCTGCACGAGCTCACGCGGGCAGCCGCGGACCGCGTGCTGGGCGGCGACAGGGCTCGACCTGTCGTGGTCTATTGCCAGGACGTCGAGTGAGACATGAGCGCCCGAGCCGCGTGGCGGCTCGAAAGCCTGGGCTTCAGTAGCGTCTACCGCTACACGGCCGGCAAGATTGACTGGCTGGCGAACGGCTTGCCCACCGAGGGTCAGCTTGCGAGCGAGCCTCGCATCGGCGCGCTGGTGGCAGGCGTGGCCACGAGCCAGCTCGGTCAGCGCGTCGGCGACATCGATGGCGACATGGGCATCGTGGTCGTGGTGAATGCGCAGGGCGTCGTCCTCGGCGAGCTACGCGGCGAGGCGATACACGCCGATCCTCAGGCGCGTGTCGAGGACGTCATGGAGCTGGCCCCCATCACGTACCGACCCTACATCGCCGTGCATGACATGGCCCATCACATGGCCGCGACGGGCTCGCGGCACGTGCTGGTGACGGACGCCGACGGTCACCTGCTGGGAGTGCTGCGTGTCGAGGACGTCGAGCGCGCGCACCGAGCCGACGGCGCCAACGGCCCGATTCTTGCCACTCAGGAGGCCTGGGGCGAGCAACGGCGCCCAAATGAGGACCTGGAGGTCACGAAAGCCATGGGCGATCGGATCGACGAGACCAAGGGCAACGTCAAGGAAGGCATCGGCAA
>VBGG01000115.1:0-2043 GCA_005883405.1 Chloroflexota bacterium | reverse complement strand
CTCCCTCTGGGAGAGGGCTGGGGTGAGGGGTGCGTATCTTCGCGCACGTTGAAATCTCGTACGCACCCCTCACCCGCGCTGCGCGCGGTTTAATCCACTCCCAGAGGGAGAGGCGTTTTTTCGTTATTCGATCCGCGAGACCTTGCCGTCGGCGCCGACGTAGACGATGTAGCCGACGCTCTTGCCGCTGGCGTCGATGGCGTAATAGACCATCGTGCCGCCGCCAGGCGTGGTGTAGTCACCGACCCGGGTCATCTTTTTGACGTTGGTCAGATTCTGCGACTGCATCTGCTGGGCGAACGTTTGCTCGTTCACCCGCTGCTGGAAGGCCGGCGCCATGCATTGGTAGGCCTTCTGAGTCGCGGCCGCCGACGTGTCGGCGATCGCGGCGATGGCGGTATCGGCGCAGTCGCTGTTGGCGGGCGCCGAGAAGCCGGCGGCGAAGGACGTCGGGATCGACCCCGTCCAGGTCAGGGCCACATAGCCGCCGAGGGCGACGGAAACCACGGCGGAAAGCAGCACGCCACCGCGATGCCGCCACACGCCCAGGCCCGCCCGGGCCGCGATGCGGCGGAGCAGATATTGCGCGCTTGCTTGAGTACTCACGGGCTCAGTTTCTCCGAGGAACATTAACTGTTAGCTAAACGTTTGACAGCGGTTCGATAATCGAGGTCATCAGCGGGTCACCGACACGCCGTGGCCGCCCGCGTAGGCTGATTAAGTGATAGCACGCTCTCGGTGACACGCAGTCGCCAGCCCGCCGCGCATGCTACGGGCACTCCGCGCCTCGGACCCGCGTGGAACTACGTGAACTCGGTCGACGCCGTAGTTCTAAACTCTCTCTCCCTCTGGGAGAGGCTTTATCCAGGGGTGAGTGGTGCGTACGAGTGGAAGTCGAAGCACGAACGTCGCCCGCGCGTCCGTGGCACTGGCGGCGGTCAGCGTGCCGCCGTGCTGCTCGACGATCTGGCGCGCGCCGCCGAGGGTCATGCGGGGAGCTGTGCTGCCTTTGATCCGCTCCGCGGTGAAGGCGCCGTCGAAGACCCGCTCCAGGTCGGCCGGCGCGAAACCACCCTGGAAACGCACGCTCAGCACCGCACACAGCCGCCCATCCGACTGCTGCTCCTCAGTGACCTCGATCACGATGTCGCCGCCAGCCGGACTGAGCCCGATCGCGTTCCAGCACAGATTGTCGACGACGCGGATCAGGCGCACCGCGTCCCAGGAGCCTTCCGGGTCCGCGGCAGCGACAACATGAAACGTGCGGCGGCCATCGCGCACCTCGTGCTCAGCTTGGACAGTCTCGACGATGGCCAGCAGACGCGCCGGCGCGAGGTTGAGGCGCAGCGCGCGCCGGGCTTCCAGGTGCACCAGGTCGAGCAGCTCGTCCAGACGGCTGGCTATGTTGAGCGCGCTCGCTTCGATATCGGCCAGGTTGCTTGCGATCTCGGCCTGCATGTCGGCACGGGGCCGTTCCAGCCGCCGCCGCGCGAGCTGCGCGGTCATGCTGATCGCCGTCAGCGTCGACTTGAGATCGTGAGCGACCGCGGCCGCGAAGTCTTCGCGTGCCCGCATTGCGGCTTCGGCTTCACCGCGCGCGACCTCTCCCGCGCGCCGCCCGTTGCGCACATGAGCGGTTAGCCAATCGGTCAGCCGAGCCAAACGCCCGTGACGTAGCAGTCTCAGTGCCTGAAGGGTGCCTAGGAACGCGGCCGAAAAGTATGAAATGCCTCGAAATCTCGGTGGCCGCGTTCCTAGGCCAATCTGTCAAAGAAGTTCGGCCGCCTGCGACTTGTGCCGAAAAGCGGCTTGTCGGCCGAACTTCTAGGAAGGCGGCCGAAACCTCGATTAGGAAGTTGTGTGCCTGCCGCCTTCCTAGGGCCAGTCTGTCACAGAAGTTCGGCCGACTGCGACTTGTGCCGAAAAGCGGCTTGTCGGCCGAACTTCTAGACCCGCGCGGGCTCCATTTCGCGTGGCAACCTGAAGCTGAAAATCGCTCCCTGACCCTCACCGGCGCTCTCGGCGCGGATCGTGCCGCGGTGG
>VBGG01000580.1 GCA_005883405.1 Chloroflexota bacterium | reverse complement strand
TCGTCGAGGCGTACTTTGCGGCGTGGAACGCGCCCGATCCAACGACGCGCAGGCTGCTGCTCGAGCGTTCGTTCGCCGATGAGGGTGTGTTGACCACGCCACGCGCTGGGCGTGTATCGGGCCGCCAGGCGTTGCTGGAGCACATCGGCGGATTGGCGCAGCGCTTCGCGGGCGCACGCGTTATCCCAACCAGCGGCATCGATGAGCACCACGGAGTGCTGCGCTACAGCTGGCGCATCGTCACGGCTGACGGTTCGCCGCTGGTGGACGGCACTGATTTCGGTGAGCTGGCAAGCGACGGCCGATTACTCCGCATCGCCGAGTTTGACGACCGGCCACCGGGCACGGCGTAGCGCCGAACCGGTCACGCGTTGGGCCGGCTAGCGAAAGTCGTCTAGCGGCACGTTCGGCGGGCCGAGGAGGTCCTCTACGGCGAGGCCGACCTCGGGGAACGAAACCGGGTTGAGGTGCTCGCCGCGGCGGGCGGTGCGCGAGCTGGCGTAGCCGTCGGCTCTGGGCGTGTCGTACGTCAAAACGAGATTACGCTGCAGGTCCACCAGCCAGACTTCCACGACGCCGGCGGCGGCGTAGCGCGGGACCTTCACGGAGCGGTCGAAGGGAAGCGTTGTGTCGGCGACCTCGATCACCAGCAGCGCGTCGCCGGGGCCGGGTCGCAGCCTGGTGTAGTAATCGTCGCGGCGCCTCAGGACGGTGATGTCGGGTACGAACTCCTGCCGTTCGCCGAGCACGACCGGGTTCTGCACCCAAACCAGCGCTCTCGGACCGAGACGTGCGATGAACAGGTCCATCAAACGCGCGACACAGCCAGCGTGCCGAGCGCCGATCGGGCTCATCGTAATGATCTCGCCGTCGACGAGCTCGAGCCGCTCCTCGGGCCCGAAGAAGCCGGTCTCGATGAGGCGGTCGTACTCGTCGACGGTGAACAGTCGACGCGCGACGTCAAGCGCCATGGCTCACACCTGCGGTCCAATTCTACGCGGCCAGTATCAGCCGCGGGGCGTCACGGGAAGCGTCACGCCAGGCGTCACGCGAGCGTCATCTGGGCGTCACGCGGGCGTCATCTGGGCGTCACGCGAGCGTCATCTGGGCGTCACGTGGCGGGCGAGCGAGCAGGCCAGGCAGGCGACCAACGGCGCGCGAGGCGTCACGCGAGCGTCATCTGGGCGTCACAGGGCCGAGCGAGCAGCCCAGGCAGGCGACCAACGGCACCAGAGGCGTCACGCCAGCGTCACGCCAGCGTCACGCGAGCGTCATGCGGGTTCAGGCGCAGGATCTAAGGCGACGCATGTCAGCGGAGCAGCTCCTGGGCGCTGGGCGTCTCGCGGCGGCGCAGGTCCGCCCCGCACACGGAACGTGATCTGTCACGGCTTTGGAACGCGGCCGAGGCGATCTGCGCTGTACCGGCATGCGCGTGCGCCGTACAGTGGTGAGACGTGGTAGAAAGTGGGGCGAAGTGGGGGCCTGCTGAGCTGGCGTGCCGCCGCCGACGGCGTTCCTCGGCGAGTTCGAGCACTCGATCGACGACAAGAGTCGCCTGGCGGTGCCCGCGCGCTTCCGCGCCGCCCTCGAGGACGGCCTGGTCATCACCCGCGGGCTCGACCGATGTCTGGTCATCTGGGACACCGACAGCTGGCGCGTCCAGGCCGAGCGCGTGCGGACCCTCAACCCGTGGCAGGCCGACGCCCGCCGCATGCAGCGCCACTTCTTCTCAGGCGCCGTGCCCGCCCAACCCGACAAGCTCGGCCGCGTCGTCATCCCCCAATTCCTGCGCGCGTATGCCCAGCTCGAAACTGAGGTGGTGGTGGTCGGCCTGGCCGACCGCGTCGAGGTGTGGTCGAAGGTCGCATGGGAGCGCGAGCGCGCGGAAGCCGAGCGGGATAGTGCCGAGCTGGCCGAGCATCTGGCTGCCACGCCGAGGACGGCGGACTGATTACTCCGGTGATGGCGACGACATGTACCCGGACCAGCGTGGCGGCGGAGTGAGTGACGCGCCGCACGCGAGCGTCCTGCTGAAGCCAGTGCTCGATTTCTTACGGCCGCGCGCCGGAGTTGGGTTCCGCGCTCTCGACTGCACCGTCGGAGCTGGCGGCCACAGCTTCGGACTGCTCGACCGTTCGTCGCCCGACGGACGCCTGGTCGGACTCGACGCGGATCCGTACGCATTGGAGCTCGCCGTTGCGGCACTTGCGCCCTTCCAGTCACGCTTCAGCCTGCTCGATCGGAACTTCAGCGAACTGGCCGAGCTGGACCTCGAGCCCATGGACGCCATCGTCTTCGACCTCGGCCTGTCGTCCATGCAGCTGGAGTCCAGCGGTCGCGGGTTCTCGTTTCGACTCGACGAGCCGCTGGATATGCGCTTCGACCCGCGCTCGGAACGGCGCACCGCCGCGGAGCTGCTCAACACCTTGCCTGAAGCCGAGCTCGAGCGCGTGCTGCGCGAGTACGGCGAGGAGCCGCGCGCGCGCCGGGTTGCGCGCATCATCGCTCAACGGCGGCAGACCAGAGCTTTCCAGCGCACGGGCGACCTGGTCGCGGCGGTCACCGCGGCCCTGGGCGGAGCTCGAGGGCGCATCCATCCCGCGACGCGCACGTTTCAGGCGCTGCGCATCGCGGTCAACGAGGAGCTCGGGGCCCTCGAGGCTGGCCTGGACGCGGCGGTCCAGCTGCTCCGGCCGGGCGGACGCCTCGCCGTCATCAGCTTCCACTCGCTCGAGGATCGCATCGTGAAGTGGCGGTTCCGCGCCTGGGCCGACCAGGGAGGCGTGCACATCCTGACGCGCAAGCCGATCACGCCAGACAACCAGGAGCTGCAGCTGAATCCGCGCGCGCGGAGCGCCAAGCTGCGCGTGGTGGAGCGGATCGCGTGAGCTTGACCGTCGATGGCTTTGCGCCGCCGCGAACCGGGCTGCTGCGCGGCAAGGGAGGGACCCGTCAGCGGGGAGACAACGGCGTCTCCCCGCTCCCGCGCGCGAAACTCCAAACCGACAGCCTCTCCCCGCTCCCGCGCGCGGAACCACAGCCCGAAGGCATCGCCAAGCTCCCGCGCGCGAAACCACAGCAAAACGGCCTCTACGCGCTGCCGCGCGCGAAACCTCAAGGGCTCCAGCGAAGCAGAGCACGCCCGGCTGCGCTCGAATGGCGAGACGCTCGACTACCGCTGCTGGGGCGACTGTGGGCCACGGCGTGGCTGCCGTCGATCCTGCTGGCCGGGTGTCTCGTGGCGCTGATGTATCTGCTCCAGACCAGCGGCGTCGCGACCACCGGCTACGACATCCAGCGCCTTCAGACCGAGCGCGACGACTGGCAGCTGCGCAATGAGCAGCTTCGTCTCGAGGTGGCGAAGCGGCGCTCGCTCACCTGGATTGAATCCGAGGCAACCGCTCGGCTGGGCATGGTGCGGCCCGAGCCCACCGCGCTTACCTATCTGAAGGTCTCGCACTAGGCGAGTCGCGCGCCACGTGGCCGTCCAGCACGCGCTCCGCTCGCCGCCCCGGCCGCGGCACGTGCAGCAACGCAGCCGGAGCTCCGCGCAAGCGGCTCAATTACGCATGGCGTTGATCTGCGCGATGTTCGTGGGCTGCGGCGTGGTGCTGGTCTGGCGGCTCTACACCTTACAGGTGCTCGATAGCTCGATACCAACGGCAACCCGCTGGTGGTCAGCGTGCGCTACGACAGCGTGTACGTGCTCGGCTCGCTGGTTGGGGGCGCCGACAGAGCCGAAAAGTTGTCGACCACCCTCAGCCCGATTCTGGGCGTGCCGGCCGCGGACCTGCGCGCGGCGATCGATCCGGCCAGCAGCCGGCCGCTGGTGCTCAAGAGCGGGGTGCCTTCCGCGGTCGCCGCGCAGGTGCAGCAGCTAGCGTTGCCTGGCGTCTACCTCGACAGCGAGCCCAGACGCGAGTACCCGGAGGGCAGCCTGGCGGCCCAGGCGCTCGGCTTCGTCGGGCGCGACTACACCGGGCTGACGGGCGTCGAGCTCAGCTACGACCAGGAGCTGGCAGGTACGCCTGGGGTGATCGACACGGAGAAAGACACCGCCGGGCAGGAGATCGCACTCGGGCGGCGGCTGCTGACCGCGCCCCGCCAGGGATCCGACCTGGTACTGACCCTCGACCGTTACGTCCAACGGGTGGCCGAGCGGCTGCTCAACCAGGCAGTAATGGATAACCACGCCACTGGCGGGCTCATCCTGGTCATGGAGCCGCGCACGGGCAACATCCTGGCCGCCGCGAATAACCCGACCTACAGCCTGACCGCGGACGAGGTCTACAACCCTCGCCAGGCCGACCGCTACAAAGCCAAGATCGTCACCGACCAGTACGAGCCGGGCTCGACGCTGAAGACGATCACGATGTCGGCGGCCATCGACCAGGGGCTCGTCACTCCGAGTACCACGATGAACGATACGGGCGTGGCGGTGGTCGCCGGAAGCACCATTCGCAACTGGAATGGCGCGGCCAACGGCACCAGCACCATGACGGACGTCCTCATCCACTCGTCCAACGTCGGCATGACCTGGGTCAGCGGTGTGCTCGGGGCGGATCGGCTGTACGAGTATTTCGCGCGGTATGGCTTCGGCCAACCCACGGGGCTTCGGTTGCCCGGCGAGGTTGGCGGAACGGTCCGCACCAACCACGATGCTGGCTGGACGCGGGTCGACCAGGCGACCAACGCGTACGGTCAGGGCATCGCCGTGACGCCGGTGCAGCTCTTGCAATCCGTCGCCGTCCTTGCGAATGACGGGCAACTCGTGCGGCCGCGGCTGGTGCGGGCCATTCGCGGACCCGACGGCCCGCGGGAAATGGCGCCGGAGGTTGAACGGCAGGTGATCTCGCCGAAGACGGCGCACACCATGCTGCAGATGATGGTGGCTGTCCACGAGCAACCGGATCTGAAGGCGTACCGCGTGGCCGGCTATCACATCGCGGCGAAGACGGGCACGGCGGATACGCCAACGAACGTGGGCTACAACACGGCGCTGACCATCGGTTCGCTGGTGGCAGTGTTTCCCGCCGATGCGCCACGGTTTGCGGTGCTGATCAGGCTCGATGGACCGGAGAAGCTGTATGGCGGTCTGGTGGCCGCGCCAGTATTGAAGGACCTCGCCCAGGAGTTGTTGACGTACTACCGTGTTCCACCCTCGTAGGCCGCACCGAGTACGAGCGCCGCACGCCCGCGTCGAGCGCGGAGGCGCGGAGTGCTGACGCTGGCTCAAGTGCTGGAGGCGACGCGGGGTGAGCTGCGTGGCGCACGCCCGGAGACGGGCGGGCTGCGCTTCGCGCGAGTGGTGGTCGATTCAAGGGCGGTCGCGCCCGGGGCGTTGTTCGTGGCACTCAAGGGCCAGAAGCACGATGGTCACGCGTTCGTCGCGCAGGCCCTGGCGAACGGCGCCGCGGGCGCACTGGTCGAACGCGTGCCAGCCGACTGCGCCTGGGCGCTCGATTCGCACACCGATGGACCACCCCTCATCATCGTTCCCTCGACGGTCGATGCACTCGCGGGGATGGCGCGCTACGCACTGGACCGCCACCCTGACCTCGACGTCGTCGGCATCACTGGCAGCCTGGGCAAGACCACGACCAAAGAGGTGGTCGCGAGCGTCCTCACCGCCCGCCGACGCGTGCTGAAGAGCGAGGGCAACCTGAACTCGGAGATCGGGCTACCGATGACGGTCCTCAATGGCCTGGATCGACCCTATGACATCGCGGTGCTGGAGATGGCCATGTACCAGCTCGGCGACATCCGCCTGCTGGCCCGCCTCGCGCGGCCGCGTATCGGCGTCGTCACCGCGGTCCTGCCGGTCCACCTCGAGCGGCTGGGTACCATCGAACGCATCCACCAGGCGAAGCAGGAGCTCATCGAAGAGCTGCCCTCGAACGGAGTCGCCGTGCTCAACGCCGACGACCCACGCGTCGCCCAGATGGCGACCGCCACGGAGGCGCGTGTGGTGCGCTATGGCGTGTCGGCGACGGCCGACGTACGCGCCGAGGACATCCTCAGCCAGGGTCTGCGCGGTGTCCAGTTCGACCTCTTGCACGCTGGCCAACGACGGCGCGTGCGTCTGCCGCTGCTGGGCGTGCAGAGCGTCCACGCCGCGCTCGCCGCGACTGCTGTCGCGCACGAAGAGGGTCTTTCGCTGACCGAGGCGGCCGAGGCGCTACAGCGATTGTCGCCGGCGCTGCGACTGCTGGTGGTGGATGGCGTGAACGGCTCGCGCGTGGTCGACGACAGCTACAACGCCAGCCCCGAGTCCGTGCTCGCCGCGCTCAACCTGCTGCGCGAGCTGCCCGGGCGCCGCAAGATCGCCGTCCTGGGCGACATGCTCGAGCTGGGCAGCGAAGAGGAGCCCAGCCACCGCCGCGTCGGCAACCGCGCGGCGGCGGTGCTCGACCTGTTGATCGTGTACGGATCGCGGTCGGGCAGCACCGCGGACGAGGCACGCAGGTCGGGTTTGCGGGCCGACCAGGTATTGGAAGCCGAGACGCACGACGAGATCGTCGAGCTGCTGCGTGCCCGCCTGCGGCCGGGCGACGACGTGCTGGTCAAAGGCTCGCTGGCGATGGGCATGAGCGCTGTGGTGCGCGGCATTCGCGCCGAAGGAGAAGCGTGACGGTTCCGCGTTCCGCGTTCCGAGTTCCGCGTTGGCCTGAGGACAACTGACCGTGGCGACGGCACTCTCGATGGCGGCCATGGCGTTTCTGATCACGATGGTGCTCGGCAATCCGTACCTGCAGTACCTGCGAAGAGCCGGACTTGGAAAGCAGGTACGCATCGAGGGCCCGAGCACGCATATTGAGAAGACGGGCACGCCGACGATGGGTGGCCTGCTGGTGACCGCAGTGGTGCTGGGGCTCACCGTGTGCCTGACGCTGATTCTGTACCGCGAATCTGGTCGATCGATCCTGCTGCCGATGGCGGTGATGGCGCTGACGACATTGCTGGGTTGGTACGACGACCGCCAGACGCTGGTGGGTCATAAGGGTGAGGGC
>VBGG01000118.1 GCA_005883405.1 Chloroflexota bacterium | reverse complement strand
AGTCGATCCATAAGCCGCACGGTCGCGCAGCGGGCGACGAGCCCGATCATCTGATCTGGGTCCTCGTCTCGACCCGCGCCAGGTATGGTGACCAGCCACGCCCCCTGTTCCACGACGGGCCTGCCCTACAGCGGCTCGTCCTGCAGCTCATTGCCGACTGGCATCCCACTCTGCAGCACATGGTCGCGTCCACTGACCCTGCCGCCATCTCCGCCACTGCGCTGAAGGGCGCCGAGCCCATCGAGCCGTGGGTGGCCACCAACGTCACATTGCTGGGCGACGCAATCCACGCCATGCCCCCATTGCAGGGCCAGGGCGGTAGCACTGCCCTTCGCGACGCCGCCCTCCTTTGTCGTCAGCTCGTTAGAGCCGACCGCGGCGAGACGCCGTTGCTCGGCGCGATCCGAGAGTACGAGGACGCAATGCGCGGGTACGGCTTCGACGCCGTCCTCTCCTCGATGCGCATGGCTTCGATGATCTTGAGCGGAGCGGCGCCTTCCGGCGGCGTCCTCCTACGCCCAACCTCGTAGCGGTGCGAAGCGCGCGGCATGAACTTGGGGGGCCGACATTTTTTGATGCTGCTGGCGAAGTCGCGTGAGGCGCGAGCGTGCTCAGATAGGGGGCTTCCGGTCAAGCCGAGAACGGCGTAGGGTGGGGTTTACTCTAAAAAGTAGGGGAGGGCTCCCCCATGTCGTTGCACTCGAAGGCGATCGAGCCAGTGCCTGAGGAGACGGCCCGCATCGCCCGCGCGGCGTTTCCGAAGGGCAATGTGTACCTGCGGTTGCGCGACGAGATTGGCAGCCTGTACACGGACGAGGCGTTCGCCGACCTGTTCCCAGTGCACGGCCAGCCAGCGGAGGCACCCTGGCGGCTGGCGGTGATCACGGTCCTGCAGTTCGCCGAGTCGCTCTCAGACCGCCAGGCGGCCGATGCGGTGCGGGCTCGTCTGGATTGGAAGTACCTGTTGGGCTTGCCAGTCGACGATGCTGGCTTCGATGCCTCAGTGTTGTGCGAATTCAGGGCTCGCCTGCTCGCCGGCGGCGCCGAACACCGGCTGCTGGATTTGCTGCTCGAGCGCTTCTACGATCACAAGCTGCTGAAGGCCCGAGGTCGCCAGCGCACCGACTCGACGCACGTGCTGAGCGCCGTCCGCGCTCTCAACCGGCTCCAGTGCGTGGGTGAGACGATGCGCCACGCGCTCAACAGTGTGGCGGTCGCTGCTCCGGAGTGGTTACGACCGCGCATCCGTTCAGAGTGGATCGAGCGCTACGATCATCAGCTCGACGAGTATCGATTACCGAAGAAAGAAGCTGAGCGGGCGGCCTTGGCTGAGCTCATCGGGGCGGACGGCTTCGAGTTGCTCGCAGCGATCTACACGCCCGAAGCGCCGAGCTGGCTGTGGGAGGTGCCAGCCGTTGAAACGTTGCGGCGCGTCTGGCTGCAGCAGTACTACGCACCGGATGCTGGCCCAATCCGCTGGCGCTCGTCCGCCGACTTGCCGCCTGCCCATCTGCTGATCAACTCGCCGTATGATCCCGATGCACGCTACGGCGGCAAGCGAGACCTGACCTGGGTGGGCTACAAGGTCCACCTGACCGAAACGTGCGATCCCGATGAGCTACATGTGGTCACCCACGTCGAGACCACCCCGGCCACAACCCACGACGGCCAGGTAGTCGAAGCGATCCATGCAGACTTGGCGCGCAAGGAGTTATTGCCGCGCGAGCACATCGTCGACACCGCGTATGTCGACTCCGACCTGCTGGTCTCAAGTCACGCGGAGTATGACGTTGACCTGCTCGGGCCCGTTATGGCGGACACCTCGTGGCAGAGCAGGCAAGCCAATGGCTTTCAGTTAGCCGCTTTCACGGTGGACTGGGCTGCGCACAAAGTCATGTGTCCCGAGGGCCATACCAGCGTCAAGTGGTGCCCGACCCACGACCGGCACGGGAACGACGTGATCCACATCGAGTTCGCCACAGCCGATTGCCGTGCCTGCCCGAGTCGGTCGCAGTGCACCCGTGCTGCCAAGGAGCCGCGAGAGATGGGTTTGCGCCCGCAAGCACAGCAAGAGGCCCTGTGGGCCGCGCGCCAACGACAAACCACCGCCTCCTTTAAGCAAGAGTACGCGCGTCGGGCCGGAGTGGAAGGGACGCTCTCGCAGGCGATCCACGTCTGCGAGCTGCGCCGCGCGAAATACATCGGCTTAGCCACAATACCGGTGACTTAAGGGCAGAGGATGCGAACGATTGGAGCGACGGCGGGCATCGGCCGCGAAGGTGTGGTGGGCGGCCGTTTGCGTGGGAAGTTGCTCATCTTGCGTTTGACCGCGCGGGGATTCTGG
>VBGG01000117.1 GCA_005883405.1 Chloroflexota bacterium | reverse complement strand
GTCGTAGTAGCGGTAGCCGACGAAGATTCCCTCGCCGTACCGCACCCGGCCATTCTCGCCCGGGTAGTTGATGAAGGCGGGGTTATCCTCGAGGCGCACTGGGAACGTCTGCGGTAGGCGTCCAGACGGATTGACCTGGCCGAACAGTACGTCGGCGATTGCATCGCCGCATTCCTGGCCGGGGTACCACGCCTGGAGCACCGCGGGTACTTGCGATAACCACGGCATCGTCACCGGCCCGCCGGTTTGCAGGACGACGACAGTTCTCGGGTTCGCCGTGGCGACTCGCGCGATCAACTCGTTCTGACGTCCCACCAGGTCCATGTGAGGACGGTCCTGGCCCTCAGTGTCCCACTCGCCAGTGAGGCCGACACATACCACCGCCACATCGCAGGCGGCGGCCACACGCTCAGCCTCGTCGAGCGCCTCGTCACCCAGCGGCCGCATTGCACCGATGTGCACCGCCTTGATACCCAGCGGACCATCGGTCGGGTAGGCGTACTCGACGGTGACATCGTACGTCTGGTCCGCCTGGAGATTCGCGCGTCCGATAGCCTCGCTGCTGCCACCGCCGAAGTACGTGTCGCCTGGTGCCCAGGCCTCCCAGTTGTCCACGACAAGCTTGCCGTCCAGAAACATTCGACTGAGGCCGGCACTCGCCAGGCCGAGCCGGTATTCGCCAGTGGTCTCGGGCGTGTAGTGGCCTGACAGGCGGGCTGAGAACGGCGGCCCATCGATGCCTGGTGCGACGGCGTGGAACCACATCAGTTCGCCGTCGAGTCGGTCCTCGCGAAAGACGACCGGGCCAGACAAATCCGGCGTCTTGAAGAACTCAACCGTGAAGGTGCCGCGCAGTACCGGCAGGAGTTTGTTGTTCGTGCAGCCGGGCGCGTACTCGACCTGCGCTACGGTCTCCAGGTGGGCGGCGACACCCTCGGCCGGACTGACGCGGTAGTGCGCATTCACCTGGGCACTGCCGCCGCCCATGATCTGCGCGGTCCTGGCATTCGGGCCGATGACCGCGATCGAGCGGAGCCGGCTCTTATCGAGCGGCAAGACGCTCTCGTTCTTGAGTAACACGATGCCTTCGGCGCCGGCGGAGCGGATCAGCGCGCGGTGCGCGGGGCGATCGATGGCCTGCTCGTCCATCACCGGCGGCACGTCGAGGGTACCAACGCGATCCATCAGCCGCAGCACGCGCCGCGCGCTCTCGCGCACCGCTTCAGCACTGGCATCGCCTGATTGGACGGCCTGAACGAGCCGCGCGCCCCGATACTGGGTCGGCCCGGGCATCTCCAGGTCCAGGCCCGCGTTGATCGCCTCAGCGGTGCTGTGAGTGGCGAACCAGTCCGACATGGCGACCCCGTCGAAGCCCCACTCGTGTCTGAGGAGGTCGGTCAAGAAGCGCGGATGCTCGCTCGCGCCGCCGCCTCGAACGGCGGCAGGTAGATCTCCCGCAATGCCCGTTCGTCGATCTCCGAGCTGATGGTCATCCGCTCGAACTCGGACTCGTTGCCGACAAAGTGCTTGATCGTCCCGGCTACGCCGGCCCCTTGCAGGCCGACGATGTAGGCGCGGCACATCTGAGCTGACAGAAACGGATCTTCCGAGTAGCACTCGAAGTTGCGGCCGTTCAGCGTCGAGCGGTGGATGTTGACGGTTGGCCCGAGCAGCACCTGGGCGCCCTTCGAGCGCACTTCGTCAGCCAGCGCTCGACCGATCTGCTCCACGAGCTCCGGATTCCACGTGGACCCGAGCGCGATACCGACCGGAAAGCTGGCCGCCTTGACGCCGCCAACGAGGGTGCCGCCACCGCGCGCGCCGTTCGGGCCGTCGGTGACTTTGATCGCCGGGATCCCATGCCGCTCGATCGGCACCGTCATCCAGAAGTTGGCCCCGGCAAGCAGTAGGACCTGTTCTTCGAGGGTCAGCGCCTCCAGCAGGCCATCGAGGCGTGCTTCCGTGTCGACGCGAGTCGCGGTCTCCATGATGTTTGTCCGGTGGCGGAATTGCCTGTCTGGTAGCGGGCGTCAGCCCTTGACTGCGCCGGCCATGATGCCCTCGATGAATCGGCGCTGCATCACGAGGAAGACGGCCACGATGGGCACAGTGCTCAAGAAGGACCCGGCCATGACCGCGCCATACTCCTGGCGGTATGGGCCGATCAACGACGGCAGGCCCAGGCTAACCGTGAATTTCGCGTCATCCGTGAGCACGATCAGCGGCCAGATGTAGTCACGCCACGAGGCCGTAAAGAACAGGATGGCCATAACCGCGACGACCGGCGTGGCCAGCGGCAGGATAATCCGCTGGAAGATCGACCACTCGCCGGCACCGTCGATGCGAGCCGCTTCGAGCAGCTCGTTGGGGATCGACAGGAGGTGCTGGCGCGCCAGGAACACACCGATCGCCTGCGCACCAAATGGAATGATCAGCGACCAGTACGAGTCAATCCAATCCAGCTGAATCATCATGTCGTACAGCGGCACGATCAGGACGTAGATTGGCAACGTCAGCGTGCCGAGCACGAGCAGGAAGAGAACATTCTTGAAGCGAAAGTCGAATTTGGCAAAGGCGTACCCGGCCATCAGCGCAAGGAAGATCGCCAGCACGGTGCGTGTAAGTGACACGAACACGCTGTTGGCGAACCAACGCACGAAGCTCGTCTGGCCGAACAGCAGCTCGTAGTTACCCAGGTAGAGCGATTTCGGCCAGATTGAGAACGGGATACTGTAAAGCTCCCCGCCCGGTTTGAATGATGCCGTGATCATGTAGACGAATGGCATCGCCGTCAGGAAGACGCCCAACACGAGGAACGCGTTGCCGAGCACCCGGCCCAGCAGGATGGTTGGTGATGTGGCCGTGAGCCGACCCGCCCCGGGGACAGGTACGGTCTCCGCGGCTGCGGCCGACCGACTCATACTTCGCTCCACCTTCGGAAGACCCTCAACTGGATGAGAGACAGCACGATGCTGATGATGCCGAGTGAATAGCCAATGGCCGCGGCGTAGCCCAGCTTGAACTGCTGAAAGCCTGCCTGATACAGGTAGATCACCACTGTCAACGACGCGTCTGACGGCCCACCGCCAGTCAGCAAGTACGGCAGATCGAACACCTGGTACGAGAAGATGGTCGCCTGGATGATGACGAACAGCAGCGTCGGTCGCAGCATCGGCAGCGTGACGTACCAGAAGCCCTGCAAGCGTCCCGCGCCGTCGATCGCCGCTGCCTCATTGATTTCGTGCGGAATGTTCTGCAGCCCTGCCAGGAAATAGAGCGAGTTGATCCCCACGAAGGTCCAGATACTGACCATGATCACCGATGGCATGGCCAGCGACGTCTCGCGCAGCCAGCCAATCTTTGGCAAACCAAAGCCAGCCAGGGAGTTGTTGAGCAGTCCGTAGTCCTTGTCGAAGACAAGGGCGAACATCAAAGCGATGACGACGAACGACGTGAGCTGCGGCATGAAGTAGGCCAGGCGGTACAGGCTCCTCGCGTTGTCGCTCGGCACGATGAACGAGCGCACTGCCAGCGCAATCAGCAGGGCGAGCGGGCTCAGGATGAGAATGCTCCCGAGCGCGTATTCGGTTGTGTTCAGCAATGCGTGGAGGTAGCGAGGGTCCTGAACCAGCGAGACATAATTGCCGAGCCCGATGAACTTACGCGCTCCAACGCCGGTGGCCGGATAGAAGCTCAAGAACAGCGCGGACACAACGGGATAGAGCAGGAATACGGCCTGAATCGTGAAAAACGGCAGGATGAAGAGATACGGCGTGAACGTGCGGGCTAGGTGGCGCGGGCGTGCTGGTCGTACGCCCGCGAGCGTCGATTCAGCCTGCATCTGCGTTACCCCCTGGCAATTCGAGCATGTGCGTGTGCATGCACCTGCAATCCGCGTATCGCGTCGAAGGAGTCGGCTAACCGCCCGACATGGTCTTCTGGATTTCTGTTTTCGCCTCGTTCAAGGCGCTCTTGGCATCCTTCTGGTTCTGCATCACGGGCGTGATGACCAGCCGGTTCACCGCGTCGGACGCGTCGGGCCAACCAGGCGATTGGCGGAAGGGGGTCAAAGTCGGAGCGACCGTGGAGTAGATCTCGCCGAAGTTGGCGCCGCTGAAGTAGGCGTTGGGGGCCTTGAGCTCTGGCAGGTCGTAGGCCGGCTTGAAGGCGGGGTAGACGGTTCGAGACTTGAAATCGGACAACGCACCCTCTTTGCTGAAGTTCGCCAGCTTGATGACCTGCCCGGCGGCGTCCGGGTTCTTGGACTGGGTGGGGATGCATTGGCCGGTACCGCCGAAGCTGGCCGTCGGCTTGCCCGCTCCGATTCCCTTCGGGAGCGGCTGCACCGCCCATTTGCCTGCCTGGTCCGGGACGTTGGCCATCCACACACCGATGTGCCAGGGTGGCCCAAAAGTCCCGACGAACTGCTCGGCTTTGAATGCCGCCCAGTAGGCGGGCCCGTTCCACATGTTCTGCGCGTCGGCCGGCGCAATGCCGGCGATCTGCTCCTTGTAGACCTGATCTTGCAGCCACTGCATGGCGCTGACGCCCGCGTCGTTGTCGCCGACGAACGCGCCGTTTTCGTCGAACAGCTGGCTGCCGGCGCTCTGGGTGAGGATGTAGTAGTCGCCGAAGTGCAGGTCGTGCAGTGCGAACAGCTTGCTCTTGCCGGCCGCGACGACCTTCTTCCCCGCGGCGATCACGTCGGTCCACGCGTCGAAGGGGGTCGGGACACCCAGGTCGGACATGACGTCTTTGCGGTAAGCGAGCAGGCAGCAATTCAGCTCGTTGCCGACACCGTAGATCTTGCCTTTCCAGCTCCACGGATCGGTGGCGGCTGACTGGTACAGGCTATCGAGGTCAGTCCCGATCTTGTCGTTCAGCGGCACGAACGGCACCGTGTCGCCCTTCAGGAAGCCGCCGAAGCGAGAGATCTCGACATCGACGATATCCGGCGCACCGCGGCCGGAGGTGACGGCCGCCAGTAGCTTGTCGTGCATTTCCTGGTACGGGAAGACGCGGTAGTTGATGGTGAGCTCGGGGTGCGCCTGGACGGCGTCCTTGACGAAACCAAGGCGCTCGTTGGCAAACGCCCAGAATTCCAGCGTGGCTGCAGCGCCGGTCGTAGCGGGAGCCTGCGTCGGCGCGGCAGCTGCCCCAGCGGGTGCCGTGGTAGGCGCCGCGGCCGCGGCGGTGGTCGGCTTGGCCGCCGGGGCGGTGGTCGGCGCGGCAGCCGCGGGTGCGGTGGTGGGCGCGGCTCCTCCCCCGGACGGCTGCGCAGCCGGCTGGCCGCACGCTGCCAGGAGCGACATGCCCGCGAGCCAGACCCCTGTCTTCAGCAGAGTCCGCCGTGAAACGGCCTGGCCACCGATCAGCGTCTTCGAGCCTTCGCCTGTCTCATGAGCCGACATGCGTCTCTCCCCTCCTGGATGCCGTCGGCCCGGGCACCTGTACCAGCCGGAGGCCGGCAGCTCCCTTAAGGACTACAGGACATGAACGATCGCCTTTTGAGGCTATCGTCATGTGTGGTGTCGCGCAACTGTCTCAGCCGGCCGCAGCTGCGCTCGGGTCGGATGGAAGCCTCTGACGTGCGAGAAAGTCGCGCACCGCGTGGACGAACGCGTCCGGGACGTCAACACCCACCGCTGGGAGGTGGCTACGGGCCACTACCAGGTGTACGTTGGCGCCTCCTCGCAGGACGTTCGCTGTCGGGCGACCCTGATCCTCGACACCCTTCAGAGTCGGGAAGCATAAGCGCGACTCCGCTATCGTCCGCGGGCGCCAGATCCCTCGCAGCCCTTCGTGGCGCCGTCCCGTGGGGTTGTCCAAGGCGAAAGCCGTCCAGGGTGATAAGCGGCGGCTATCCTGGGGGGCATGGAGCTGCGGCATCTCCGGTACTTCGTCACGGTCGCATCCGAGCTCCATTTCGCGCGCGCCGCGCAGCGCCTGTTCATTTCGCAGCCGGCGTTGAGCCAACAGATCCGCGGCCTGGAAGGCGAGCTGGGGCTGAAGCTCCTGGAACGCAACCGGAGAGGTGTTCGGTTGACGCCCGAGGGTGCGGCCTTCCTGGCCGAGGCCAGGGCTGCCGTGGAGCAAGCCGACCACGCCGCCGCCGTCGCCCGAGCTCTGGCGGAAGGCGCCACCGGCCAGCTGCGTCTGGCCCACCTCCGGGCGATGTTCAGCGGCCCTCCCGAGCTCATCGTGCGCGAGTACGAGCGGCGGTTTCCCGGGGTCGAGCTGACCTCCGACTCGGGAACCACCGCTTCGAACGTCGAGCGGCTGCGAAGCGGCGAGTTGGACGTCGCCTTCGTGCTGACGCCGATCGAAAGCGCGGCCGATCTCGGGTGCGTGGAGATCGCCACGGAACCGATCGTGGTCGCGCTGCCCAGCGGGCACCCTCTGAGCCGGCGCCGCCGAATACGGCGCGAAGAATTGGCCGGTGTTCCCCTGGTGTTTTTCCCGCGCCACTACAGCCCCGGCTATTACGAGCGCAGCCTCTCCCAGGTGTACGGCTCGGCCACGCCCCCGAACATCGTGCGCACGGAACCCGAGGAGCGCGGCCTGGTCGGTGTTTCTGAAGGGACGGGCGTAGGCCTGGTCCTCGCAGAGCGGGCGGCTACGCTTCGGTATCCGGGCGTGGTCTATCGCCGTTTCGCCGACCCCGAGCCGACTGCCGCGCTCGGTGTCGGCTTCCGCCAGCCACCTTCCCTGGCGGCGCGACGTTTCATCGACCTCGCTCAAGAAATGCGGCATCGCCGAAAACGGCCGACCCCCAGCGCATTGGCCGACGCTTGCCATAAGCCTGTCTTATCACACAATTGGCGTTTCGTCTTGGACGGATCGGGGTCTGAACGCTTTACTCGAAGCTGAACACGCTGCACGCGCCCTTACGCTCGGCTCCTGCGGGTATTCCTGGTAGCACCTGATCGGAGACAACTATGCAGAAGCGCAAACTTGGAAACAGCAACCTGGAGGTCTCGGCCCTCGGGCTCGGCTGCATGGGCATGACCGCCGGCTACGGGCCGGCGCCAGACAAGCAGGAGTTGATCGCCCTCATTCGCGCGGCCGTCGAGCGCGGCGTCACCTTCTTCGACACCGCTGAGGTGTACGGGCCGTTCGCCAACGAAGAGCTCGTGGGCGAGGCTCTCGCTCCATTCCGCGGCCAGGTGATTATCGGCACGAAATTCGGGCACAAAATCGACATTGATCCCAGCGGGAAGCCGAAGTCGAGTGGCCAGGACAGTCAGCCAGAGCGCATCAAACACGCCGTTGAAGGCTCGCTGAAGAGGCTCCGGGTCGACGCCATCGGTCTGTACTATCAACACCGCGTCGATCCGAACGTGCCGATCGAAGAGGTGGCCGGGGCGGTGAAGGACCTGATCCAGGAAGGCAAAGTCAAGCACTTCGGCCTCTCCGAAGCAGCGGCGCAGACGATTCGTCGCGCACACGCGGTGCAGCCGGTCACGGCCGTCCAGAGCGAGTATTCCTTGTGGTGGCGACGCCCCGAGGAGGACGTGCTGCCAGCCCTCGAGGAAC
>VBGG01000578.1 GCA_005883405.1 Chloroflexota bacterium | reverse complement strand
GCCCGCTGAGCCGACCCACAGGACGTCGCGGCGGTAGGCCAGACTTTCACCGACGGCACGCAGCGCGCGATCGGTTTCGGCATCACACACCACCAGCGACACGCCGCGCTCGAGCGCCAGCGCAACGACTTCATCGCGAATTGCTTGCGGACCAAGCTCCACCGTCTCGAGCGAGACGAGCGCCGGCCTTCGTCGCGATCCCGACTCCAGCAGGCGGACCAGATTGGACTCACGCACCGGCGTCTTCGGGTCACGTCCGATCTCTGTTTCATGGACCGGTATCCCACGCAGCCGGTGGGTCCCGTAGCGCGTGGTCCGCGCCATCACCGGGTAGGACGGCGCGACAACCGCCAATTGGAGATCGAAGGCGTCCATCACCGCGTCGATTTCCGGCCCCAGATTGCCACGCAGGGTCGAATCCACCTTCTTGTACACATGATCGGGCTGCATCGCACACAGGCGGTCGGCGACGTCGCGCACGCGGCGGTACGCTTCGGCAGGCGACGCTGCGCGTGTTTCGGTGTCCACCGCCAGTGCCTCCACATCAGCGGCGCAAGCTCGCTCGGGCACATCGAACACCACGTGGGTGGCCAGCCCGCGGCGTGCGAACTGCACGCCCGCATCCGACGCGCCGGTCAGATCGTCGGCGATGAGCGCGATCACGGCACCGCCCCGTTTCTCTCCGCTGCTTCGGCGGCGACTCCGTTCGACTGGTACGCGGCGGCCTGGAGCGTGAACAGATCGGCGTACTGGCCGTTCAGCTGCATCAGCTGCTCATGCGTGCCCTGCTCGACCAGCTCGCCTTTGTGGAGGACGTAGATCCGATCCGCGGAACGTACGCTCGAAAAGCGGTGCGAGATGAGCAGCACCGTGCGGCCGGCGAACAGGGTCCGCATCGAGTCGAACAGCTCGTGTTCGGCGCGCGCGTCGAGGGCTGCCGTGGGCTCGTCGAGGATGACCAGCGGCGCATCGCGCAAGAATGCGCGCGCGAGCGCCATCCGCTGCCACTGCCCGATCGACAGGTTGTGGCCGCCCTCGAACTCCGGACCCAGCAAGGTGCGGTAGCCCTCGGGCAGGTCGCGAATGAACGCGTGCGCACCGGCGTGCTCGGCGGCCTCGCGGATGCTGTCAGGATCACCCAGACGTTCGTGACGGCCCACGCCGATGTTCTCGCTGACGTCGAGAAGATACTTGCAAAAGTCCTGAAACAGCACCGCCACGGATTTGCGGAGCGCGGCCGGCTTGACCTGGGCGGTGTCGGTCTGGTCCCACAGCACGCGACCGCCCAATGGTGCATACAGGCCGCACAACAGCTTGGCGAGCGTCGTCTTGCCCGAGCCATTTTCGCCGACGAGTGCCACCACCTGGCCGGCGCCGATGTCGAGCGTGACGTTGCGCAGCGCGGGGGCCTCGACCCCCGGGTAGTTGAACGTGACGCTTTCCAGGCGCAGCGTCGAAAACGAGGCGGGCGCCGGCCCACCGCCGTGCTCGGCCACCAGCTCGTCTTTCATCCTGACGAACTGCTCGTAGTCCTCCAGGAACAGTGCGCATTCGTAGAGCTGCGTCGCGCTCCAGATCACACCCTGCAGCGTCGGTCGCAGCAGCAAGATGCCGGTCGCCGCCGCCACGGCCTGGGGCAGCTGCATCGTGCCGTTGACCAGCAGGTAGGACACGAGCGCCACCGGGGCGACGAACAGCAGCGTGTTGCCCAGACTCGAAAGCGCGCCGAGCCACATGCGCTGGCGTACCAGGGTGCGCATCTCGGCCAGCCGCTGATCGTGCAGGTCGCGCCAGCGGGCATTCAGGAAACCGGCCAGCCCGAAGGCGATCACTTCGTGGGCGTGCTCGCGGTGGGTGAGCACGCGGCTGATGTACATGCGCCGGCGGTCCAGCGGCGTCAGGCCGAAGTTGAAGGCGTAAAGCGCCTTGCTGCCGCGCGCGGTGAGGAGCAAGACCGGCACCGAGCCGACCAGCAGCAGCGGCACCAGCACGGGCAGGACGGCGAACAACGCGATGACCACACCGAGCACGCCGGCAAGCGAGCTCATCAAGCTCAGCAGGCTCTGCGTGATCTGCGTCGGACGCGAGCCGCTGCTGATCCACGCGCGCTCCAGGCGGTTGTGGAAATCGGGCGTCTCGAACGCCTCCAGGCTGGCCACGCCGGCCACTTCGAAGATGCGCAGCATGGCACGGCGGTCGACCTGCTCACCCAGGATGCGCTGGAGCTCCCACTGCATCGAGCCGCTGAAGGTGGTCAACAGCGTCAGCACGCCCAGCACCCCGAGCCAGCCCAGCACGGGCCCGAAATCCTGGCTGGCTGAGGAGGCCTGAATGGCGTCGAGCAGGTTCTTGACGAGCACCAGCAGTACGCCACCCATCGCGCCGCTGACCACCTGCAGGATGGCGACGAGCACGAACTCGGTCCTCGCCGACTCCCAGAGCAGACCCAGCGACGACGCCAGCAGCCCTGGTAATTGGCGGAGTGGGCGCTGCTCGGGCGGTTTCCAGACGTCGTACACCGTCTGGGGCTTCGTGGCTGGTCTCGACACGCGGATCGATTGTGCGCGATCAGGGCCACTCGCGTGGATTGTGGCCTCGCAACGCCGCCGCGTGATACCACTTGTTCAGACATCTACGCGGGTGGAGGCCGTGTAGCCGTCGATATGAACAAAATCGAGATTCACCGCAATCAGGTCTACCGCCTCGCGGCACGGCGCGAGCGAGGCTCCAGGCTCACCAGGTTCTTGCGCCGTTTGTTCCACCGCCGCCACTAGGAAGGCGGCCCGCAAGTTTCGGGTCCTATGGAGGCTGAATGTCATCCTGAGCCTGCGAAGGATCCGCAACTTATGCGCCGAGCACGAGACGCTGGATAGATCCTTCGTCGTGCCTGCTCAAGATGACATGCCCGCCTTGACAGGGTTCGAAACTTTCGAAATCCACTTCTAAGGCCTCGCTGTGTACTTTCGTGATCGATTCGACGCGGGTCGACAGGTGGCTGCGCGACTCAAGAAGTACGCTGGCCATCCAGACCTGCTGGTGCTGGCGCTGCCGCGAGGTGGCGTACCCGTGGGCCTCGAAGTGGCCATGGCGCTCTCGGCGCCGCTGGACGTGATTCTGGTGCGCAAGCTGGGCCTGCCAGGCCACGAGGAGCTGGCCATGGGCGCGGTCGCCTCGGGTGGCGTGCGCGTGCTGAACCGTGGGGTGGTCGAGGCGCTGTACGTGCCCCAGGACGTTATCGAGCAGGTGGCCGCCGCTGAGATGGCCGCGCTGAGCCGAGGTGAGGGGGATCTTCGCGGAGAGCAGCCCGCGCCCGACGTGCGCGGCAAGACGGTGATCCTGGTCGACGATGGTCTGGCGACTGGCTCGACGATGCTTGCCGCGGCGGCGGCACTGCGCCAGGAGCAGCCGGCCCGGCTGGTGGTAGGCGTGCCCGTGGCCGCGCTCGAAACGTGTGACGCGGTAAGCGGCGAGGTCGACGAAATCGTGTGCGTGGTCACGCCCGAGCCGTTCTACGCGGTCGGGCTGTGGTACGAGGACTTCTCGCAGACGACCGACGAGGAAGTGCGCACACTCCTGGCGCGTGCCGCGAGCCACCTCGACCGTCGCGCCGCGTAAGCCCGCGTATCTGCAGAGGGCTCGCGCGGCCTCATGAGCACGGCGCACCGCGTCGAGGCGGCGGTTGCGCGCGCGGGGACGCAGCGCCGAGATGCTCGCAGCGTGCGAAACGCCAAAAGAGATAAGAGGTAGCTCTCGCCCGCCTGGCTGCGTCGGCCGCTTTGGTGGGTACCGAATGGTCATCGGCTGCGCGCGGCGCCCGCGGCTACACGAGTGTCATACCCGTGGTGCCAGCGTACGTGCGGACGGGGTGCCCTCGGGGGCAATACACGCGTATAGTTGACTTACTGAGTCGACATTACTGACAATAGGCGGGGCGAGCCCGCCGCCTGGAGTGCCTCAATGCCACCATTCGAGACCAGCGCGCTGGTGCTGGTCGCCATCACGCTCCTCGCTGCCACCGTCAATGGCGCGCTGGGCTATGGCTTCTCCTCGCTCACCGTCCCGGTGGCCGTGCTGTTCTTCGCCAACCGCATGCTCAACCCGGCGTTGGTCATCGTCGAGGTCGCGGTCAATAGCTATTCGCTGTTCATCAACCGCCACAGTCTCCCACGCGTGTGGAAGCGCACCTTGCCGATCATTGGCGGACTGGTGCCCGGTGTCGTGGTAGGAAGCTTGCTGTTGTCGGCCGTGAACCCGGGCGCGATCAGGGTCTTGACGTACGTCGTGCTGCTGCCGCTCATCCTGCTGCAAGCCGCCGGGTTCCGTCGCTACATCCACGCCGAGCGCGCCGTGGGCGTGCCGCTCGGCACCGGCATCGGCGTGCTGTACTCGGTGACGACCATCTCCGGCCCGCCGCTCGCGCTGATGCTCAATAACCAGGGCTTCGTCCGTGAGGATTTTCGAGCCAGCCTGGCGATCATCCGCATCGCGGAGTCCACGTTGACGGCCATCGCCTACGCGTTCCTCGGACTCTACACCGTGCAAACGGGCTCGCTGCTGTGGCTGATTGCACCCAGCGTGCTCATCGGTGTGCCGCTCGGAGCGTTCCTGATCCGGCGCCTCGCGGCGGAGACGTTCCGTCGCATCTGCATGAGCTTCGATGCCTGGGTGGTC
>VBGG01000579.1 GCA_005883405.1 Chloroflexota bacterium | reverse complement strand
GGGATACCGCGCGAGGGCCAAAAGCTCGGGCAGGTTCGCGAAAGCTGGCGCGTCCTGGACGCGGCCGGTCCGGCCGAGGTGATCCACGGCCAACTTCAAATCTGGATAGCGCTCTGCCACCCGGGCCACGACTGGCAGAAATTCGCCGGCGAGCAGGGCGATCGGGATCTGTGCCCGCTCCGCGGCGGGCCAGAGCCAGTCCATGGTTCCATCCGTCCACCAGGCCCGCTGGTGTGGCTGGAGCAACGCAAAGCGTAGCCCCAACATGCCAGGTTGCGACTTCCAACCGTCGATCAGCGAACGGCTTTCGGGCTTGTCGAGCGGGAAGTGGCCCAGGATGGCCAACCGATCCGGATGCTGCCGGGCAGCCTCAATAGCCACGGTGTTTCCGTTCTCATCCCAGCCAGGCGGGTGCAGCACCGCGGCGTCGACTCCTGCCGAGTCCATTTCGGGCATGAGCTCGTCAACAGAAAACGAGTTGACCTGGCGATGCGATGGGTTGGTCGGCGGACCAGTTGCCCAGATGTGCACCTGGGCATCGACGAACAGCACGTCGAGTAGCTAGCCTACCTGTTTGCCGTTCGACGCCGTGAGGCGCTGGCGGCGCGTTTCGTCGCGGTGCTTCTTGAGGTAGCGCATGAAGGGCGTGCCGCCGGTGCCGTAGACGGTGGAGTTCACGCCGACCTCGGCTTGCTGCTGGATGTAGCGCGCGGCGTACTCCAGGTGGGTGGTGCGGAAGGCTTCCACACCTGCCACGCAGGTGTTGTAGGCGTCGCGCAGCGTGGCGTCCTCCGCGTGGTGCACGAAGTCGCGAACGGACGGTCTGCTTTCCAACTGCTCCAGGAATCGGACGTGACCCCGCGGCATGTAGCGACGCATCTCCATCAGGTACACCCGCAGCTCGTCCGATCGGTGACGGATGCCCAGCGCCGCATCCAGGCAGGGCACGATGCTGCTTTGGGCGCCAGTCTCTCCGTGGAACTTTTGCGGCTCACCGCCGTACTCTCGAACACCCTCGTACACGATCGGGTGCAGGTCCCAGCCATGGATGAACGGGCGCACGCGCTGGTAATAGATGTAGGGGTCGCAGTTCTCGGGCATGCGCAGCAGCGACTCATTCATGCGCCCGAGCGCCGCCGCGATCGTGCCGAGCGCTTGCTCGAGCGCCGCGGGGTCTCCATCGACAGCAGCCTGCTGCGCGGGCGGCAGCGTGACCAGCGCCGAGGCGGCCTGCGCCTCGATCTGGATGTGGACCGTGATGAACCACTCCTCGTCCAGCCCGCCGAGAAAGTTCTGCAACAGCGCGAGATTCCCTAGCGCAATCGGCTCGCTCGCATCAAATCGCCGCCAGTTATCCAGCGCGTAGGACGCGTAGGACAGGATCGGCGGCCGCTGCAGCCGATTGGCCACGCTCACCCACGGCCTGGCGATCGACTCGGGCAGTCGACGCGCAACGTCGCTCCGCCAGCTCTGGTAGACGTACGCGTGTCCCAGAAACGAGAGCACGAGCATCGCGCGCCGGACCGCATCATCAGGCAGGTCGTCCGCGGCCAGCGCGGGCAGTCCTTCGATGGCACGCCGCGCTCGGCCGGCCGCGAGCAGCTTGGGCAGGTCGTAGCCGAGCTCGTCCCACGCCGAGTACGAGGCTGGTAGCCGTGTGAGCGGGTCGTGGGCGGGCAGGAATCCGCGCTCGGGATGGACGCTTCCTTCGAGAAATGAGTCTTGCCCGGCAGCCGTGGACATCGTTCGCCCTACCTGTCAGGAGTATCGCTCAAACCGTCAGCCGCCCCGAAGGGTCAGTCGACGACGATGTGGCAGTCGCCAGGCGAGAACTGCACGCGGACTTCGGTGCCTGGCTCGAAGTCCTCTCGGCTGGGAGCCAGGGCACGGACCTGGATGCCGCCCGCTAATTCGACTCGCACGTCCTGGTGGTCCCCCAGAAAGGCTTGCTGGACAACCCGGCCATGGACGGCGTTCTCACTGACCGTCGCGGCGGGCTCACACAGTCGCAGCGCACTCGGGCGAACGCAGACGGTCACGTCGGTTCCCGCCGCCACGGATGGCGTCGCGGTCCGCAGCAGCAGCTCACCGCAGCGCACCAGGCCGGGCTCCACAAGCACGCCCGGCAGGCAGTTGGCGTTGCCGATGAACGCGGCCACGAAGCGCGACCGTGGGCACTCGTAGATCTCGCGCGGCGTACCGATCTGCTCGATCCGCCCGACGTTCATGACCACGACGCGATCAGCGATGACCATCGCTTCGGCCTGGTCGTGCGTCACGTACACCATGGTGATACCGGTCTCGTCGTGGACGCGACGGATCTCGAAGCGCATCTGCTCGCGGAGGTTCGCATCCAGGTTGGACAGCGGCTCGTCCAGCAACAGCGTGTCGGGGCGGACGACGATCGCTCGCGCCAGCGCCACTCGCTGTTGCTGACCGCCACTCAGCTCGTGCGGGTAGCGCCGCTCCAAACCCCGCAAGTTCACCAGGCCGAGCGCCCAGTCCACTTCACGTTTGATCTCCGGTCGGCCGCGACGGCGCAGCTCCAGACCGAACGCCACGTTCTGTTCGACGGTCAGGTGCGGCCAGAGCGCATACCCCTGGAACACCATGCCGACGTTGCGCCGTTCGGGCGGCACGACGCCGCGCGGACTCGAGATCAGCCGGTCGTCGAACCAGATCTCGCCCGCGTCCGGGCGGGCGAAGCCGGCCAGCAGGTTGAGCGTGGTCGTCTTGCCGCAACCTGATGGACCGAGCAGTGCGACCAGCTCGCCGTCTTCGATCGACAGGTCGAGACCGGCCAGGGCGGCCGTCTCCTCGTAGCGACGCTCAAGTTTCGAGATGGTGATGCGCGCCACGCCGGGATTCGCTCAGGCGCCGCGACTGCGCGCCAGCTGGGCGCCACCAAACAGCCGGTAGGCGACGACGACCATGGCGAAGGTGAGCAGCATCATGATGATGCCGAGCGTCGAGACAGGCTCGAAGTTGCCAGCATCTGACAGATCGAAGATCAGCGTCGACATGACGGCGGTCGCCGGCGTGAACAGGAAGATGGCGGCGCTGAGCTCGCGCAGTGATGGCACGAACACCAACAGCCAGTTGGCCAGGATGCTGCGCCGCAGCAGGGGAACGGTGACGCGCCGGAAGGTCGTCAACTGGCTGCCGCCGAGGGTTCGCACCGCGTTTTCGAGATCGACGTCCAGCCCGCGCAAGGCGGACTCGCTGCCCGAGTAGGCGATGGGCAGAAAACGAGTTGCGAAGGCGAGGATCAGCATCCAGGCGGTGCCGTACAGCAGCAGCGGAGGCCGCGCGTAGGCGCTGTAGAAGCCGATCGCCAACACGATACCCGGTACGACAAACGGCGCCATGGCGATGAAGCTCAGAATGCGCGCGCCAGGCAATAGCCGGCGAATGCTGGCGTACGACGTGATCAGCGCCAGGACCGACACAATGGTCGCCGCGGCGGCCGCGTACAGCAGCGTGTGCTGGATGGCTGCGCGCGCCGACTGATTGTCGAACAGCGCCCAGCGGTACCAGTCGAGGGTGAGATTGCCCGGCACGGGACCATTGCCCCACGCGCGCGACAGCGAGGTTGCCAACAGTGCGCAGTACGGCAGAACCAGCGACAGCAGAGGCGGAATCAGGCACACGACAAACAGGGGCCAGCGCCAACGCCCGAGTTGAAAGGCGTCGCGCGCGGTGCCACGACCGCCGACGGTGGTGAAGCGCCGCCGACCAAGCAGCCGGCGCTGCACGAGCAACAGGGCGGCCGCGACCAGCAATAGCGGAATGGCGTACGCGGCTCCGAGATTGGGTCGGCTGGGGAACTGAAAGAACAGGTAGATCTGGGTGGTCATGACCTGCTGTCGGGCGGGGATCAGCAGGAAGGCGGGCGTGCCGAATTCGGTCAGCGCCTCGAGGAAGGACATCAGGAAGCCAGCCAGAATTGCCGGCCGTGCGAGCGGCAGCGTGATGCGCAGCGTCGTGCGCAGCCAGCCAGCTCCGAGCAGTGCGGCCGAGCGTTCGAGCTCCGAAGGCATCAGCTCGAGCGAGCTGGCCACAAACGTGAAGGCGTAGGGGTAGCTGTAGAGCGAGATGACCAGGATCGCCCCCGCCACCGAGTAGATGTTGAAGGGGCCGCGCTGCGCGCCGGTGAGCGCCACCACCGCTTTGTTGAACCAGCCCGAGTTCGGCGCGGCGAGAAAGATCCACGCGATCGCCCCCAGGAATGAGGGCGTGACGAACGCAGCGAAGACCAGCGAGCGGATCAGCCCGCGGCCGGGCATGTCGGTACGGCTCACCGCCCACGCCAGCAGCGTGCCGACGGCCACCGCGGTGACCGCCACCACCGAAGCGAGGATCAGCGAATTCCGAATGGGCTCCAGGTAAAGGGCGCGGCTGAAGCCCTCGACATAGTTGCCGACCGTCCACTGGCTGGTGGCGTCGGACTGCAAGCTGCTGGCGAAGATCCACAACAGCGGCACCAGTACCAGCGCGGTGAGCGCCAGCGCCGCCAGCGCCCAGACGGCGCGGCTGGGGTCGAGCAGGCGTGCCCCGGCGGCGATCGGGCGGGAGCGGGCGACGGTGGCCGGCGGCGCGACCGAAGTCACGAAAGAGTGCTCACACGTCTCACACGCCGAATGTTTGACGCCACTGGTCGACGGCCTCGGGGATGCCGGTCTGGAGCCGCTCGCCCTTATTGCGGTACCACTTGACCTGGTCGATGCCCTTGCCCGTCGCCGATGGCACGTCCGTCCGCAGCGGGTAGTTGTACGTTTTGGCCATCGTCTCGGAATACTCTTTCGAGTAGTAGAAGCTCTCGAACAGTCGCGCCGCGTTCGGATGTGGCGCGTCCTTCATGATCCCTACCGGTGAAACAATCAGGATCGAGTCATCGGTCGGGAACTGCACGTCGACGGGGTTGCCAGCCGCCTTCTGCGACAACGAGTAGTTATCTGGACCAGCGCCGACGAAGCGCTCCCCGGCGACGAGGTCGGTGACCGTGTCGTTGATCGAGCGGCCGATCTTGGGATTGTTCTGGGCCAGTTTGGTGAAGTAGTCCCAACCGTACTTGTCCCACATGGCCACGGTCCAGTTGCCGACGAAACCCGAGAAGCCGGGGTGTCCCAGCGTGATCTGGTCCTTCCATTGCGGATCGAGCAGGTCGTTCCAGGTCTGCGGCGGCTTCTGGACCTTCGACGTGTTGTAGTTGATCAGCACGAAGCCGAGCGCGCCGACGTGGTAACTGTGGTCGGCATCGATGTCGCGATAGGCAGACGGCAGGTTCTCTACGCCTGGAGGTGTGAACGACGCCAGCACGCCCTGGGGTTTGAGGGTCAGATAGTGCGACTCGTCGGTGCTGGCAAAGACGTCAACCGCATGCGTGCCGGCCTTCAGGTTCTCGTTCAGCCGTTGATAGATGACCTGCGCGGTCTGGCGGATGAACTCGAGCTCGATACCGGGGTACTTGGCGACGAACGCGTCGTGGACCGCGTCAGCCGCGTCCTGCGGGTAGTGCGCGGTCCACCAGGTCAGGCGCCCTTCCTTCTTGGCTTCGGCATACAGCTGATCGAGGTCGGCGGTTGCGGGCGCTCCGCCAGCCGCGGCCGCCGGGGCCGTGGTGGCGGCGGGTGCGGTCGTGGGCGCGGGTGCTGTGGTGGCCGCGGGTGGTTTCGTGGCTGCCGCCTGAGCCGTGGTGGGTGTCGGGGCCGCGGCGGCTGGCGACGTGGGCTTGGGTGCGCCGCCCGAGGTGGGCGCGGGCGCGGCCGGTGTGGGGCTGCCTCCGCCGCAGGCCGTCAGCAGCAAGAGCGTGCTCGCGCTGACCGCGGACTTGATGAACTCGCGTCGATACGTCATGCCATCCTCCGCTCTGCATTGATGGTATGGGCCGTACCGCGAATCACGCTCAGGTAGACATGAGGCGCGCGTTGAGGATGTAGCCGATCGGTCGCACCGTGTGGATCAGCCGCGGCTCGCCGTCGGCTTCCAATGCCCGGCGAAGATGGCTGATGGTGACGTCGATCACGTTCGAGTCGCCCAGAAAGTCGTAGCCCCAGACGTCCTGCAGCAGCATGCGGCGGCTGAGCACCCGCTCGTGGTGGCGCATGAAGCTGGCGAGGAGCTCGAAACCCTTGTTGCGCAGCTCGAGTCGACGCTGGCCGCGAAACGCCTGGCGTGTGTCCTGGTCGAGGCGCAGGTCAGCGTAGTCGAGTACTCCGTGACGGGCGCTGGCGATCGCTCCGGCGGTGGCCAGTGAGCGTCCGCGCAGTAGCGCCCGCAGCCGCGCGAGCAGCTCCTCGAATGCAAACGGCTTCATCAGGTAGTCGTCCGCGCCTGCGTCCAGCCCCGCGACGCGATCTTCGAGGCTGTCGCGCGCGGCGAGCATCACGATCGGCGCATCGCTGCGGGCGCGCAGCTGGCGCACCAGCTCCAGCGTGTCCATGCTCGGCAGGACGATGTCGAGCAGCACGATGTCAGGCGCCAGGTCCTCCACTCGCGAGACGGCGGGCTGCCCATCGGCGGATCGCTCGAGGCGGTAGCCCGCCGCGGTGAGTGCCCGGTCGAGAAACGAGGCGAGGCGCGGCTCGCTTTCGACCAACAGGATCAGCGGCTGATTCAGTGCAGTCGCCAGCAGACCACCAGGCTGTTGAGCGACGATGGCCGCGTATGTCCTCGAGGTGTACCGCTCGTCGCTGAGAGACGTCTGCACGCAGCGAGTATCGGACGCCAAGCTTGGACGTGGCTGAGATCTGGCCCTGTCTTTGCCCGAACGCCGGGTGGACGCCCTCCGCGCCTCAACCTGTCATGACGATTGTGCCTCCAGGTACGAGAGCAAGGCAGCCACGTCTTCACTATCGAGCTTCAGGTTCGGCATCGGGATCTGGTGGTACTTCGCGAAGAGCGCGGCGGCGATAGGATCGCCGGCGGCGAGCACCCGGTCCGGTTCCGCAAGATAGCGGGCCAGCCAGGCGCTGTCACGCCGAGCCGTCACACCCGCCAGGTCCGGCCCCACCACGTCTCCTTTTCCGATGGTGTGGCAGCCGAGGCAACGGGTGCGGAAGACGTAGCGGCCCCTGTCAAGTGTGAGAGGCTGCGCCTCGGCATAGCTCGTCGCCGGCTGCTCGCTCCTCCAGCCCAGGAACGTTTCGATCGTCGAGGCGAGGAACCGCGGGTTGTCCTCGGCGGAGTTCTGCATCCACTGGCCGGTCGGCTCGTCGCCGAGCATGAGCACAGTGCCGTGCCCGTCGGTGCTCGTGGTGTTCCTGCTGTACGACATGCCCAGCTTCTTGGCGATGAGCCTGATGTCGTTCTCGTGGCCGGTGAGGAACAGCCAACCGGGTCTCCTTTCCGACCCGGTCGCCCAGGAGCCGCTGGACCTGGACCATGCGAGCCGTTTCGAGTGGACACTCGTCCGTGCAGGTGGTGTAGATGAGGTTGATCGCCACCGCCTTTCCCTTGAGCAGATCGTCGTAGAACCGAACGGTGGCTCCGTCCTGAGTGATGAGTGGGACATTCGGAAATGAGTCCGCTGCCCAACGCTCGCCGGCGGACGACCGAAGATGGGAGACGACGAGGACCACGGCAGCGCACACCACGGCACAAGCCGTCGCGGCCGTGGTCCAACTTTGCCAGCGCATGATGTTCGATCCTCTCCAGTCCAGTTGAGACCCGCGCGCCTTAGAACGCTGACGGCAGGATGTCGTCCGGGCTCTGGAACGTCACGCCTTGCGGTTTCGGGATCGGCGTCGGGAGTGGCCGCACGAATGGCGCGCCGCTGTCGTCGATCTCCCATCGCAGCAGCATGGCATTGTCCTCGTGCGTGGTGTTGTGGCAGTGCTCCATGAACATTCCGCCAAAGTCCCGGAATTGCGTCGTGATCGTGACGCTGCCATCCGGCCGGAGCCGAAAGACGTCCTTGCGGCCCTTCTCCCACGCCGGGACGTTGCTGGCACTTCCGTTGCGCGCGAGGATCTGGCTCTCCTCGAAATGGACGTGGATCGGATGGTCCCAGCCGCCTCCGTCGTTGACCAGCTCCCAGATTTCTCGGGTACCAAATTTCGGCGCCGCCGACACCCGCCCGAAATCCGCGTTGAGCTGGCCCCCACCGTCCGTCCCGATGCCCCAGGGGCCCCTGCCGCTCGTGACGGGGTCGGTCGTTGTCTGGCTGCCCTTATCTCCAAACACGAACCTGCGCGTCCGTGTCACCGGCACCTGGGACAGGTCCGGGTTGGGGATCAGGACGGCAGGCACCTGGCTCTGATCGGGTGTGGCTGGATCACGCACGATGCGGAACTCCAGGAACCTGCCGACGCCTGGATCGGGGGACGTGCCGGACAGCGCCTGGCTGAGCGTGAGATCATTCGCCACGCGCCTGCCGTCCTCGTGCTCGGCAAGATTCACCATCCAGACCTTGCCCCCGATAGGGTAGCGCGAGAAGTCGATGACGATTTCGTAGCGCTCGGCGATGCCTAGTTCGTCGAGCTGCGTGAGCGTGACCGGATTGGGCAGCAGATTGCCATCGTTGGCGATCTGGATCATCGGCGAGGCGTCACTCAGTGAGATCGTGAAGAACCGCGCCACCGCGGCGTTGAGCATGCGAAAGCGGTACTTCCGTCGCTCCACCTCGAAGAAGGGCTTGAAGGCGCCATTGACCGTCATCACGTCGCCCAGGAAGCCGTCGGTCTCGAAGATGTCGAACGCGAGCTGCCCGTTCGAGTTCCAGGCCTTGTCCGCCAGCATGATGTTGACGTCGTAGTCGAGGTTGCCCCACGCCTTGGCCGTGCCACTCGGCAGTCGGAGATTGATGCCGTCGTTGATCGCCTCGTTGCCGCGGTCCTTCGCGCTGTAGAGGTTCATCATCCCAGCGAGACCCTTGTAGACGTTCTGGGAGGTGAATCCGAACATGTGGTCGTGGAACCAGTGGCTGCTCATCGTCTCGTGCCAGTCGCCCGGGACCTTGATGATGCCGCCGTTGTCGGCCGGGCCGCCGGCATTGGGATCAGTCGCCGCCGGGTTGATCGTGCGGAATCCCGCCAACGTCAGCGGGTAGTGGTAATCGTAGAACTGACCGGGGAAGAAGAAGGCTCCGGTGAAGCCGTCGTTCTCCGCCCCGTGGTGGCCGTTGTGCCTGTGGGTCGAAGTCGTGTGCCGTCCGAATCCACCGTTTTGCGTGATGCTGAAAGGCAGCCCGTTGTGGTTCCGGAAGAGCGCCGACTCGCCGTAGCGGAACTGAGCGAGCTTGGGTGGGAACGTTCCCTGGTAGGTCCAGACGGCGTTCGGCCCCTGGTCCGGCAGGCTCGGGTGGAACCGCGGAGGGATTGGAGCCGCGGGATTGATGCCCGAATTCAGGCTCGACGGTACCCCGGGATTGTAGGTGGTGTTGGTTCGGGCCCCGAGCTCCGTCACCTCAATGGCGACCTGGGGGAAGAACTGGTTGAATGCCTGATGGGCCCAGATCGGCCCCGGCGGCCGGCCTTCGATCGGACCGGTGTCACCCGGTCTGACGCCCTCCAGCGCGGGGTTCAGCACTTGCTGGGTGGTGTTTGCCTCCGCCGTCGGCGCTGGACTCAGCGTCGAGACCGCGTTTCGCGCCAGAAGATCCAGGCGAGGCATTGGCTGTGTGAACGGCTGGACCCCGAACAGCGGGCTTGCGGGCAAGCCGGTCGGAATGGTCGAGTCGGCGCTCGCCGCGAACGGACTCAGCCCGCTCTTCAAGATGATGGTGCCGGCTGCTGTGAAGAGCCCCAGCTTGATCAGGTCTCGTCGTGAGATCTGCCCCTGAGACCACGCTGTGAGGATCTCCTGACGATTACTGCGAGCGTTCTCCGCTTGTCTGAGTCGAGCCCGCGATGCATTCTCGGGCAGGTACATCCGCGTCTCCTCGCTCTCTCGAGTGGCGCGCGCGCAAACGATGCCCGCGCCCCACCAGCATCACTTGTCTGGTCGGCAGGTCCGGTGGAGGCCGTGCAGAGCCTCTTCTAGATCTGGCACTGTGGGGACGCTACAGGGGTGGGCTCAGCGAGCAGACGCGCTGCTTCACGGGTGGGATCTCTTGCCGGTTTCTCTGCGCAACCCGGGTGAGCTCGCCGTGGGGATATTTCACCGGATGCATTCGCAACTCCCTGAAGGCAACTGGCGGTCCTGTAAGGCGGCCGGACGGCTCCTGGCCGAGGTCCGGTCGCACCCATGGATATGCGATGTGGTCCCGCAATCGACCTGGGCTGCCCGGCGCATGCGGCAGCGCTCGCGTCAGTCCGCGAAACCGTCCGGAGCGAGCCCGGGCGCTCGGGCCGCTCAGCAATAACAAGTCGTCCGGCGGCGCGTTAAGTCACGACGGGTAGTGTTGCGCGGACGTGCACTCTGCCTCGGGTCCCGGCGGTGGCGGCCGTTCGGGACCTGTTGCGCTCCCAGGTCTGACTGTGAGTCGGAGTCAGCGTACCTTGTCTGGCCTCACCACCCTTCTCGCGCTGGTAGCTGCTGGGGAAATGGTCGCGGGGTGGAGCAGAGCGTATGCCACGTGCCGTCACGAGCTCTTTCGGGGCGGGTGAGATTTCTCACCCGCCAAAGTGACAGACTTCACCACCCATGCCCGCACCGCTACCGACCCTTGCGCGGAGTCCTTCCGAGGCATGTGCCACGCGCATCCAGCGGGCGCCCTCTCCCCGAGATTTCAGCGATGTTTTAGACGCAAATAACAGCCCGTTAGCAACCGGCGCTCCAAACTTACGGCAGAGGGCGCGCAAAGCCGCCCTTGTTACACCTCGGGGAGGTTCCCGCCTTTTATATGCAACCCATTTCACATTCGATCCGCCGCCTTGCGCTGGCGGGCGCGGCGGTGCTCGTCTTGGGCGGCGCCGCCGTCGGCATCGCCGCGGCCCAGGCGCAGCCGGCGACCACACCGTCGGGCCAACAGTCGGGCTATCAGCGCTTCATCGACGCTCTGGCCAAGCGCCTCAACATCTCCACCCAGACTCTGGAAATCGCCGTCACGCAGGCGCGCTCGGACGCCGGCTTGCCGGCCGGCGGTCAGGGCTTCCCTGGTGGCGGCCGCGGCGGCCGCGGACCGCGCGGCTTCGGCTTCGAGCTGGACGCCGCGGCCACCGCGATCGGCATCACACCCGAGCAGCTCCGCACTGAGTTGCCAGGCAAGTCGCTTGCGCAGGTTGCCCAGGCGCATGGCAAGAACGCGACCGACGTGGCTACGGCGCTCAAGAACGCCGCCCATCAGCGAATCGATCAGGCCGTGACCAGCGGCAGGCTGACTGCCGATCAGGCCAACCCCCAGAAGCAGCAGGCGGATCAGCGCATCGATCAGTTCGTCAATCAGACGCTGCCGCAGGGCGGCCCAGGTGGTCGTGGCGGCTTCGGCGGACCTGGCGGGCTACGCGCCGGCCTTGACACGGCCGCCACGGCGATCGGCATCACGCCTGAGCAGCTGCGCACCGAGCTGCCCGGCAAGTCGCTGGCGCAGGTTGCGCAGGCGCACGGCAAGAGCGGCACTGACGTCGCGACCGCTCTCAAGAACGCCGAGCACCAGCGTGTCGATCAAGCCGTGAGCAGCGGCAGACTGACCGCGGATCAGGCGAACACGCAGAAGACGCAGAGCGATCAGCGCATCGATCAGCTGATCAACCAGGTCATGCCGCAACGCGGTGCAAATGGCACCGGCGGCGACGTGGCAGACGGCGCCTAGAACGGTCGCGCGCGTGTAACAGACGGGGAGGGATGCCTACGAGCCGGGTAGGCAACCCTCTCCCGCCTTCAAGACGGCCTCTCCACTAAGGTGGAGGGGCCTTTGCATTTCCGAGCTGGCCCCGTCAAGCGGGCGCGACTCCGCCGATGAAGGCCTCGGGCAGCCTCCGTACATGCGAGCCTGCCATCGGTACCCGGCGTAGACCACGGCCCGTGGGGCCGAAGCGCGTGCGACCTTGGTCGCTTCGCCCGCCGGCCCGCGTTGTCGGCGCTTCCAGCAAGCTCGGCGGCGGGCTACACTGCGGCGGGAGCGGGGCGATGGACGGCCTGTTTCGCGGGGCAGGGGTCCTGTTATTCGGAGTCGGCCTGACCTGGCTGCTGACCGTCGTGCTGGGGCGCGCAGTCTCACGTCGCGGCCTGGCGTTCTGGGTGTGGGACCGCTCGGGCGCGATCGGTCGTTTGCTGATTGCCGTTGGCTTCGGTCTGTGCGTTGTCGGACTGTCCCAGAACAGCGCGGGCACCACCGGCAGCTCGCTGTTGCTGTTCGGCGCGCTGCTGGGCATGGCCGGCATCTGGCTCATCTTGCCCGGCCCCTGAGCACCTCTCCGAGAACTCAGCCGGCACTTACGAGACGGACGAGCTAGACGTTCGCGACTTCGAGCTCCTCAACCACGTCGCGAATGCCAGGCACGCGAGCGGCGACCGATTCGGCGTTGTCCGCATCGTCCAGGTCAGAGACGCGGCCGCGCAGGTGGGCGACCCCGTTGCGCACCGCAACGACGATGTTGAGATCCGTGGTCGCCGAGTCTTCGGCCAGTTGCCGCCGCACCGCGTCGGCGAGCGCTTCGTCGCCCGGGCGATTGTCGCTGGCCGAAGGTTCGACCTCGAGGGGTTCGCCTGAATCGAACCCATTGAGCACGCGCGCTTCCCCATGGATGTTGGTCGACAGCACAGGATCGGTGGGCGGCGTATAGACCTCACCCGATTCGGCCGGGTCCTCGGGATTGGAGCTTTCTGCGCCCGAGGCTTCAATGGGATCAAATAGCCCAGGCTGGTCGGTGAAGTCAGGCTCAATCTGATCGGCAATGTCCGCGCGTGTCTCGGCCATCTCCGCCGTCGGCTCATCACCCGCGAAATCATCCACGTCGGTCGGCAGTACCGATTCGACCTCGATCTGGTCGTCGATGCGTGCGCCCGGCACGGCCTGGCCGACGATGTCGAGGGCCGCCTCGCGCGCCTCCTCGCTTTCAACAATCCCGCTCAGCAGCAGCGACCCGTCGGCGGACTCCACCGTCACCTGCAGGCCAGCTTGCGCGAACTGCTCTGCGATCCGTCTGGCCAAAGGCGCGTTCGGCGAAAGCTCGGACATGGTTGTCTCTGATCTCCTCACCTCTTGAAACGGCGTCCATGCAAACCTTATGCCCAGCCGGCTGCTACGCTGCCCGCTAGATGCGCCGCGCACTGATCGTCATCGGAAAGGCACCTGAGCCTGGGACCACGAAGACCCGTCTGGTGCCGTTTCTCGCGCCTGACGAAGCCTCCGCGCTGTACCGCGCATTTCTGCTCGATGCCATCCATCTCGGTCTGCAGCTTGGTTGGGAGCGCACGTCCATGGTGCACCCTCGCGGCGCCGGGTCCGCACTGAAAGCAATCGTGCCGCGCCAGGTCAAGCTGATCGAACAACACGCCGGTGGGCTTGGTGGCGCGCTGGCGTTCGCGTTCGAACACCACTTCGAAGAAGGTTTCGAGCGCGTCGTGCTCATCGGCAGCGATAACCCGACGCTCCCGGCCGAGCCGATCGAGCAAGCATGCGCTGCGCTCGATAGCTACGACGTGAGCATCGGACCGACCAGCGACGGCGGCTATTACCTGATCGGCCTGCGCCGCCCGCATCTCGAGTTGTTCGAAGCCATCGACTGGAGCACACCGCGGGTATGTGCCCAGACGTTGGCTCGAGCGCAGCAGCTCGGATTGCGCGTACGCGCTGTCCGCGAGTGGTACGACGTCGACGGGCCCGCCGACCTGGAACGCCTGCACCGCGAGCTGCGCTCCGCGCCGGAGGTGATCGCCCCGAATACGCGCGCTGTGCTGCGGTCGCTGGGCGTCGCGGCCACCACCACCGGCGCCTAGAAGTTCGGCGGCACCAGCAGGGTCGGGATACGGCCCGATCGCGTGGCATATGCCTGGGCGATTCGGTCGCCCGCGACGCGGCCGCGGCCCTGGCGAGCGAATATCACCACCGAGCCTCCGAAGCCGCCCCCGGTCATGCGTGCCCCATAGACGTCCTCGTCGTCCTGAGCCAGTTCGACCAGCAGGTCGACGTCTGTCGTAGACACTTCGAAGTCGTCGCGCATGGAGGCGTGTGACGCGCCGAAGAGTTCGCCCAGGCGGTTCAGATCGGATCGCTCGAGCGCCACCACTGCCTCGAGCACGCGCGCATCTTCGGTGAGCACGTGGCGAGCGCGGCGGCCGAGCGGATCAGGCAGCTGCTCGATGCGCCGCAGGTCGGCATCCGTGAGGTCGCGCAGCTGCGGAACCCCGAGCTGGCGCGCGGCCTCCTCGCACTCGGCACGGCGGGTGTTGTAGTCGCCCGCGGAGATGTCGTGAGATACGCCCGAGTGGATGACCACCAGGTCCGCGTCGGCGGGCAGCGGCACGCGGCGGAACTCCAGACTGCGCGTGTCGAGGAACAGGGCGGTACTGCCGTCCGCCAGGTTGGCGGCCATCTGGTCCATGATCCCGCAGCGCGCGCCGACGAAGTCGTTCTCGGCTGACTGACCAAGCCGCGCCAACGTCAGGTCGTCGAGGGCCAGCCCGAACGCGTCACGGATTGCCCGCAGGACAGCAACCTCCAGCGCCGCGCTTGACGACAAACCCGCGCCGAGCGGTACATCCGAGCTCACGCTCAGATCGAAGCCCTGCAGCTCGAACCCGTTGTGACCCAGGGCCCACGTCACCCCCTGAACGTAGTCGAGCCAATCGCCGCGGGGCTGCTCGTCGCCAAGGATGAACTCGCCCACCTGATTCGCGTTGGCGCTTTGGGCAGTTACCGTTTTACCCGTGCGCGGCGTGAGCACTACGGCGGTCTGCTGCGGGATGGCGGTGGGCAGGACGAAGCCCCCGTTGTAGTCGGTGTGCTCGCCGATCAGGTTGACGCGCCCCGGCGCCGCGCGTCGCACAACAGAATGGGGGCCGGCGTCGTTGCCAGCCCCCATTCGGATTCGCACGGCCGAAATGCTAACGGCCGACGCCTAGCAGGAACAGGAGGATGATCAGGCCGAGCGGCATGCCAAGCAGCCATAACAGGATCAGGATCATGGTTGTTTTGTCCTCCTCGCTGCGCTGTGCTACGCGGGCTGGCGAACGGAGTGCCGCCGCTGACCCCGAGTGCGCGTGCGGTACAGGTGAATCGACATCGGCTCGCCCGACGCAAGCCAGCCGCCCAGGACGCTGCCCATCAGGCCGATCAGCAGCGCCGTGACGGTCAGCAAGGCGGCGTTACGCGCGGCGGTCGCCGCGGCCGGATCGGCGGCCACGTTGTTCGGGGTAACCCACACTGGCACACCAGCCAGACCGCCATACCAGCCGCCGAACAGGGAGCCGGCTCCGAGTGCCGCGAGCGTCACGAGCAGTGGCACAGCAACCAACCACGCGATGGCGCCGTGCAGCATGTCGGTCTCGGCGCGGCGGAAGCCGTTGATTTTGCCGACGACCCATCCGCCGACGACGAACGAGAAGAATGCACCGACCACCGAGAAGACCAGCGTGCCAAATCCGACGTCCTTCCAGCTGGCAATGCGACCGGCGGGCCCGAGTTGATGTGCGCCCAGCGCTGCCCCGATGAGGCTGATGATCAGGGCGACCGCCAGGGCGGCCAGGGTGCCGACCCAGATCGCGCTCCAGTTGATCGGCCAGTAACCCGCGCTGGTCTCCGCCGCGTCGCCGTCAGCATGACGCACGACTGTGACGTCGCCAGAGGTGCTACTCACAAGTGGCATGTTCGCTTCGTTCGCTCCTTCTGAACGTGAGCGTTTGTCACTCGGAGCGCACACTGCGTGCCAGCCTGTTAACACTCTTGCGATCTGAGGACCGCAGCCGACTCTTGGGATGCCCGTTCGCGGGCGAAGCTGGCGCTCTTGCGGCGGCCGCGCTCCAAGACTGGCCCTGGGAAGG
>VBGG01000110.1 GCA_005883405.1 Chloroflexota bacterium | reverse complement strand
GGGCGGTCTGGCGCAGTACGACGTCTACGCGACGGCCGACGGTCGCTACATCAGCCTCGGCGCGCTCGAGCCGAAGTTCCTCATGAACTTTCTGGAGCGCGTTGGACGACCCGAGCTGGCGCGGCTGCGCGACCGCGACCAGCTACGGAGCGAGCTGCAGGCGATCTTCCGCCAGCGCACGCTTCAGGATTGGGTGGCGTATCTGGCCGACGTGGACACCTGCTTCGCGCCT
>VBGG01000109.1 GCA_005883405.1 Chloroflexota bacterium | reverse complement strand
GCGGACCACCGCTTCGATCGACTCGGCGTACAGGGCTCCGCCGCAGCGGGGACAGCGCAGCGAGCGCCAGTCGGCAATGCGTCGTGATCGGCCGCCCCCCGCGGGATGCCACACGCCGTTCGGGGGCAATGGCTTGCGATCGGTCTCGATCGACCCAGCCAGGCTCCCGCACAGGAAGCACTGCAACTCGGCGCGGTACGCGGTCCGACCCGGACCTTGTTCCTCGCCTGGCGACTCGGCGTGTCTCATCGGCCTCGGCACCTCCGCACGAATAAGGTGGTAGCACACAACGGACCAACGCCTTTAGCGTCCGAGGCTGCTTGTCGTTTTTTGGCACGCGCTTCGCGCGGAGGGGCTCCGCCCCTCTACCCCGCCGGTGCCCGTCCTGCACGGCTGTTAGCTCAGAGGTGTGCGGGGGCTCCGCCCCGCACACCTCTGAGCTAACAGCCGTGCAGGACGGGCACCGGCGGGGTAGAGGGGCGGAGCCCCTCCGCGCGAAGCGCGTGCATAAAAGAGCAAATCAGCCACGAACGTAGTTAGCCCTGGTCGAAGGCGAAGGTGAGATCGGTGGCGGGCAGATCGGACGGGCGACAGAGCCAGTGAGTCCAGCCTGGGCAGTATTGAGCGAAGTACTTGCTGTTGTGGGCTGACTGGGCCAGATCGACGGGGAGATCGCGGCCGCGCAGGATGGCTTTCAGGTAGTCGGCCAGCAGCAGGCCTTGTGTACGGCCGCTCGCGGCGTCGAAGTGCATCACGCCGCGCTGAAAGCGTTGGTAGACGAAATTCGAGTTGCTCGGGTCACGGCGAGGTGGCGAAATCGGCGCACCCCAGACCTCCAGGCTGATCAGTGGGTTGTCCGCGCCCGCGCCCAGCCTGAAAAACGACCTGCCGAAAGCCACGGCCAGGCCGTCGAACGAGTCGGGCACGTTCGAGCGCACGAACTCGACGATCGCCGACCCGTAGCCGGCCGAGCTGACCCTCGGCGTGTCGGCCTTCATATCCGGGTCCGAAGGCGGCAGCAGGCTGCCATTGACGCGCTCGTACGGGAAGATGTCGGGATCGAGCAGATTCATCAGCGCCACCTCCCGCCCGGCACACGCCTGCGCCACGTGGCGCTGGAAGATCTGGACCTGGCAGCCAAGCAGCACAAACGTGCGTGACACCGGAAAGCCGAAGACCGGCACCCGCCTGCGTGCCACGAAGTACGACCAGATCGCGTCGTTATCGATGCGGTAGCCGGTCTCCGAGAAGTAGCGCTCGTCGTGCGCCATATCGGGCGCCTTCGGAATCGTCGGATCGGCCTTCTTGACGATCTTGCGATCGCCCGGCGCCAACGGTGGTGGCGAGGGTCCGTCAATCCACGACAGCGTCACGTCCACCCAGTCCGCCAGCTGCATGCCCAGATCGGCGTATACGCCGTCGCTCAGATCGATCATCGACGGGAACGTCACGTAGCGACCGTTGGCGTCTCGCCCGTCGTTGTAGCCGTCCTCGAATGCGGCCCACACCTCGGGAACGAAGCGCGGCAGGTCCGCGAACTGGCCGCGGGCACCGCCGGCCTCCCACCACGCTTCGTCGCGGTTCCACGGCCCGATGTCGAGTACCGGCGCGGTAACGCTCTTGCCGCGGTAGCTGATGATGACGGATCGGTTCAGTGCCTTCCTCGACGGCAGCGCCACGAAGTGATCGTCAGGTGTGATCAGGTGCCCCGCGGCGGTCGTCCGCCCAACGAGGCCTTCCCGCGTCGCCCACAGCCGCACCGTGACGGGCGAGGCAGCCACGTAGTCCTGAGCGCTGGAAGCTGTCGGCTGAAGCAGTGCCGAACAGACCAGCACAAAGGTTAAGAAAACGCGCACTTTGTGCCACGTTACCAGCTTTTTACGCGCCTTCTCGACGCATGCGGCTTACGGCTGCGCTACGGCAGCCGGAAGGAGGTCAGCAGTGTGCGTCACAGGAGGCCGCGTGACGGTACATTGCCGCACTTCGGCCGTGCACCAGAGCCGGTGGTAGCCTCCACGCTCATGGCGTGGCGTCACGCCCTGCTGATTTCAATGCTGCTGCTGGTCGCTTGCAGCGTGCCTGAACCGCCGCCTGCGCCCGCGCCAGCCACGCCGACGGCCGCGCCGTCACCGCCAACGCTCGTGCCGAGACGGCCCGAGGAGGCCGCGACCGCGTTCTTCGACGCCTGGCAGCAAGGCCAGTACTCGGCGATGTACGACCTGCTGTCAGCTGATGCCCGGGCCGCCACGCCCCGCGACCTTTTCGCGCGGCGCTACACGAATATCCGCGACGGCATCGGCGAAGTGAAGCTGACGGTCCAGCAAACTGGACCTGCCAGCACGTCCGGCCAGGTGCCATTTCGGGTGACGCGCACTCTGGCACTCTTCGGCGAGGTCAGCGAAACCAACACGCTGCCCCTGGTCCAGGACCAGACGGGCGTCTGGAAAGTGGCCTGGCAGCCGGGTCTGATCTTCACCGGCCTGACCGCCAGCTCGACCGTGCG
>VBGG01000108.1 GCA_005883405.1 Chloroflexota bacterium | reverse complement strand
CGTGGTGTTGAGGTTGACCGCCAGCGCCTTGCCCGCTGAGAAATCAGGATTGGCCGTAGTCAGCCCGGTGTCCAGCACCGCGACAGTGACGCCGCTGCCGGTGGCGGAGGCGCCAGTGGCGTTCCAAACGGTCGTTGCGTTTACGCTGGGCGCAAAGGTGGTCGTGAGCTGGCTGGCGTCGACGGCGTGATGCTTGACCCGTCCGTCAGGCGACACGTAGCGGACGTGCGGGTGGCGAGCCAGCTTCAGGACGTCCTTCTGTGGAAGCTCCAGCACCACGCTCTTGACCAACCTGAACTCCTCGTTCAACTTGGCGCCGGCGCTGCTCGCAATGTCTTTGGCGTCGCGCTCGGGCCGGTCTTTCTGGACGATGACGCGGACCTTTTTGTCAGGCTCTACCTGAGCCCCGTATTGCAGGGCCGGATGCACCGGCAAGCTCGGATCGAGCTTGATCGAGCTCGGCGGTGGTTTGCTGGCCGCGCCAGCCGTTGGACCGGTGCCTGCCAGCGCGGTTGCGCTGAACAGCGCGGCCCCTAGCAGCGCCGACGCGCGTATGCGTCTCATCTAGCTGAGACTCCTTCGAACAAGGTCTGAGGCATGAAGGCCTCGCCCCAGGAGCATCGACTGAGCGGTACTTCGGGGTTAGGGAGTCTGGCCAGTTATCCCCTGCTCTGGGGGGCGTGTCCCCCCACGCCCGCGGTCAGTTTGAAAGGCTGAAGTCTCTGGCTCGGTATGGCGCCTCGAGCTGATGCTGGCCCGGTGCCAGCTCGATCCGCTCGGCGTCGGCGATCGGCAGTACGACCGTCGCCGTGGTGTTGGCCGGCACGGCCGCTTCGATGTGCAGCACGCCGTCCTCCAGCCTCCAGGCACACGTATGCACGCCGTACAGTGATTCATGGCTGGCACGCGCGGCGGTGAAACCGGCGCCCGGCCTGGGGCGGAGCTCCGTCCGTCGATAGCCGGGCTCCAACGGATTGAGGCCCGCCAGGTACCGATACATCCAATCGCCGACGGCGCCGAATGCATAGTGATTGAAGGAGTTCATGCGCGGCGAGTAGAAGCCCTGCTCTGGCGTCCAGCCGTTCCACCGCTCCCAGATCGACGTGGCGCCATTGCGCACCTCGAACAGCCACGATGGGTAGCTGTCCTGCTGCAGCAGCTGGCAGGCAAGCTCGTGGTGTCCGTTGTCGGACAGCGCCGGCATGACCAGCGGGGTGCCAAGAAAACCGGTGGCCAGGTGCGTATCAGCGGCCTTCACAAGGTCTGCTAGCCGATCGCCCGCGGCCGGGCGGGCCTCGGGGGGCAGCAGCCCGAAGCCAAGTGCCATCGCGTACGCGGTCTGCGTCTCGGCCGTTAGCCGTCCGTCGCGGTCGATGAAGCGCTGCTGGAACGCCTCGCGCACTCGGTCAGAGAACGCGCGGTAGTGCTCCGCGTCTTCGGAGTTGTTCATGACCGTCGCGATGCGCCTGAACAGGTCGGCGACGTACGCGAGGTAGGCCGTGCCGATGAGCGTCTTGTCAGTGCGCGCCCCCAGGCTGACCCAGTCGCCGTAGCGGCCGCCAAAGCGGTAGCCATGCGTCTGGTCGGCTTCGAGGAAGCGCATGTAGCGGTGCATCGACGCATACATGCGCTCGAGCACGCGAACGTCGCCGGAGAGCTCGTACAGCACCCACGGTACGATGATGCCGGCATCGCTCCACGCGGTGTTCCCGGCGCCCGCCCAGCCGGAGGGAGTTGGCGCGATGTCCGAGTACGCGCCGGAGGCAGCTGCGCGTCGACCATATCGTCGAGCCACTTGGCCACCATGTTGGTGAGGTCTGCATTGAACAGGGCGGTTGGGGCGAAGATCTGCAGGTCAGCCGTCCAGCCCAGCCGCTCGTTGCGTTGCGGACAGTCGGTCGGGACGCTGATGAAGTTGGCGCGCAGGCTGGTGACGATGTTGCGCTGGAGTTGCTCGACACGCGGGTCGGAGCACGTGAACGAACCAACCAGGCGCGTGGCGGAGCTCAGCACACGAGACTCGACGCTGGATGCATCCAGCGCGCCGTCGACGCCGCTGATCTCGGCGTAGCGGAAACCGTGAAAGGTCAGTTGGGGCTCCAGCGTGACCGGGCCGGTGTTGGCAAGCGTGAACTCGTCCTGTTGCTCGGCCCCGCGTAGGTTCTCGACGTACAGCTCACCATTGGAGTCGAGCGCTTCGGCGTGACGGATGACGATGTGCTGACCTGGCCTGGCGGTTGTCCGTAGACGCACCACTCCAGCGCCATTGGCGCCAAGATCGACAAGGTGACGGTCGGGTTCGGCGGCCCGCACACTCTTTGCCGGAAGCGTCTCGACCACACGGATGCCGTCGTCGCGCGCCGCGACCAATCGACTGCCGGGACTGGCGCGCATCGAAACCGGACTCCAGCCGCTATCGTCGAACCCCGCGGCGTTCCAACCGGCGGGCTCAGCGCGCAGGTCGGTTCGTTCACCCAGCTGCAGATCGTGGAGCCATGTACCACTCTCACGTGCCATCCATCGATCGTCGGATGCGATGGTGAGCGGCTCGCCGGACGGAAGATGGACTTCGAGCTGACAGAGGAGGGCCGGCCCATCGCCATAGCGGTGGACGCCCCACGGGCCGATTCTGCCGGCATACCAGCCATCGCCCAGGCGGACCGCCAGGACGTTTTCTCCCTCACGCAGCAATGGCGTGGCATCGAAGGTCTGGTACTGAATCCGCGTGTGATAATCGGTCCAGCCGGGTGCCAGGCGTTCCTCGCCGACGCGCGCGCCGTTGACAAACGCCTCGTACACGCCCAGCGCGGTGATGTAGAGGCGGGCCCGCTTCGGAACAGCTGACAGATTGAACCGCCGGCGCAGCGCCGGTGACTTGCGACTCGGGCGCAAGTCCTCAGGCTCGGATACCAGGTCCGGCACGACGTGGGCGATCCAGTCCGCCGACCAGTCCTCTGTCGTGAGCAGGCCCATTTCGAACTCGGCCGGCGCACTCCAATCGCTGGTTGCGCCAGCGCCGTCGCGGACCCGAACGCGCCACGCGTAGCGGCCGCGAGAGGTGAGCGGTGGTCCGTCGTACACAACGTACGTCGAGTCGCGACTTTCTCGCATGCCGCTGTCCCAGGTGGGCGCCGACCATGAGGCGCGCGCATCGTGCGCATCGATCAGCTGCAGGTGATAGGCGGCCTGGCGGGCATGTGGACCATCGCCGGCCACATGCCAGGCGAAACGCGGCCGTCGGGCATCGATGCCGATCGGCGCGGACTGCGCCGTCGTCGGTGATCACCAGCGCGAGGTTCGCGCAGGCTACGAAGGTCGCCAGCCCTACCTGGCCGAGCTTGGTATGGTCGAGCACCGCCACCACGCGCTCGCAGACATCCGCCATAGCCGCTTTCATCTCTACCTCCTGCAGGTTGATGTCGGTCAGACCCTGACTGGTGGTCAGCCCCCTGGCGCCAAAGAAGCCCAATGTGGCATGCACTCTGGAGAGCAAGTCGGCCCCCAGCGCGCCAGTCAGCGACACGGCTGTGGCGCGCAGCTGACCACCGGTGAGGATGGTGCTGACGCCCGGCGTATCCAGCAGCTCGAGCGCGGTGTGCACACCGTTGGTGATGACGTTCACGTCGTGCACCGACTCGCGGCGACGCATGACGCGCGCGATCTGGAGCGCCGTGGTACTCGCATCGAGCACCACCGATTGGCCATTCTGAATCAGCGCGGCCGCGGCCTCGCCGATTCGCCGTTTCAGCTCGACGTTGGCCATCTCGCGCGCGGCGAACGTCGGCTCCGGTGCCTTCGAGCCCGGTTCGGGCAGCACCGCGCCGCCGTGGGTGCGCACGATCAGGCCGCGGTCGGCCAGCGCGGCGAGGTCGGCGCGCACGGTCACCTCGGAGACGCCGAACATGTCTTTGAGCTCGGAGACCAGCGCATCGCCGCGCTCGCTGACGACGCCCATGATGCGGCGGCGTCGATGAGTGGAGCGCACGGACGCCCTGCGAGTCATCAGCGCAAGGTTACGACTCGCTTCGTTTGCCGTCAAACGACAGCTATCTTATTTTCGATCTCTTTCGATTGCTGTTGACAGCCGTGCGCCGGCGCAGTAGCGTAAGCCTCGGCAGCGCCTTACTCATTTCGCCGTGGAATGACGCCTTCAGGGAGGTTCGGTCAGCATGGCAGGATCCGTCAGTCGCCGCGCGTTTCTGCGCGGCATCATCGCCGCCGGCACCGGGCTCGTCGCCTCGCCTCTGCTCGGCCTTTCATCGGCTGGCGCAGCGCCGGCGGTCAAGCTGGCCGTTGCGCGTGGCGCGATGGCCGTACCGCTCGCACAGGGCTTCGGTGGCAGCGGCTTGCCGGTTTCGGTCCCACGCGAGCAGGTCTACGTGGTCGACCAGATCTTCCGCTACAGCGTCGCCAACAACTTCAACATGTTCGTGCCGGGGGGTCCGCCGACGCCAAGCCGCCAGGGCCTGGTGATGGACAACCTGTGGTACATCGACCAGGACTCCGGCGAGTGGATCAACTCGCTTGCCGCCGACCGCCCGACGTACAGCGCCGACAGCATGACCATGACCGTGCCGCTGCGACATGGCGTCATGTGGAGTGACGGCGTGGAGTTCACCGCGGACGACCTGGTTTTCACCGTCAACGCACTGAAGAACAACCCGGGCCTGGTGTTCTCGGCCGAGATGAAGCTGTACGTCAACACCGTCTCGGCATCGGATCCGTACACCGTCGTCTTCACGCTGAATGAGCCCAACCCGCGCTTTCACTTCTACTTCACCGCTCGCTACAACGCCGTCTACATGATGGCCAAGCACGTGTGGGAGAACGCCACGGACCTCAAGACGTTCACCAATTACCCACCCGTGTCGCTCGGCGCGTACGTGGCGATGGACTCCGATCCGAATGGCTACTGGGAGTTGTTCAAGCGCCGCGATGACTGGCAGCAGACCACGCCCGGCATGATCACCGGTCAGGCTGGACCGCCGTACATCCTGACCATCTTTTATGGACCGAGCCAGAGCAAGGTCATCGCCATGGCCCGCCACGAGCTCGACGTGCTGTTCGATCTGGATTACGACGCCTTCAAACCGCTGATCGACAGCACTCCAACCGCCCGCTCCTGGTTCAGAGACTTCCCCTGGGCGTATGGCAACGAGCTCGACACGCGCTGGTTTGGCTTCAACTACACCGTCCCGCCATACGACAACAAGGACGTGCGCTGGGCGATTGCGCTGGCGCTGGACATCCCCGCCCTGAACACCGACTACATCGGTGGTGTCGCCAAGATGACGGTGCGGACGATGACGATCGACGTGGGCAACGGCGAGACGTTCGCTCCATACGATCCAGATGCACCGGGCCGCATCGCCACCTTTGCCTCTCAGCAGGGCTACAACGTGCCAACCGACCCGGACGGACTGCGCGAGCGATTCGGCGTCGGCAGCTGGAAGCACGCGCCCGACATCGCCGAAAAGCTGCTGATCAAGAATGGTTTCAGCCGTAACAGCAGCGGCAAATGGCAGCTGCCGGACGGCCGGTCGTGGTCCATCTCGATGCTCGCAGCGCCAGATGAGAACGATGTCTACCGGTTGGCGCTGGGCTTCCAGGACCAGCTCAAGACTTTCGGGATCGACGTCAACATCGAAACTCTCGAGCGCGACCCGTACACCACGCGCCAGAACACGGGCGACTTCACCGCCACCTCGACCTGGGGCGCGCTGCCGATCAACGCCCACCCCGACATCTGGCAAGGCTTGAACTCGCTGCACTCGCGCTTCTTTACGCCGAATGGATCGTCGACGGCGGGCGCCGGCAGCAATGACATCGATCGCTTCCGCTTCCCGGAGCTCGATGCGCTGATCGAACAGATGGGCCGACTGACGCCCGAGGACCCGCAGGTGCTCGACGTCGGACGCCAGGTCATGCAGTTCTGGGTGCAGAACATGGTGCGTATCCACACCATCAGCTTCAAGAAGTTCATCACCCAGGACACGCAGTACTGGAATGGGTTCCCGACCGCCGAGAAGCCGACGCGCCAGCCGCTGTACTGGTTCATCGGCGGCCGCTTCACGTTCCAGCAGATCGCTCCCAACGCCTGAGTCCAGCTGCTGAACGATGGGATTCGTCAAGACATACGCGCTGCCGCGACTCATCCAGTGGGCCGTCGTCATCTTCGTCGGCACGACGGTCACCTTCATCATCCCGCGGTTGCTGCCGACGGATCCTGTCGAGCAGACGTTGCGGCGCGTCTCGACCAGCCTCACCGATCCGCGGGCTGCCGAGACGCTCCGCAACGCACTTCAGGACCTGTACGGCTTGCAGGGAACCCCGCTCGAACAGTACGGACGCTTCTGGGCGCGCCTCGTTCGAGCGGACCTCGGCCCGTCGCTGGGCGCATTCCCCACTCCCGTCACCCTGATCATTCGCGACGGTCTGCCGTGGACCGTCGGGTTACTGGGCGCCAGCACGCTGTTGTCCTGGCTGCTCGGCATCATCCTGGGCACGCTGGCCGCCTACTATCCGGGTAGCCGTTGGTCCAACCTCGTCAGTGGCATGCTGGTGACGATCTATCCAGTGCCCTATTTCATTCTGTCGCTGGTACTGGTGATGGCCTTCGCCTACTACATCCCGTTGTTCCCACTCGTTGGTGGTGCCAGCGGCTCGCCGGCGAACCTCGGCCCATTTCTGCTGAGCATCTTCCAGCACAGCTTCTTACCGGCGCTCTCACTCGTACTCCTGGGCACCGCGTTTCGGTTCATCATCGCCCGCGCGCTGGCGTCGACCGTCATTTCCAGCGATGCGGTCAACTATGCAGAGATCGCGGGCCTCCCGCGCCGCCGCATCATCTTCGGCTATGTCCTGCGCAATAGTCTCCTGCCACAGGTGACTGACCTCGCGCTGTCGCTCGGTGCGCTGTTCGAGGGTGCACTCATCACCGAGTTCGTCTTTTCGTATCCAGGCATTGGCTACCGTCTGTACACGGCGATCTTGCAGTCCGACTTCAACATGATCATGGGGGTGACCATCTTTTCGATCGTCGGCATCGCGACCGCGGCGCTGCTCATCGACCTGCTCTATCCGCTGTTCGATCCGCGCGTGCGGTATCGCTAGGAATCGCCAATGCAGCAGTTACGCACCACCTTAGAAGTTCGGCCGACAAGCCGCTTTCACTCCAAGTCGCAGTCGGCCGAACTTCTTGTGACAGATTTGGCCCAGGGACGCGCGTAAATGGCAATCAAGTTCGCATCCGCGTCCCTGGGCGTCACCCGCGATCTCCTTCGCTCCAGCCCGGCCTTCCGCACCGGCGGCGTCATCCTGGCGATCCTGCTCGTGCTGGGTGCGCTTTCGTTTGTCGCACCCTATGGCCAGGGTGACCGACGTGTCGTGCCAGTCGACCGGCCGCCCTCGCTCCAGTACATCTTCGGCACCACTTCGCTGGGTCAGGACGTCTTCTGGCTGACCACGTACGCGATTCGCAACTCGCTCGTGATCGCCGGTCTGGCGGTGATCATCTCGCGCTCGATCGGCGTGCTGATGGGCTCCTTCGCTGGCTATCTCGGCGGTGGCCTCGATCGCACGCTGTCGGGCTTCACCGACACGTTCATCGTCATTCCGCGCCTGCCGCTGCTGATCCTGATCTCCTTCATGATTCGCGGCGCATTGAACATCGTCTGGCTTGGCGTATTGTTGGGATTGCTGGACTGGGCGTGGCCATCGAAACGCTATCGCTCGCAGGTGCTCACGTTGCGCGAAGAGGAGTTCACCAAGACCGCCACGTTCGCCGGCATGGGCACGCTGAAGATCATCCTGCGGGAGCACCTGCCGTTCCTGATCCCGTTCTTGCTTGCCGATGCCGTGAGCGGCTTTCTCTACGCCATCGGCATGGAGGTCACGCTCTCGGTGCTGGGCCTGAGCGACCTGGGCTCGCCGACCATCGGCACGATGTCCATGTATCTGATCTCGATCAGCCTTGGCCACCATCTGGACCCGCGCACGCGCCTGAAGTCCATGGCGGCGCGGAGTGCCGCATGATCGCCCCGCCGGCAACCCCCGTCACCAACGTCGCGGAGGTGCGCGACTTGCGCGCCTACTACGTGACCGAGACCTCCAATGTCCAGCGCACCGTGCGAGCCGTGGACGGCATCTCGCTCCAGATCCAGGAAGGCGAGGTGTACGGCATTGCCGGCGAATCCGGCTGCGGCAAATCGACGCTGCTCAAAGTCCTGCTCGGCATGGTCACGCCGCCACTGAGCATCGTTGGTGGCTCGGTGCACTATCGCGTGGACGATCGTGACGTGGACATACTGGCGCTTTCCGAAAGCGAGCGACGCGCCATGCGCTGGAGCGTGGTCTCGTACATACCACAGGGGTCGATGCACGTCCTCAATCCGGTGCGCAAGATCCGGGACACATTCAGGGACTTCATCGCGGCGCACAAGCCGAGCTGGGTGAGACAGACCGACGAACACGTGCGTGGCTATCTGAACGATCTGGGTCTCCCCGAACGCGTGCTCGGCGCCTATCCGCACCATCTCTCGGGCGGCATGCGGCAGCGCGTCACGATCGCGCTGGCGACGATTTTGTCGCCTCGGCTGATCCTGGCGGATGAGCCGACCACGGCGCTCGACGTGGTGGTGCAGCGCGGCGTGATCCAGCTGCTCGAAGACATCCGCGCGCGCACGCGCAGCACGCTGGTGCTCGTCACCCACGACATGGGGGTGCACGCCAACCTGGCCAATCGCGTGCTGGTGCTGTACGCGGGTCAGGTCATGGAGGAGGCCGACACGCTCACGCTGTTCGAGCAGCCGCTGCACCCATACACGCAGTACCTGATCAACTCGTTGCCCAAACTGGACGAGCGCGCTGAGCGGGTCAGCATTCCGGGCCGTCCACCGGCGCTCGACCACGCCCCGAGCGGCTGCCGCTTTCATCCCCGTTGCCCGTACGCGATGGAGGTCTGCAAGACCGTCGTGCCGCCGCTCATGGAGGTCCGGCCGGGACACCGCGTCGCCTGCCACCTCGTCAACCCCCCGAACGGAAGCGCAGCGCATGCCGTCGGCTGAGACCTTCAAGGCACTCCTTCGCGTCCAGGATCTGACGCGCGAATTCGTCTCGCGACGTGGGTTGAGCACGCGGCACCTGGTCGCCGTCGACCGCGCCAACCTCACAATCTCGGCCGATCAGCACGAGATCCTGACCATCGCCGGCGAGAGTGGCAGCGGCAAAACAACGCTCGCCCGCATGATGCTTGGTCTCGTCGAGCCGACGTCTGGCCATATGCTGTTCAAAGATCGCGACGTCAGCCACATTACCGGTGGTGCCAACCGCAAATGGTTCCGTCGGCAGGTCCAGCCGGTCTTCCAGGATCCGTTTGCCACCTTCAATCCGCTGCGGCGGATCGAGTCGTACCTCTATGAGACCGTTGGGAACTACGGCGTTGCGCCGCGCAAGACCGCGGATGAGCCGATCGAACGGGCGCTGAACGCCGTCGGCCTCTCCTTGCGCGAGGTCAAGGGTCGCTACCCGAGCGAGCTCTCGGGGGGTCAGCTACAACGGGTGTCTATCGCGCGCGCGTTGATCACCGATCCATCGCTGCTGGTGGCCGACGAACCGGTGTCCATGCTCGACGCCTCGCTGCGCATGTCGGTGGTCAATCTGTTCCGCGAGCTCAAGGCGCGTCAGAGCGTGATCTACATCACGCACGACCTGGCGACGGCGTACTACGCGTCCGACCGCGTGGCGATCATGCTGCGGGGCTGGATCGTGGAGCTCGGCCCGGTGCAGAAGGTGCTGGGCGAGCCCAAGCATCCGTACACCCAGCTGCTCAAGACGTCGGTGCTGGAGCCGGATCCGCGTCAGAAGTCGACCGAGCGAGTGAGCCTGGCGACCAGTGACGAGGGTTCGTTCGTCCGCGTCGGCTGCCGCTTTGCCGATCGCTGCCCGCACGTGATGGACATCTGCCGGTCGGTGGAACCGCCCGACGTGCCCGTCGACGGTCGGCTGGTCAAGTGCCACCTCTACGAGAGCCAGTCCTCAACCGAGGAAGCCGCCGAAGCCGCCGCACCGCTCGTCGCGTCGGCGACCTGAGGGCAGCACTTCCCCCAGAGGGGTCCCTCGTTCGAGGGTTCGCCGTGCGGCCGCCAGCGCGCGAGCAGCCGGCGACGTTCGCCCCAGAGGGGTCCCCTGTTCGAGGGTTCGCCATTCGGCCGCCAGCGCGCGAGCAGCCGGCGACGTTCGCCAGGCCGACACCATGCGGAATCACCGGTACGTCGTTGTCCCTTATAGAGTTGCGTGTCATCCTGAGCTTGCGAAGGATCCGCGACTCCGACGCTCGCAACGAGCAGCGGATCCTTCGTCGCCTGCCCTGCGCGAAGCGAGCCTGCGAGCGGAGCCCATGGGTTCCTCCTCAGGATGACACGCAACGCTCAACAGGAAGCATTCACGGCAGTACGGGAACCATCTCGCGGCGGGGCGGGTCGTAGCGCTTGCCTTCCAATTGCTCCACGAGCGTGTTGGTGACCGAGAGCGATAGTGTCGTACTGCTGTCAGTCGCGACCAGGCCCGCGGGGACATCCCAGACGAAGGGTGCCCAGGCGCGGACGCCGAGCGGCTGGGCGTTGATAGCCAACTCCGCCACACCCGCGAACATCAGCTCTTCGTCGGGTAGGCGCAGGCGGAACGCTCCGGCTGGCAGCCGTTCCCGCGGCAGACTTCGGCTCAGCCGAAGCGTGCCAGAGAAGTACGGATAGCCGCCGGCATGGCGCTCCGCCCAGCGCACAACGGCGGGTCGTTCACCGAGCACTGGCCAGCCCGACTGGTCCTGGAATACACCGAAGTCCCCGAGCAGGTGAAGCGCGTCCAGCAGACCATCCGATGGCCGCGTGACGCGGACTCGCACGAGCACTTCGTTGAGCCCTTCCGCCAGCAGAGGCGCCACCTCCGCCTCGCGATTGTCGTTGCTCCAGCGGCGCCTGGGCGCGAAGGCCTCTCGGGGCACCGGGTGCTGGTTGACCCACACGTTCCAGTCTCCCGCCAGCGCCAGTTCTTCGAGACACAGCGCCGCGCGGGCCGGCACCGGTCGCACTCTGAAGCTTGTGGCGTACCAGGCGTTGGCTGGCAGCTGCAAACCGATGCGGGCTGGCGCGCCGAAGATCGGCTGGACCTCGATGCGTCCTGGCCAGTCGCTACCGACCAGCGACACGTCGCGCAACATATTGACGAGCGGTTTCGGCTCGACGATCGCGACCTGCTCCGGCCAGCGGAGCTCGTTCGG
>VBGG01000107.1 GCA_005883405.1 Chloroflexota bacterium | reverse complement strand
CGCAAGTGGAACGGTCCGCTGACGGCCGACGGCCTGGACCAGTTCCTGCGCGAGCTCGAGACCGCCTCCACGACCCCCGGCGGCTAAAAAATGCTTCCCCGCATTTCATGCACGATTTGTCATCCTGAGCTTGCGAAGGATCCGCGACTCCGACGCTCGCAACAGGAAGCGGATCCTTCGTCGCCTGCCCTGCGCGAAGCGAGCCTGCGAGCGGAGCCCATGGGTTCCTCCCTCAGGATGACACCTCCTCTAATTGGAAGCATTTAGAGATCGAACTCGACCAGGAACGGTCTGGCTGTGTTCGGCAGCACGAATCGGGCCGAGGTTGGGGTCACCTCTCTGCCGTCGAGCCGTACGCTGGCGGGCGCCGCTCCGTGAACGACGAGGTGGAATGCTTCACGGGCGAAAGCCGGATAGCCGTCGCCGTCCACCTCCGCGTGGAGCACAACACGGTTGCCCGTGCGGGCTACTTCGAAGTCGGTCTGGTAGCAAGCGCCGTTCAAGCCAGCCAGGGTAAGGCCGTCGTCCTCCTGCAGGAGTGAATGGTGGGTACCGTCCGTACCCGGTACGAACAGGTGGAGCTCGATCGCAGACGGGTGGTATCCAGACGTGGAGTCGGGCGCATCGGGCCACATTGGGACGACGGAGCCACCGCGGGCATAGATCGGGATGTGCTCCATCGGCGTGGCCGTGTGGACGTAGCGCTTCCCGCCTACGAGCACATCGGAGTGCCAGTCGTACCAGCTGCCCGCGGGGAGGTATACCTGCCGGGCAGTCAACCCGGGCGCGAATACGGGCGCTATCAGCAGGTCTGGCCCCAGCAGGTATTCGTCATCGATGTCGCGCACCGTCGGGTCATACTGGTACTCGAAGACGAGTGGGCGCTGAACTGGTGCACCGGTTTCAGCAGCTCGGATGAACGTGGTGTAGATATACGGCAGCAGGCGGTAACGCAGACGGATCGCCTCGCGCACCACATCCAGCACGACGTCGCCCCAGGCCCAGGCGTACTGGTCGACGTTCCCGAGCTCAGAATGGTTGCGACAGAATGGGGTCAGCACGCCGTACTGCATCCAGCGTAGAAACAGCTCGGCATTCGAGTTGCCGGCGAAGCCACCGATGTCGGCACCCACGAATGCCTGACCGGAGATGCCGAACCCCATGGCCATCGGGACACTGAGCCACAGGTGATCCCACCGCGACATGTTGTCGCCCATCCAGTTCGCCGCGTAGCGCTGGATCCCGGCAAACCCGGCGCGTGATAGGACGAAGGTACGCCTGTCCGGCATGGCGTGGAGCAGCCCCGCCTGTGTAGCCATCGCCATAAGCAGGGCGTACTGGTTGTGGTACCGCTCGTGTGCGTACTTGCCTTTTCCAAAGCGCATAGCATTCGGCGGAACGATGCCGGTCGCCGGCTCGTTCATGTCGTTCCAGATACCGGCCAGCCCGGACTGGACGTGCGCGGCGTTCAATTCGCCCCACCATGTGCGCGCCTCTTCGGTGACGAAATCGGGAAAGGCTGTATTGCCCGGCCACACCTGTCCGACGTAAATGTCGCCACCTTCGGTTTTGCACAGTACGTCTCGCTCTCGCGCCTGGTCGAACACCCAATAGCCAGGGTCGTACTTGACGCCCGGGTCGACAATGGTGATCACTCGGAAACCCAGGTTGTCTAACCGCTTCAGCATGCCCGAGACGTCAGGGAACGCCCTGGTGTTCCAGGTGAACACGCGGTAGCCATCCATGTACTCGATGTCCAACCACAGGGCGTCGCACGGGATATCTTTCTCGCGATGGCTCTCGGCGAGCCGCTCGACGGCCGTCTGCGTGTAGCGGAACCAGCGACTCTGGTGGTAGCCAAGCGCCCACAGTGGCGGCGGCGCGATGCGGCCGGTCAGCCAGGTGTACGAACTGAGGATCTCTGGCATGCCGGGCCCGGCAAAGATGTATTCCGTGTACTGTCCGCCCGAGAAGTGGATGCGGTACTCCTCCGGATGCGAGAATTCGTAGGTACCGCGGTAACCATTGTCGACGAATGACGCGGCCATTGTCCCGCGCGGATAGCTCTGGTGGTAGAAGAAGGGGATCGAAACGTAGTAGGGGTCGAACTCCGTGCTGCTCCGATCCGAACGTGGGTCGTCAGGCGGTCTGGAAGCCGTGAACTCGCGAGTGGCGTGCGGGTTGAGCACGTCGGTGTTCCAGAGCGTGAAGTCGCGCCCTTTGCGGTTGTGATGCCCGGTCTTTTCGCCGAGGCCGTAGATCGCGTCCTCCTGGCGGCACCGACGGCGGACCGTGAACGCGTCGTTCAGCGTGGCGTACGCCCAGTAGCGACCATCGGCGTCCTGCGCGGTTTCAACAACGGGACTGCCATCCGAGCGGTGAACGTCGAGACGGAACGGGTCCAGGCCAAGGGATACCACCAGCGCCGAAGTACGCAGGCGGACCACGTCGTCACCTCTTTCGAAGACCACCTCAACGTCCTCCGATGAGGGATCCACGGACACGGCGAACGTCGGCGACTCGTCGAACACACCCCCACGGCTGATCTTGGCCCGCACCAGATCTGCTCGGACGAAATCGATTCGGAGTTGCTCCCCGTGTAGCTCCGCCAGCAATCCGCGTTCGGCCTCAATGACGGAGGTGACTCGCTCGAAGCGCACATAGTTGCCAGTCTCGATCACGGACGCTGGCTCATTCTGGTCCTGGTCCGGCGGTGCGGCCAGCGAGTGTTCAGCGCACCAGGCACGGGCGCTTGTTGTCGAACTTCCAGCCCGGAATCAGATACTGCATCGCCGCGGCGTCGTCGCGCGCACCCAGCCCCATTTGCTTGTATAGCTGGTGCGCTTGCTCGACTTGCGCCATGTCCACTTCCACGCCCAGGCCGGGCTTTTCCGGGACTGCCAGCAGGCCACCCGCGATCTTGAACGGCTCTCTGGTCAACCGCTGGCCGTCCTGCCAGATCCAGTGGGTGTCGATAGCCGTGATCTTGCCCGGTGCCGCGGCTGCGACGTGGGTAAACATCGCCAGGGAAATGTCGAAGTGATTATTCGAGTGCGAGCCCCAGGTGCGGCCCCATTCGTGACACATCTGCGCGACGCGTACCGAGCCCTGCATGGTCCAGAAGTGCGGATCCGCCAGGGGTATGTCCACCGAGTTCAGTTGGATCGCATGCCCCATCTCGCGCCAATCGGTGGCGATCATGTTCGTGGCAGTCGGGAGGCCAGTTGCCCGCCGAAATTCGGCCAGCACTTCACGTCCTGAATAGCCGTTCTCGGCCCCGCAAGGATCCTCGGCATATGCGAGTACGTGGTGCTGGTTGCGGCACAGGCTGATTGCTTCTTCCAGCCCCCAGGCGCCATTCGGGTCAAGCGTAATCCGCGCCTGTGGGAAGCGTTCGGCCAGTGCTGTGACTGCCTCCATCTCCTCCGCGCCACGCAGGACGCCTCCTTTGAGCTTGAAGTCGTTGAAGCCGTAGCGTGCGTGCGCCGCTTCGGCAAGCCGCACGGTCGCCTCGGGCGTCAGTGCTTCCTCGTGGCGCAACCGCAGCCAGTCGTCCTGGGCATTGGGAGCGCTGAGGTAAGGTAAGTCGGTCTTTATGCGGTCACCGATGTAGAACAGATAGCCCAGAGTTTCCACCGCCTTGCGCTGCTGGCCTTCGCCGAGTAATGCGGCAACCGGTACGCCGAGGAACTGTCCCAAAAGATCCAGTAATGCGGCCTCCAGGGCCGTGACGGCATGGATCGTCGTGCGCAAATCAAAGGTTTGCTGACCGCGTCCGCCAGCATCGCGGTCGGCAAAGCGCCGGCGCACGGCGTTGAGGATGTTGTTGTACGTGCCGATGGATTGGTCAACGACCAGTGACCGCGCATCTTCCAATGTTTGGCGAATCCGCTCGCCACCCGGAACCTCGCCAACGCCCGTGTGGCCGAGGTTGTCTTTCAACACCACGACATTGCGCGTGAAGAAGGGGCCATGTGCACCGCTGAGATTGAGCAGCATGCTGTCGTGGCCAGCAACCGGAATGACCAGCATCTCGGTAATGATCGGTGCGCTCGATGGCATGGCCTGCTCCAGGCGTCAAACGCCGACGGCGAGGCGCTCGTGGGTCACGCGGTAGGGCTCCAGCGCGGCGTAATTGGGCTCCGCGCCGTGACCGGGCACCTCGGGTGGACTGACCGTGCCGTCCGAATTTACGCGCAGGGTGTGGTGGTACATCTTGCCCCACATCGGGTCGACGGAATCGCGATAGAACTCCAGGATCAGGCCGTTGGCGATCGCCGACACCAGGTGGATGTGGATGTCCTGCGAGCCGTGGGGTGCCACGTCCAGGTCATGGGCCTGAGCGAGCGCCGCCACCTTCATCCACTCCGTGACGCCACCGAGCACCTTGGCGTCGGCATTCAGAATCGCGGCCGCGTCGTGCTCGATCAGGTCGCGGAAGCCATAGCGGGTGTACTCGTTCTCGCCGGTGGCGATTGGAATCGAGGTCTTCTGTGCGAGTTTGCGGGATCCCTCGTAGTCGTCTGGGGCGACAGGCTCCTCGAACCAGAAGATGTCGAATTCTTCGATACGTGCGGCGAACTGAATTGCCTCGTATGAGCGATAGGCGCAGTTGGCGTCGACGAGCAGCTTGACATCAGGGCCGATCGCCTCGCGCACCGCCTTGACGCGGGCCACATCCTCGCGCATGGGTACGCCACCTACCTTCATCTTAACCGCTCGTGCGCCCATGCGAATGTTCGTCTCCATCTCCTGCTGGAGCTCTCGGATGCCCTTGCCTTCTTCGTAGTAACCGCCGGCGATGTACGTGGGCATGCGATCGCGGAAACCACCCAGCAGTTTGTACAGCGGCAGGCCGGCGAGTTTGGCTCGGATATCCCAGAGCCCGATGTCGATCGCACTGATGGCGCGCGTCGTCAGTCCGCGGCGCCCAATGATCTTGGGCACCCACATCTTGTGCCACAGGCGCTCCACGTCGATCGGATCTTCGCCGATGAGCTCGTGTTTGAGGGATTCGATGGTCGCCTGGCCGACCAGTCCGGTGCCGCCAAGGCCGATGCCGGTGATGTTCTCGTCGGTCTCGATCTTCACGATACCCAGGCCCGAATGGGTGTAGGTGTGCTTGCCGTTGCGGATCGGCACCGCGCGCGGCCAGCGGAACTCCTCGGTGGTTATTGAGGTGATCTTCATTGGGCTCTCCTTTCGTGTGGCTAGACGCTCGGATCGATCCACCACTCCGCTTCGCGCAGCGAACCCCAGGCAGCGGGGAAACCCTGGATGCGATTGTGGACGAGAAAGTTGCCGGGCTCGAACCAGATGTAGCCGAACCAGGCCGACTCGTACATCAACTTCTGGGCTTCGACGAACAGCGCCTGGCGCTTCGCGGCGTCGTACTCCGCATCAGCCTGATGGAGCGTGTCGATCAATCCGGGCACGTGTGCGCGGTGATAGGCGGAGTTGCCGCCCTCAGCCCATGTGACCAGCAGGTCGTCGGTGGGGTCAACCTGCACCCCTGACTGGCGGCTGGCCATCTGGAAGTCGTTCTGGATGCGGACCTTTTCACCCCACGCGACACGCTCGACCACCTCCAGGTTGAGCTTGATGCCGATCTTGTCCACCATCTGCTGAATAAGCTGCGCTTGCTGGACATCCTGCTCGCGCGAGTGCACCGTCATGCGCACCTCGAGCGGCATCGTCACTCCAGATGCCTGTAGTTGCGCGCGTGCCTTGTCGGGATTGAACTCGTAGTACGGCACGGCCGGGTCGTAACCGATGGAGCCAGGCACGAACTCATACGGCAGCGGAAAGCCGAAGCCACCGCCAACCGCTCGGGCGATCGCCTCGCGATCGACCGCATGATGTATCGCCTGACGCAGATTCAGGTTGTCCTGGAACGGTGGCTTGAGCGAGTTGAAGAAGTACTGGCGTTTGTTGCCACTGAATGGCGACTCGAGGTAGTGGGCGTGCGCAATTTGCCTTCCAGCCGGAACGTCGCGGCCGCGGATGTTTTGTGCGAAATCGGATGTGCCCGCGCGGAGCTCGTTGAACTGGGTAGTGGCCTCGATGATGACACGGTACGTAATCCCATCGAGGTGGGGCAGCGGCTTTCCGTCGGCTCCTGTCCGCCAGTAGTTTTCGTTCCGCTGCACCTGGAGCTTATCTCCGGACGTGAAGCTGACAAACCGGAACGGTCCGGTTCCGACAGGGTTCAGGGCGAGCCACTCCTCGCCGTGATCCTCGGCGGCTTTCTTCGAGACGATCGCGGTGGTACCACCGCCGTTGGACGTCGCGTCGCTCAGCGAGCTCAAGACGGCCGCGCTGGGGCGGGTGAGGTTGAGCTGAACGGTCAGCGGATCGGTGGCGGTGGCGGGATTGTTCGCGTCCACGGCAGACAGATAGTTCCTGGCGAAACTCTTGGGATTCTGGACCATGCGGTTGATGTTCCATACCACGACATCAGCCGTGAGGTCAGAGCCGTCGTGGAACTTGATGCCGTCGCGCAGGTGGAAGACGATCTTGTCCGCCGAGGTCTCCCAGGCGCGGGCGAGCAGCGGCTGCACGCCATATGTGCCGTCGGGGTTCGGCCGCCAGGCCAGCAAGTAGTCGTAGCACGCGGACGCGGTGGGCCCGCTGGCGAAGACCGGGTCCATGGACACGAAGTCGTTCGTCTGGAGGATGGTGGCCTGACCTCCGCGCTTGATCGCCGCGTTGGTGGCTGGTGCGGGAGCGGTGGTTGGTGCGGCGACACCAGGTGGAGCAGTCGCCTGGCCGGGGACGATCGGCGCCGTGGTGGCCGGTGGACCGCCGCTGGGGACGGCCGGAGGCGAGGTGCGACAGGCCACCATCAGGCCGAGGCTGCCAACTCCACCCAGGCCAATCAGTCGCAGAACACTCCGACGCGAGCGCATCTTCACCAGACCTCCTTTTTACTGACGCTTTCTCCCTGCCAGTCGCGGGTCGAGCGCGCGACGCAAACCGTCGCCCAGAAAATTGAACGCGAGCACGGTCAGAAAGATGGCTGCGCCAGGTGCGATGCCGATCCAGGGCGCAACCTCCAGGTATTGCGATCCAGTGCGCAGCATCGCGCCCCAGCTGGCCGTCGGCGGTTGAACACCGACGCCCAGAAACGACAGCGCGGCTTCCGTGACGATGGCGGTGCCGAGCAGCAGCGTGGCCTGGACCACGATCGGCGCCGTGACGTTTGGCCAGATGTGGCGCCGCATGATGCCGAGCGGCGTGGCGCCGCACACGCGCGCCGCGGCGATGAACTCGCGCTCGCGAACTGACAGGGTCTGGCCGCGGGTCAGGCGGGCGATGCCCGGCGCAGCCACAAAGCCGATCGCCAGCATGGCATTGGCGACACTCGGGCCGAGCGCGGCAGTGATCGCGAGAGCCAGAATCAGATTTGGAAAAGCCTGGATTGCGTCGACCACGCGCATGATCCCGTCGTCGGTGATACCACCGGCGTAGCCCGCCACGATGCCGAGCGCCACACCGGCGCCCACGGCGATGCCGACGGCGATCAGACCCACCTCGAGCGAGATACGCGATCCATAGATGATCCGCGAGAGGAGATCTCTGCCCAGGTCGTCCGTGCCAAGCGGATGCGCGAGTGACGGAGGTTCGGTGATGGCGAGGTAGTCCTGCTCGTTGGGGTCATACGGCGCAAGCAGTGGCGCGGCCAACGCGCACAACAGGACGACTGCCGAGATCGTCAGGCCAGTACCAACCAGGCGGGTCTCCAGAAGCCGTCGCAGGAAGCGCGCGTTCGGCGGGGTGTGTTCACTCCGCCTGGCTTGCTGCTCCACCAACGGGCGGACGACGCGAAGGCCGAGCTGGTTCATCGGTAGCGGATCCGAGGGTCGAGATAGGCGTAGCCGACGTCGGTCAGGAGGTTGGCGATCAGCACCGCCAGCGTCAACATCAGAACGGCCCCCTGAAGTACCGGATAATCCCGAAAGAAGATCGCGTCAACAGCCGCGCGGCCGACACCGGGGATGGCAAACACGGTTTCGGTGATTGCCGCACCCGACACCAGGCTGCCGACCTGCAGGCCGATGACCGTGACGATCGGAATCATGGCGTTCTTCATGGCATGGCCGGCGACGACGGAGCCATCGGCCAGGCCCTTCGAGCGTGCCGTGGTGATGTAGTCCTGCTCGAGGACCTCCATCAGCGCCGAGCGGCCCTGTCGCATGATGACGGCGGCCGAATGGGTGCCGAGTACGATGGCTGGCAAGATCAACATGCGTACGCTGAGCAGCGGATCGGTGAATGGCGACGTGAAACCGCTCGGTGGCAGCCAGCGCAGCACGACCGCGAACACGTAGACGAGCAGCAGCGCTTGCCAGAAGCTCGGGATCGCGACGCCACCCATCGCCAGCAGTGTGCCCATCGAGTCGATCCGACTTCCGGGCCGCAGGGCTGAAGCGAGCGCCACTGACAGGCCCAACGCCAGACCGACCACCAGTCCGGCTGTCCCCAGATAGAGGCTGATCGGCACGCGTTGCATCAGCACGCTGCTGACCGGCTCATTCGTGCGAATGGAGTGGCCGAGGTCGCCCGACAGGACGCGGCCGAGCCAGGTGAGGTACTGCACGTACACGGGTTGGTCGAGACCCAGGTCACGCCGCAGGGCGAGGTATGTCTGGCGGTTGCCCGCGTTCTCGCCGAGCATGGCCACCGCCGGGTCGCCCGGCAGCACGTACAGCAAGCCAAAAGCGACCATGGACACAATCAGCAGCACCGGGACCATGCTGAGCACACGGCGGAGGATGTAATGGCCCACCGCCGCCTATCGTAGACCCTGATTCGGCTGGCGCGTGGTCGTCCGACCGCGGCGACTCGCTTTCTGCTGCGCGGGCAGTCTCGGAACGCCGCGCCTGATACGGTGCATGGCGATGAAGCCGAAGATTGTCGTGCTGGACGACTGGACGAAGTTCTGGGGCAATCAGCCCGCGGTGGAGCGGCTGCGGGAACGCGGAGACGTCACCATCTACACAACGCCGGCGAGCGGCGAAGACGAGGTGCTCCGTAGGCTCAGAGACGCCACGGTGGCCGTGGCCAACCGAGAGCGTACGCCGCTCAACGCGCGGGTGCTACGCGAAGCGGACAAACTCGAGCTGATCGGACAGACGGGTCGGATCAGCCCGAGTATCGATGCCGAGGCGGCGACCGAGCGCGGCATCGCGCTTGTCGCCGCCGGTGGCCAACCTGGCAGTCACGTCGCGGTGGCAGAGCTTGGTCTGGCGCTGATGCTGGCGCTCGCGCGGGAGATTCCGCGCAACGATCGGCGCGTCCGTGAAGCCGACTGGGTCGCCCCACCGACCCGCATGCTCAGCGGACAGACGCTTGGAATCCTGGGCCTGGGCAATATCGGCGGCCACATGGCGCGATTGGCCAAAGCGCTGCAGATGAAGGTGATCGCCTGGGGACCGACATTGACGCCCGAGCGGGCTCAGGCCAATGACGTGGAGTACGTCGCGCACGACGATCTGTTCCGGCGGGCCGACGTACTGTTCATCTCGGTGAAGCTCGCCACGATGACCCGCGGCATGGTCGGCGCCCAGCAGCTTTCACTTATGAAGCCGAGCAGCTTTCTGATCAATATCGCGCGCGGACCCGTGGTGGATGACGCGGCGCTCATCCAGGCGCTCCAGCAGCGGAGGATTGCCGGCGCTGGACTGGATGTGTACGACATGGAGCCTCTGCCGGCGGACCATCCGCTGACGACGCTCGATAACGTCGTGCTCACGCCGCACATTGGCTGGGGTGTCGACACCAACTTCCAGCTGATGGTCGAGAACCTGACGAATGCCGTGCTGAAGTATCTGGAGGGAGACATGAGCGGCGTGGTGAATCCCGCCGCGCTCGAGCGGAGAAGACTGATGACCCGCTAAAGCATCTTACCAAAGGGGGAGGCCCCTGCCTTGCGGCAGAGGCCTCCCTCCCTGTGTGGACGCGGAGTCGGTTACTTGACCGCCATGAAGGCGTCGAGGTCGACCCGCGCGCCGGTCGAAGCAGGGTTATGGGTACCGAGCACCGTGATTTTCAGGCTGTGGGCCACGTTCGGATTGAGCCCATCGGTGGACCAGACCACGTGGCCTGCCTGCACCGTCGGCGAGTACAGGTCGACCGTAGCGACGACCTGACCGTCGAGGGTGATCCAGGCCTGGCCCCGATCCGGGCCGAGCGTGGACACGACGGAGGCCGCGGTGCCGGTGAACCCGTTGGACAGCGTCGCGAACGATCCCGCGACGCTGGACGAGTGCACCGCCCCGCCAAACGCCCCGAGCAGTGGGAAGCCTGACCAGGTGCCGCTGTAGCTCACGGTGCCGCTATCGTCGGTGGTGGCCACCGAGAACGTCGGGCCGATCGCGAAGGGGCTTGCCAGGCCCTGAGCATTGGTCGCCTGGACGCGGTACGCGTACGTGCTGACCGTTGCCGCGCTGGTGGGGGTCGGGATGAGGTTATCGGCAATGCTGGTGGCAGTTGCCGAAGGCAGCGGCACGTCGAAGAACACACCACCGTTGATGCTCTTCTGCAGGCGGTAGCTCGCCACGTTGCAGCTCGGGGCATTCGTGGTGCAGGCCGTGCCCGACCACGCGATGGTGACGGGGATTCCAAGCGTAGTTGCCTGGGTGCCCAGTTGCGGGCGGACCGTCGGCAGCGTGACCGTGGGTTGTACGGTGGTGCTGACGGTGAAGTCGTACACGCTCGGCGAGCTGGTATCACCCGTGGCTGGATCGGTGGCGGTCAGCTTGAAGACGTAGGCGCCATCGGCCAGCGGCCCGTAGCTCTGGGGCGAGCTACACGCCGAGAAGGTATCCACCGCCCCCTGCGCGACCAGCGAGCAGTGGAAGGCCGCGCCCGCCAGGCTCGAGGTGAAGCCGAAGGCAACCGAAGGATTGCCCGTCGGGTTGGACGGATTCTGGGTGATGATCGGGGTGGGCGGACCACCGGCGGGCGTGACACTGCCGGATGGCAGCGACGGCGAGCTGGAGCCAGCTGCGTTGACGGCGGTGACGGTGAACGTGTAGGCGCTGCCGTTGATCAGCCCGGTGATGGTGGCGGTGGTGGCCGGCGCGGCGACGGTGGCCGAGCCACCGGCCGGGGTGGAGGCGACCAGGTAGCTGGTGATGGGGCTGAACCCGTCAGAAGCGGGCGCAGTCCAGGTGATGGTCGCCTGGGCGCTGGCAGCCGTCGCGGTGACGGCGGTGGGCGCACCGGGCGTGGTGAAGGGAGTCACGGAGTTCGAGGCCAGTGAAGCCACACCTGCGCCGGCGGCGTTGTTGGCGACGACGGAGAAGGTGTAGGCGGTGCCGGGGGTGAGCCCCGTCAGGGTAGCGCTGGTGCCAGTGACCGTGGCGCTGGCAGCGGCGGGAGTCGAGCTGACGGTGTAGCCGCTGATGGCGCTGCCGCCATTGGAGGTTGGAGCCGTCCA
>VBGG01000106.1 GCA_005883405.1 Chloroflexota bacterium | reverse complement strand
TTCGCCCAGAGGTCGTCGATCACCATGCGGCGCAGGCAAACGTCCCCGCCTCGGTCACCGACCCGGTCCACGATGCGAGCGTAAACGTCCTGGGCGGGCTGAATCTGCTGCGCCTTTCGGCTGCCTACGGCGTCAAGAAGTTCATCTACATCTCGTCGGGCGGCGCCATGTATGGTGAGCCTGACCCACGCCAGCTGCCCGTCAAGGAGTCCGCGCCCGTCCGCCCGCTTTCGCCGTACGGCGCCAGCAAGCAGGCCCTCGAAGCCTGGCTCGGCGTCTATCAGCGCACGTTCGGGCTGGATTACTCGATCCTGCGCTACGCCAACATCTATGGGCCGCGCCAGAGCATCCGCGAGGAGGGCGCCGTGGTGGCCGTCTTCGCCACGCGCATGGCGGTGGATAAACCCGTGACCATTGACGGCACTGGCCAGCAAAGCCGTGATTTCGTCTACGTCGGCGACTGCGTCACCGCCAACCTGGCCGCCCTCGAGCGGGGCTCGGGACTGGCCTTCAACATCGGCACCGGTCGTGAGACGTCCATCCGCGAGATCTTCGACGCCATGGCCGAAGTCGCCGGCTATACCCAGGCGCCGAATTTCGGGCCGGCTCGCACGGGCGACGTCATGCGCATCGCCCTGGACCCCAGCCTGGCCAGAACCGAGCTGCGGTGGCAAGCGAGCGTGCCGCTGCACGCAGGCCTCGCGAGAACATACGCGTTCTTCCGTGACGGCGCCTCCTGACGGCGGTGCCGCCCACCAGGTGCCGCCCGACACGTTTGTGGTCGTGCTGGCCGGCGGCGAGGGTACCCGCATGTGGCCGCTCAGCCGCAGTCGCCGGCCAAAGCAGTTGCTGCAGCTCAACGGGCCGCGCTCGCTGATCCAGCAAACGGTCGACCGCGTGCTACCGCTCGTCAGGCCAGAACGCATCCTGATCATCACCGAGCACTCGCACGCCGAAGACCTGCGGGCGCAGCTGCCGGAGCTGCCTGACGCGAGCATCGTCGTCGAGCCGACGCGGCGGGGTACGGCGCCGGCGCTGCTCCTCGCCGCCTTGCACATCAAGGCGCGCGCGCCTGAGGCGACGTGGGCGTCGGTTCACGCGGATGCGTTCATCACACGGAACGACGAGTTTCGGCGCACTTTGGCTGCCGCGTTGGACGCCGCCGCACAGGGCGACTTGCTGGTCACCACGGGTGTCGCGCCAGGCTTTCCATCGACGGCGTATGGCTATATTCAGCGCGGGGAAGAGCTTGGCCGTGTCCACGGCCTGCCGCTGTGCCGCGTGGCGCGGTTTGTCGAAAAGCCCGATCTCGAGACTGCCCAGTCGTACGTTCGGAGCGGCCAATATCTGTGGAACCCGGGCGTATTCGTGTGGAAGAACGCGGCGCTGCTCGACGCGTTCAAAACCCATCAACCGGAGATCTACGACGTTCTGACCTCGGTACCGCTTTCAGAGATCGATCGCGTGTATCCCGACGCAAAGCGAGAGACGATCGACGTGGGCATCATGGAGCGCGTTCGCAACGTCGCCACGATCCCTTCCGACTTCGGCTGGAGCGACATCGGCAGCTGGGCCGAGCTATGGGAGCTCTCTCCTCGCACAGAGGATGGCAACGTCGTGCTCGGCTCGGGCCGCGTGCTCATCGCCGACAGCCAAAACAACCTGGTCTTCGCCGACGGCCGCACGGTAGCGCTGGTGGGCGTCTCAGATCTGGTGGTCGTCGAAACCGCCGACGCCGTCTTCGTCTGCCCCCGCGCTCGCGCTCAGGACGTCAAATCCATTGTTCAGCAGCTGCAATCCGAAGGGCGCGAAGAACTGCTCTAACGTTCGTAGCCTCTTTCGCGTTTTTTGCAGCCGAACCTAACTCGCGCGTGCGGGTCTCAAAGAACGGCCACGGAAAGGCCAGAGGAAATTAAGTTCGCCGAAGTGCCAGCTCACCAGGAGCATGCTGGCGACGAAGATCGACGAGTAGGTGCCGGTGGTGATGCCGATCAGCAGGGCCAGCACGAAGGTGCGAATGGTCACCCCGCCGAAGAGCATGAGCACCACCAGCGTCAGGATGACGGTCAACGACGTGTTCAGCGAACGCGTCATCGTCTGCGCCAGGCTGTGATTGACCACGTCCTCGAACGTCTCGCCGGAGCGACGGATGAAATTCTCGCGAATGCGGTCGAAGACGACGATCGTGTCGTGGACCGAGAAGCCGATGACCGTCAGCACCGCGACGATGAACGTCGCCTCGATCTCGATCTGAGCAGGAAACAGCCTGCCGAGGATCGAGAAGATGCCCAGCACCACCAGCGCATCGTGCAGGAGTGCCACGATGGCCGTCGTACCAAACCGCACTGGATGGCTCACCTTGTTGAAGGCCCACCATAAATAGCCGAGGATGCACACCGAGGCCGCCGCGACGGCCAGGATCGCGTAGCGCACGATCTGCTCGGCGATCAGCGGCGAGACCTGGTCGAGATTGAGGATCTGCATCGTCCCGAAGTCCTGCGTCAGCTTCTGTTCGATCTGCTGGCGCTCCGACGTCCCAACGTCGCCTGACTCTGTCTGTTGGGGTTGGACGAGCGGACGTGTGCGCACGACAAACGTGCTGCCGCCGGACTGCTGGATCACGGCTTCGCTGTGCCCGAGCTGGTTGAAGGCGCCGCGCAGCTGGTCCGTATCGACCGGATTGTCGAACTGGATGGTCATGATCGTGCCGCTAGTGAAGTCGATGCCAGGGTTGAGCCCGCCTGGCAGCACCAGCGAGATGATGCCCGGCACGAGAAAGACGGCGGACAGCAGATAGAACATGCGGCGGTTGCGAACGAAATCGAACATGTGTGTGCTTAGCCCCGTGTTCCTGCAACTGCTGGACGCCGCGACGGCGTCGTAACGCCGCCGATCTGACTCGGTGCGATCTGCATCCCGAAGAGCCGCGGGCTATGCGCCCACGATTGACTCAGCAGCAGCTCGAGGAACGTCCGCGTGACGAAGATCGCGCTGAAGAGCGAGATCACGACGCCGATGCCCAGCACCAGGGCGAAGCCCATGATGATCGTCGCGCCGAACTGCTGACCGAAGAAGTAGAGCACCACGCAGGTGATCAACGTCGACGTATTTGAGTCACGGATCGACGGCCAGGCGCGATCCTCGCCCGCGCGGATCGCCGCGGCGATGGTCTTACCGCTGCGCAGCTCTTCCTTCATGCGTTCGAAGATCAGGATGTTGGCGTCCACCGCCATACCCACCGACAGAATGAAGCCGGCGATACCCGCGAGCGTGAGCGTCACCGGGATCAGCTTGAAGAGCGACAGCGTGACGAACGCGTAGACGATCAGCGCGCCCGAGGCTGCCAGACCTGGCAGGCGGTAGTAGAGCAGCATGAAGGCGATCACCACGAGCAGCGCCAGCTCACCCGCGACGATGCTCTTGTGCACCGAATCCGCGCCGAGCGTGGCGTCGACCGTCGTTTCCGACTGGATGCTGACGGGTACCGGCAAGGCGCCCGCGTTGAGCTGCAGCGCCAGGAGCCGAGCCTGGTCGAGCGTCAGTCCAGTGATCACGCCAGTGTTGGTGAGCACGGCCTGGACGGTGGGCGCCGAGATCTCCTGGCCATCCAGGAAGATGCCCAGCGGCTTCTGAATCAGGCGCTGAGTGATCTGGCCGAAGACCTGCGCGCCGTCGCTGTTGAACTCGAACGCCACGTCAGGCAGACCGGCCCGGCTGGCGAAGGTCACTTGCTGACGCCCGGGGACCAGGTACGCCCCCGTCAGCGCGATGGCCTGGCCGTTGAGTTGGCCGGTGGCCGGTATCCATTGGCCTGAGGCGTCTCGCTCCTTGAATTCGAGCTTGGCGGTCTGCCCGATCAGCCGTTTCGCCTCTTCGGTGTCCTTGAGGCCCGGCAGTTGAACGATGATGCGGTCTGCGCCGAGCATCTGGATTTCGGGCTCGGCCACGCCGTACGCGTTGACGCGACGCTCGATGACGTTCAGCACGCCCTGCATGGCGCTGCTTTGCTGATCGGCGGGGACGTTGGTCAGGTCGGCTTGCAGGGTGAGCTGCGTCCCGCCTTGCAGGTCGAGGCCGAGCTTGGCGCCCTGCCGCGTGAACGAACCCAGATGGATACCAGGATTGCCCGGGAGGGCGTCCCCGCCCGGAATGTAGTTGCCGGGCCGCTGTGGCCAAACGACGAAGATGGCCAGCGCCGTCAGGACGAGGATGAAGATCAGACGTTTCATACAGGGTGAGCGGTCCGCTTTCAGGTGTCAGCTATCGCGAAAAAGGAACACGCAAGTCTACCCGACATGGTCGCGCATCGGCGTTAGTCCGGTGTGGTTTTGGTTGAGGACTCGTCGTCTTCTTCAAGCCCAGCCGCGCGCCGCGCTTCTCGCTCATCCGCTTCCCGTCTGCGCAGCGGCTCGGAGCGCTGGAGCTTGTCCAACGTGTCCATCCGATCGATATACAGCTGTCCGTCGAGATGATTGATCTCGTGCTGCAGGGCCTGCGCGAAGAGGCCTTCGGCGTCCCGGATGCGTAACTCTTTACCGTTGCGGTCGAGCGCTTTGACGGAGACCCGCTCGGCGCGGTCGAGACGGCCCCAGAAGCCGGGCACCGACAGGCAGCCCTCGTCCAGCTCAACCTCTGCGCTCGTCTTGACAATCTCGGGGTTGATGATGACGGTGATCTTGTCGTCAACGTCAATGACCGCCAGCCGCAGCGGCACCCCGACCTGTGGCGCGGCGAGACCCACCCCGGGCGCGGCCTTCATCGTCTCGATCATGTCGTCGATCAGGCGCTGGATCGACTTGTCGATCTGACTGACGCGCTTTGCCTTCTGGCGCAGCACCGGGTTGCCGACGACGAGAATTGGGCGAATCACAGGCGCTCTGCGCTCTCCCGATGTACGAGTTGCGTGTCATCCTGAGGGAGGAACGACCGTTGATGTGCTCCGGCTGCGCCTCCGCACGGGCGCAGGCTCAGGATGACACTCACACGGGAACACCAGGAAAGCATCTGGTCAGTTGGTGAGTTGGAGTCTACCGAGCAGGCTGTCGTAGGTGGCGTCGATTTCTGCTTCCAGGCGCTCGAGCGTCACATCGCTGCCGAGGAGCGCCGCGACGCAGGCCCCGCCCGCTCCGACGCCCTCCTTCACCTGAAACTGCTCGTAAGCGCGCAGGCCGGCGTGGCGTGAGCTCGAAAAATCGAGATTGACCGCCAGGATGGGCAGATCGGGCGAGATCTCGGCCGCCAGGCCGGCGATGTCAGCCGAAGGGTCCTGGACAATCCAGCGGGTGGTGCCGATGGCGATTCGCTCCGGTGCCCCGCTGCCGTGCAATGCTTCGACCAACCCGGCCACCGCGAGCATCTGCGATCCGCCAGCCAGGAGCACGTCGCAACCCGCCGATACGGCGCCGAGCGCCATGCCGGCGAGCGCGGGCTGCATCGGGTCGCCAATCGCGGCCACCGCCCCGAGCGGATCTCGCCGGCCATCGCTACGCGCCAGGCCCGCGGCGTCCAGCGCTGCCGCGACTACCCGACCCTTGAGCACGTGGGCGTTGCCAGGCATGCTGCCACTGACGCGACCCTCCGCAGCGAAGCCCAGCGCCAGCAAGACAGCGAGCGCCGTGGTTGTACCGCCGGGAACGCTCTCGCCGAGCACCACGTACGGCGCCTCCTGCGCCAGCTCTTTGCCGATTTTGAGACCCAGTTCGAAGAGGTGATGTGCGCGCGGCACGGCTCGGCCGAGGCGAACGTCGCCGCCAGGATCGTCGGCGAGTCGGACGCACGCGGTCGCCGGCCACACCCTGAGACCCGCGCCAAAGAAGCTCGCCTGGATGTCGGCGAGCCGCAGCGCTGCCCGCGTGATGCCTGCTGGTCCCGGCGCGCCGAGCGGGTTACTCGGCAAGACGGGCAGGCACAGCGCCTGTCCAAGGTCGACGACTTCGGCGTCGGCGGCTGGCGTAAGTGGCCGTAGCTCCTCACTCACGCCCGCGCTCGACAGGCCGGACACCATGCAGATGTCGGTGTGGCCGAGAACGCAGGCGAACTTCGGCCGCGCTCCGCGCCATTTTTCGGCGAAGGCCCTGCCGCGAGCGGCGGCGGCGGCGAACAGGATCGGGGGCCGCGTGCGGACGCTCTCGGGCTGCACTCAGACGCTCGGACGCGGCAGTAGTACCAGGCCGCCGCTCAGCCACACCACGGTCTCAACCACCTCGCACGCGGCACCGTAGCAGTCGCCGGTGAGGCCGGGCAGCAGGCGCATCAGCCAGCGCCCCAGGCCGAGCGCGGTCACCGCGGTCAGGGCCCCAGCGGCAAGGCCCGGCGGACCGACCACGGCGCAGGCCGCCAGCGGCAGGATCGATGCGATGGCGAGGGCTTTCGGCGTCGCTGCCGACTTCAGCGGCGACCCCAGGCCGACTGCGCGGCCATACGGAAAGATGGTCGCCAGAAGTACGATCGCCCAGCGGCCCAGGCCAGGCGCGAGTGTCAGCAGCTGCGGCCTCAGGGCACTGGGCAGCGCGTTCACCGCGGCGATCTTCAGCGCCACGATGCATACCAGCCCAACCACCCCGAACGCGCCTGCGCGCGGGTCGCGCATGATCTCCAGGCGTCGCTCGGGCGACGCGTGACAGAAGACCGCGTCGCAGGTATCCATCAGGCCATCGGCGTGCAGCGCGCCCGTCATCGCCAGCAGCAGCACGACGAGCAGCGTGCTCTCGACCAGCGGCGCCACCGCGAGCGCCCGCAGCCCGAGGTCCGCCAGCGCCAGCACGCCCCCCAGCAGCAAGCCGACGACAGGGAACCACGCCACCGACGTCTCAAAGCGATATACCCCTTCGGGGACGGGCAGGCGGGTGAGGAACTGCAGCGCGGCCAGAAAGCCTTCCAGTGGAGACGCCCTCGCCCGCTCACGAGTGTCACCGCCAGCGCCGCTAGATGGTTTAGCGAGGACATCCTCCTGCTGAGAGACATTCGCCCGCTCACGGGTGTCACCGCCGGCGCCGCGCGAGGCATCCGCGAGGAGATCCTCCCCAGGAGTGGCGTTCGCCCGCGACGGGTCGGCGCGCGCGTCGTGGGTCACGGGTCGCGGTTGGCTCTCAGCACGGCTGCCAGGCCATGAGGGTCCCCACTGGGGAGGGACTTTCTTAGCGTGATCCCACCGGCTGAGCGCGCGAAACGCGGACGCGCTCACGCCAGTAGTCGAGCAGGTCAGCCATGGTCTGATCGAATACGATCATCGGCTCCCAGTCCGTGGCCTTCTTGAACTTGTCGACGTTGGCCCATAACAGGCGAACGTCGCTGGGCCGCATGCGCGAGGGGTCCTGCTCCCTGGCGATGTCCACGTTCGAATGACTGAGCAGCACATCGAGCATGTGCCCAATGCTGATGCACGTGCCGCGGCCGGTGTTGTAGACCTCGCCAGGTTCGCCGCGCTCGGTGGCCAGCCAGTAGGCGCGCACCATGTCGCGGGTGTCCGTCCAGTCGCGGCGCGACTCCAGGTCGCCCACCTCGATGATCGGCTTGCGTAGCCCAGCTTCGATCTCCGCGATCTGCTTGGCGAAGCTGCTGGTCGCAAACACCTGCCCACGGCGCGGCCCGGTGTGATTGAAGCCGCGCGTGACGACGCACCTGAGGCCGTAGCTGCGGAAATACTGGATCGCCAGCGTCTCCTGAGCCACTTTGCTGACCGCGTATGGGCTGAGCGGCCGCAGGGGATTACTTTCGGAGATCGGCGCCTCGTCCGGATAGACCAGACCGTACTCCTCGCTGGAGCCAGCCACGTGGATCACCGGGTCTAGCCGCGCCTCGCGGATGGCTTCGAACAGGTTGACCTGCGAGACGATGTTGTTGGTCAGCGTCGCCGCGGGCGCGGTCCAGCTCGTCGGGACGAAGCTCTGGGCCGCCAGGTGGAAGACCTTCTCTGGCCGAACGGCCCTGATCACGCCGCGTACCGCGCTCCCGTCCTGTAGCTCGCAGTCGATGACCGTCACCTGGCCGGGCTTGACGAAACGCCGCAGGCTGGCCTCGTCGGTGATTCGCTGGCCCTCGTCGAGCACGTTCAGCTTGCCGCGGTTGCGCAGGTCCTGGAGGTTGTCGAGTTTGCTGCGCCAGCGAAAGGTGCCGAAGACCTCCACGTCCGGGTGGTGATCCGCCAGATACTCGGCCAGGAAGCTACCCGCCATGCCAGTGATGCCGGTGATCAGGACGCGCACACTCTCTCCTTCTCAGAGCTTTCAGCGGTCAGCTATCAGCCGTCAGCAGCGTATGGGCTCACAGCGAGCTGACTGCTGACGGCTGACTGCTAGCAACTTGCTTCCTCCAATACTCCAACGTGTCCGCCAGAGTCGTGTGCCAGGGTATGCGCGGCTGCCAGCCGGTCAACGAGGTGAACCTGCGCGTGTCGGCAACCTGTCGCGGAATGTCTGAGGGTCGCAGCAGCAGCGGGTCCACGCGGATCTCGACCTGTGCTCTGCACATGCTGGTGAGATCGCCGATCATCTCGGCGATACGCACCGAGCGCCCGCGTCCCAGGTTGTAGACCTCGCCCGGGCTGCCCGCGACGAGTGCCAGGCGGTAGGCGCGCACCATGTCGCGCGCGTCGGTGAAGTCGCGCTCGACGTTCACGTTGCCCACCCGCAACACGGGCTCGCGCGCACCAGCTTCGATCTGCGCCAGCTGCCTGGCCAGCCCTGGGACCACAAAGCGGGCGTCGTGGCCGGGTCCGGTGTGGTTGAACGGGCGCACGCGCACCACTGGCAGACCGTGCTGGGCGAAGTACTGAAAGCCCATTACGTCCTGGCCAACCTTGCTCACCGCATACGGTGTGGTGGGCCTGAGCGGCACATCCTCATGGGTTGGCACGTCCTCGGGCTCGACCTTGCCGTACTCGTCGCTGGAGCCGATGACCAGCACACGCGGGCGGTGCCCACTGCTGAGCAACGCTTCGAACAGGTTGATCTGCGCGAGCAGGTTATTGCCGATCGTCGCCCAGGGATCGGCGAGGCTCTCGGCCGGCGACGATTGGGCGGCCAGGTGGTACACCGCCTCCGGCTGCGCTTCGCGGATCACGCGCGTCACGGCTGAGCGATCGCTCAGATCGGCCTGGAACACGCGGATCGAGCCGATCCCCGACAAGTCGGCTGCTCGTCCGAGCCCGCAGACGTTGTCGCCCTCTTCCAGCAGGTGCGCCAGAAGGTGCCGACCCACAAAGCCGCCGACGCCAGTGATCAGGGCGCGCATGCGCTACGTTCCCGTGTCCCACGAGGCGAGATAGCGCTGCTGCACCTCGGTCAGCACGTCGATGCGGACGCCGAGGCTGGCGAGCTTCAGTTGAGCCACCTGTTTGTCGATGTCCTCGGGTACGTCGTAGACGCCGGGTGTCAGCCGTTCAAAGTTCGAGGCGATGTACACCGCCGACAGCGCCTGGTTGGCGAAGCTCATGTCCATGACCGCCGCCGGATGACCCTCGGCTGCCGACAGGTTCAGCAGCCGGCCGTCGGCCAGCAGGTACACCCGCCGTCCGTCGCGCATCTCGTACTCCTCGACGAACTGCCGCACCGGCCTGTGCGCGCGCGCGAGCTCGACCAGCGCCGGAATATTGATCTCGTCGTTGAAGTGCCCCGAGTTGGCTACGATGCAGCCGTCCTTCATGGCGCGGAAGTGCGGCGCATCGACCACGTTCACGTCGCCTGTCACGGTGATGATGACGTCGGCCTCCTTGACGGCCTCGCCCAATGGCATGACCCGATAACCGTCCATCAACGCCTCGAGCGCGCGGGTCGGATCGACCTCGGTCACGATCACGTGCGCACCCATCCCGTGGGCGCGCGACGCCAGACCACGGCCACACCAGCCATACCCGCACACGACGAACGTGCGTCCGGCGAGCAAGATGTTCGTGGCGCGGATGAGCCCATCCAGCGTGCTCTGGCCCGTGCCGTAACGGTTGTCGAACATGTGTTTCGTGAGTGCCTCGTTGACCGCGACAACCGGAAACCGGAGCTGGCCATCGCGCGCCATGGCCCGCAGGCGAATGACGCCCGTGGTCGTCTCTTCTGTGCCGCCGCGGACCTCGCCGAGCTGGTCGCCGTGGCGCGTGTGCAGCACGTTCACCAGGTCGCAGCCATCGTCCATGGTGATGTTGGGTCTGGTCGCCAGCACCGCCTCGATGTGCCGATAGTAGGTGGCCTCGTCCTCGCCCTTGATGGCGAACGTCGGGATGCCGAACTCGCCCGCCAGCGCGGCGGCCACGTCGTCCTGCGTCGACAGCGGATTCGAAGCGCAAAGCGCGATCGACGCCCCCGCGGCCTTCAGCGCGATCATCAGGTTGGCCGTCTCGGTCGTCACGTGCAGGCACGCTCCGACGCGCAGGCCTGCCAGCGGCTTGTCGCGGCCGAAGGCCTCGCGAATGCTGCGCAGGACGGGCATCTGTCTCTCCGCCCAGCCCACCCGCGCGAGCCCTGCTTCGGCCAGCGAGATGTCCTTGACGTCGTAGGCTTCTGAACGCACGTCGGTCATGTGCGGGCCTCCGTCGGCTGGCTGAGTGACTCGAACATCGTGCACTGCCGCAGCGTTTCGTAGCGCGCGGCGATCGCCTCTGGCGTCATGCGCAGCAACCCATCCGTTCCGAAGGTCTCGACCGCGAAGCTCGCGATCACGCTCCCAAAAATCATGGCTCGCTTCAGACCCGCCCAGGACGTGTCGCCTGTCTGCGCCAGGTGACCCATCAGACCGCCCGCGAATGAGTCACCCGCGCCGGTCGGGTCCTTCACCGTCTCGAGCGGATAGGCAGCCGCTACGAAGATGCCCTCGCGCGACACCGCGACGGCGCCGTGCTCGCCCTTCTTCATCAGCACCACCTGCGGACCAAGGCTCAGCACATCCCGCGCCGCTTCGAACAGGTTGTACTTGCCCGTGTACTGGCGAATTTCGGCATCGTTCATGAAGACCGCGTTGACACGCTTGATGACCTGCGTGAGATCCCGCTTCGTCTCGGGATTGCCAATCCAGAAGTTCATCGAATCAAGGCCGACGAATTTTGGCTTGCGAACCTGCTCGATGACCTCGAGCTGCAAGCGGGGCGTGATGTTGGCCAGGTAGACGTACTCGGTGTCGCGATAGTTCTCGGGCAGATTCGGCCGAAAGTCGCCGAATACGTTCAATTGCGTGTCGATCGTTTGGGCGACATTCATGTCGTACTCGTAACGACCTGCCCAGCGGAAGGTCTTACCGTTCGGGACGCGCTGGACACCCCCGAGATCGATACCCCGCGAGCGAAGCGTCTCCAGGTGCTCCTCGGGCAGGTCGGCGCCGATCACGCCCACCATTTGCACATTCGTCAGCACGCTCGCCGCCAGAGAGAAGTACGAGCCCGCCCCGCCGAGCAGCTCCTCCGCTCGACCAAACGGCGTTTCGAGCGTATCCAGGGCGATCGAGCCAATCACGAGAACGGTCATGCGTTTGCCCTGCGGGCGTTCACCTTCTTTGATGATGACGCAGTGTCAGGCATGGCGCTGCTGCATCGCATGCGCTTTCTGACGCTTGGAGCAGTGGCGGGCTGGGCTGCAATCGCGAAAGCCTCGCTTCGCGGGCGGACACCAGGTGAGGTTGTGTTTCTCGCTCTCGCGAGCATACGGGCGTACCGAACGAGCAAGGCAACAACGCCAAGGTCCGGCTGAGTTGGGGCGACATCCGACCGACACCCCATTAGCTGATGACGGCGTGCTCGAGCGCGTGCGCGCACGGGCACGTCCGCTCGCCGGTCAGGCGAGGCAGCAAGACCTCGATGAGCCGCCGCACGCGCGCGTTGTTGGCATTCATCACCTGCACCACGTCCGATACCGAGACAGGCTCGATACCCGCCTCGCCCTCCAATCCGGCATCGTAGTCCGTGATCAGCGCAATATTGACGTAACACATCTGCAGCTCGCGGGCGAGCACCACTTCGGGGTACTGGGTCATGTTGATGACCTCCCACCCCTGCCTGGCGTACCAGCGACTCTCGGCTCGCGACGCAAAACGCGGCCCCTGAATGACAACCACGGTGCCGCGCCCGTGCATCGCAATGCCAAGCTCGTGTCCGACCGCGACGGCGCGCTCGCGCAGATCGGGACAGTACGGGTCGGCCGTCGAGATGTGGACGACGCGCGGTCCGTCGAAGAACGTTTGTCCACGCCCATACGTGCGGTCCACGAACTGATCGCAGACGACGAACTCACCCGGTTTGATCTCCCGCTGGAGGCTGCCAGCGGCGGTGGGGGCGATGAGCCGCGTCACCCCCAGCTGCGCCATGGCCCACAGGTTGGCGCGGTAGTTGATCGCATGCGGCGGGATTTTGTGGCCGTGCCCGTGGCGCGGCATGAACGCCACTCGGAGGCCGCCCATGTGGCCCAGCAGGACGTCATCGCTGGGCGAACCGTAAGGCGTTTGCACGGTGACGATCTCGACAGGGCCCTCCATCAGACTGTAGAAGCCTGATCCGCCGAACACGCCGACGTCGGCGCGGTCGGTCGGCTGCAGTAGCTCGGGCAACGCCATGTCAGGCGAGCACTGGCGGCTCAGCGTGTACAGCCTGGGCGAGTGACTCCTGAAGCGGCGGGCGGAGCACGCCACGCTCCGTGATGATGGCGGTGACGAGACGCGCCGGGGTCACGTCGAAAGCGGGGTGGGCGGCATGCACGCCTTCGGGCGCGATGCGCACACCCGACACCTCCGCCACTTCACTCGACGAGCGCTCCTCGATGGGGATCTCGACGCCGCTCTTCAGCGACAGATCGATCGTCGATGTCGGCGCCGCCACATAGAACGGGATGCCGTTTTCGCGCGCCAGGACAGCAAGCGAGTAGGTGCCGATCTTGTTGGCCACGTCACCATTGGCGGCTACGCGGTCGGCGCCCACCAATACCAGGTCCACCTTGCCGCGGCTCATGAAGTGGCCTGCCATGCTGTCGGTGATCAGCGTCATGGGCACGCCGAGCCGCTGCAGCTCCCAGGCTGTCAGACGAGCACCCTGCAGAAATGGTCGTGTCTCGTCGACGTAGACGTGCACGCCACGGCCGGCCTCGTGCGCCGCGCGTACCACGCCAAGCGCCGTGCCGTAGTCGACCGTGGCCAGGGCGCCAGCGTTGCAGTGGGTGAGGATGTTTGCGCCGCTCGGCACCAGGTCGAGACCGAAAGCGCCCATGCGCCGGTTGGCGTCGACGTCTTGGTCGGCCAGCTCATGAGCGCGCAGCATCAGCGCTGATCTGGCCGCTTCAACGCCGTCCTCTTCGGCGGCGACCCGCGCCTGGGCGAGCATACGGTCGAGTGCCCAATGCACATTCACCGCCGTCGGGCGGGTTTGCCTGAGCATTGCCGCCGTGCGCTCGAGGTCGTCGAGAAAGGCCCGCGGATCGTTGGACGGATGCGCGAGCGCGGCGAGCAGCAGACCGAATGCGGCCGCCACGCCGATGGCGGGCGCGCCGCGCACCTGCATGGTGCGGATGGCGTGCGCGACCTGCTCGGGCGTGCGACAGCTGACGAGCTCGGTGTGGTGCGGCAGGCGCGTCTGGTCGATCAGGATCAGGGCACGCTGGAGTTCGTCGAATTCGAGGGTACGCATCGTCAGCAGGTAGTGTAGACACGAAACCGGGCATGGATCGTGCGGCCAGCCCGTGGCGTGAAGCGACGCAATGTGCAGGAAGCGTTCGTCGGCGAGCCGACTGGAGCTCCGACCCGGTCACTCGACAACTACGCCGAAGGCGACGAGGCCGTAGACATCGACGTGCGCGGCGGCAAAGTCCAGCTGCTGGTTCCAGCAGGTACGCCCGATGGGCAGGTGTGGGACGCCCACACGTTTCTGGGTGGTGAGCTCGAGCTCGAAGATGGGCGCGTGCTGAGCTTCCAGATCCAGGCGGAGGCCGTCGGCGCCCAGGCTGCCGTACACACTGGTCACGAGCGTGATCGCGGCGTCGGGCTGTCGAGCATCCCCAATGTGCCTGGCGGCGTCTAGAAGTTCGGCCGACAAGCCGCGGCCCAGGTACTAATTTCCCATCGGCCTGTGCCGATGATGAGCACAGACTGTATGGGTATCCCCGAAGACGCGCTCCGCCGCGCGCAAGCGCTGGCGTTGAGCGACGAGCCAACCGCGGAGATGATCGCCGCTTCGGCGGCCGAAGCTTCCGAGCCTACCTCGATCACCCTTGGACCCACGGAGGAGCTCAGCGGTGGCGCGGGCTCGATGTACCTCCGCGAAATTGCCAATCATGGCCTGCTCACCCAGCAGGATGAAGTACACCTTGCGCAACGCATGGAGGCCAGCCGAGACGCTGCGGCCCAGCTGAGCTCGGACGAAGGGCCAGACGAGTCAGAGCGCGAGCGACTCGAGCGGCTCGTCGAGGACGGCGACCGAGCCCGGAAGCACCTGATCGAGTGCAACCTGCGGCTGGTGGTGTCCGTCGCGCGGCGCTATCTCAACCGCGGGCTGTCGTTCCTCGACCTGGTCCAGGAAGGCAACATCGGCCTGCAGATCGGCGCCGACAAATACGATTGGCGCCGCGGTTTCCGCTTCAGCACTTACGTGTACTGGTGGATCCGCCAGGCGATGACCCGGTCGCTGGCAGATCAGAGCCGCACCATCCGCCTGCCCGTACACGCGGTCGAGCTGCTGACGCGCGTGCAACGCGCGGAGCGCGAGATCCTGGCGCTGACCGGCAATACGCCAAGTCTCGAGGAGATCGCGCGCGATCTCGGCCTGGACATCGAGCGAATCGTCGAGGCGCGACGCGCGGCACAAGCACCGCTTTCGATCGAGGCGCCGCTGAGCGACGACTCGGACATGACGCGCGGCGATCTGCTCGGCGACGAAATGGCTGGGCTCGCGGCGCACCGCGAGATCGAAAAGCAGGAGCTATCGCGACGGCTCGCCG
>VBGG01000577.1 GCA_005883405.1 Chloroflexota bacterium | reverse complement strand
TGGGTCTGCAGCCGCGTGGCCGGGCCGAAGACGTACTGGGCGTCAAACACCACCCTGGATAGTACGGTTACGCCGTCTTACGTTGGTAAAGGCGCCTCGCGGTGGCCAGCGCATCAACCAGCGCGTCGACCTCGTCGGCCGAGTTGTAGACGTAGAAGCTGGCGCGCAGCGTCGCGGCCACGTCAAGAACGCGGTGCAGCGGCTGGCAGCAATGGTGCCCGGCTCGAACCGCGATGCCCGCCTCGTCCAGAACCGTGCCCGCATCGTGTGGATGCACCCCCTCCAGGTTGAACGACACGACGCCGGTGCGTACCCGCGGATCACTCGGTCCATAGACCGTCACGTCAGGAATGCTGGCCAGGCGTTCGAGCGCATAGCCTGCGACCTCGACTTCGTGCGCGCGCACGTTAGACATGCCCAGGTCATCCAGGTAATCGATGGCCACGCCAAGCGCGATCGCGTCGGCGATGTTGGGTGTGCCAGCGTCGAACTTCTCAGGCAGGGGCGCCCAGGTTGCCCGGTCTTCGAAGACCTCGCGGATCATGCCGCCACCGCCGAGGAACGGCGGCATCTCTTCCAGCAGCTCGAGCCGCCCCCACAGCCCGCCGATGCCCGTGGGACCAAGCATCTTGTGGCCTGAGAACGCCAGGAAGTCAGGCCCAAGCGTCCGCACATCCGTCGGGACATTCGGGACGCTCTGCGCCCCGTCAGCGACGACGATCGCGCCGACTTTGTGGGCCATTTCGGAGATCGTCCCGAGGTCGGAGATCGTGCCGAGCACGTTGGACGCATGCGCCACCGCCACGACGCGGGTGCGTGGGCTGAGCAACCGCCGGTAGTCGTCGAGATCGACGGTGCCATCAAGAGTGAGACGGATCAGCCTGATACGCGCACCGGTCTCCTGCGCGACGCGCTGCCACGGAACCAGGTTCGAGTGGTGTTCGAGCGTGGTCGCCAGGATCTCGTCACCTGGTTGCAAGTTGGCTCGGCCCCAGGAGACCGCCACCAGATTCAAGGCCTCAGTCGTGTTGCGGACGAAGACGATCTCCTCGGGGCGATCGGCGCCGATGAAGCGGCCGATGCGTTCGCGTGCCGCCTCGTACGCGTCGGTGGATTCGACGCTCAGGGTGTGCACGCCGCGGTGCACGTTGGCGTTGGTGGTGGTGTAGAAGTCGACCAGCGCGTCGATCACCTGGCGCGGCTTCTGGGTGGTGGCCGCGTTGTCGAGGTAGATCAGCCGCCGGCCGTTGACCTTGCGCTGAAGGATCGGGAAGTCGGCGCGGATACGCTCGACGTCGAGAGGAGCTGACACGCTGAGCACGCTCGAAATCATACCATTTTGGTCGGATTTAGCAATGCGCTCGGCGTGGGTCTCCCGGTAGAGTTGCACGGGGAATTACGCGAGATGTGAGCCGCCTCAGGTACCCGTTCACGGAGATCTCGGCGCGCTGTCGATTATGTGGCGCGGTGGGGCTGACCGCCTCCAGCGAGCACGCCCTCGGCGGACGGCTGATCGACTGGCGCCGGGCGCACGCGCTGGTCTGCCCGGAGTGGCCGCGCTGGGCAGCCAGAAAGGGCCTGCGTCTCGACGAACGCGGTGCCCTGCTGTACCCCAACGAGACGGGCCCGTACGAGCCGCGCATTCGCCCAAAGTCAGCCGACGACGAGGATGACGACCAGGACGGTCAAGAAGATGAGGCCGAGCCGCGCATCGACCTGATGCTGATCCCCGCCGAGGACCTCGAGCAGGCGGAGCTCTTCTAAAGATGATGGAACTGGCTTCTTCCAGTCTTGAGACCTCGCACCCCTGCTGGCGTTGTTCATCACCCTGCTAAGTCCGGGCATGACCGTGCTAAGTCCGGGGGTGCTGGAGCTGCACAAGCTGATCGCCAACGCGCTCGTGCTGTACTTCGCACTGCTGGGTGTATGGGGCGTATTCATCGGCGTCCGCAGAGCCCGGCCCAGCCCGGCCTTTCGTGGCGCGCTGTTCATCGGCGTCGCCCTCGGCGTGGTACAGGCGCTGGTCGGATCTGTCCTGGTGGCGGCGGATCTCCGTCCTGGCGACAACCTGCACTACCTCTACGGTGCATCATTGATCGTGACGGTGCCGCTGGTCGGCTCGTACATCGCCGACAAGAAGTTCTCGCGTCCGCTGGCCTACGGCCTGGCCAGCCTGTTCATGGCCGGCCTCGCGATCCGCGCGATTACGACTGGGGGTTCTGGCTGACCTCGGCGTCCTGTTCGCGCGCGGTCTCGGCCAGCTGTTCCTTATATTCGATCAGCCGGCGAAGCAGGAGCGGATCAGACCCGGCCAGGATCTGCACGGCGAGCAGACCGGCGTTGGCTCCACCACCGATGGCCACCGTGGCGACGGGTACACCGCGAGGCATCTGCACGATCGACAGCAGCGCGTCGAGGCCATTGAGCGTGGTGCTCGGGACCGGTACGCCGATCACCGGCAGGGGCGTATTGGCCGCGAGCATGCCAGGCAGGTGCGCGGCGCCGCCCGCCGCGGCGATCAGCACCCTCAGGCCGCGCGACACAGCCGCCCGGGCATAGGCCGCCATCGCGTCAGGCGTGCGATGCGCCGACAACACGCGCATCTCGTGGGCCACCTCGAAGCGGTCGAGAATCTCGGCGGCGGGTTTCAGTGTGGGCAGGTCGGAGGCGCTGCCCATGGCGATGCCGACCAGAGGCTCGGTCACAGGCGGATTCGTCCAGCCGCCGCGCGCGCCGCGGCCAGGGCCTCGTCGGGCGACGAGCCAAGTGCAGTGACGTGGCCCATCTTCCTGCCTGCTCGGTTGTCAGCCTTGCCGTAGAGGTGCACGTACGCCCGCGGCTCGGCGAGCGCCCCGCAGAGCGAGGCGTCATCGATTGGCGGGGAGCCACTGCCGAGTAGATTGACCATCGCCGCCGCTGGCGCTCTCAGGGCTGCATCGCCGAGCGGCAGCCCGAGGACAGCCCGGACGTGATTTTCAAACTGTGAGGTCCAGCAAGCCTCGATCGAGTAGTGCGCCGAGTTGTGCGGCCGCGGCGCGAGCTCGTTGATGCAGACGCCGCCTTCAGGACGTAGGAACAGCTCGACCCCAAATGCACCTGCGCCGCCGACCGCCTCGACGGCGCTACGTGAGATCGCCGCCGCCTGTTCGGCTGCCTTGGGCGAAAGACTCGCCGGAACCAGCACCTCGCGGCAGATGTGTAGCCGCGGGTCCTGCCGCGTCTCTACCACCGGGTACTGGACGACCTCACCGTCGAGCCCGCGCACGACCAGCGACGCCAGCTCGCGCTCGAAGTCGACGTACGCTTCGACGAACAGGGCGCGGTCCGGCCAGCCGAGTCCGCGGCACGCCGCGGCAGCTTCGTCCGCGGCGTGGACCAGGGCGTTGCCGCGACCGTCGTATCCGTCACGGCGCGCCTTGAGCATCAGCGGCCAGCCCAATTCGTCCGCGGCGGCGACGACGTCGGCGGGCCCGTTGACCTCGCGAAACGCTGGCACGGGCAGCTCCGCGCGCGCCAGCGCCTGCTTCTGCAGCAGCTTGTCCTGCACCACGGCCACGCATGTAGGGGACGGCCGCACGCGTGTGCCCCGCTCTTCGAGCCCCTGGAGCACGCGCCAGTCGACGAACTCGTTTTCGAGCGTCACCACGCGCGCCAGCTTCGCCAGCGCATCGAGTGCTTGCGGGTCGTCCCAGCCGCGCTCGAAGACCATGCTTCTCGACGAGATGCGGGCCGCTGGTGAATCGGGGAACCGTTCAGCGATCCAGACCTCGATGCCCAACCTGCTGGCGGCCTGCAGCGTCATCCGCGCGAGCTGTCCGCCGCCGAGGATGCCCAGCGGTCCCACGTCAGGGCATGATGATAGCCGCGGCTCCGCTCCACGCTGGTTCTAACGTTCCTCTTACACCGCGTCTTATGCGGAATTAACAGGCGAGCAGGCAGCCTACTTGTCGCACACACGATGGACTCAGTGAAGGAGAGAGGATTGCTTCGATGGCGACACAGCTGAAGCCGCTCGGCGATCGGGTGATCGTGAAGCCGAAGGCCAAGGAGGAGATGACGCGCAGCGGTATCGTGCTGCCCGACACGGCCAGCGAGAAACCGCAGGAGGGCGCGGTGCTGGCGGTTGGACCCGGCCGCGTGCTCGACAACGGCAAGCGCGTTGAAATGGAAGTCAAGAGTGGCGATACGGTCCTGTTCGCCAAGTACGCCGGGACCGAGGTCAAGCTCGACGGCGAGGATTACCTGGTCATCCGCGAGAGCGACCTGCTCGCGATCGTCACTAACGGCACGAAGTAGCTTTTCAGCTTTCAGGCAGTTAGCAATCAGCAATCAGCGCGATATCGGGCACACCGGGGCGGATGTCAGTCGAATCGTTTGCGTTTCACGCTCTCACAAGCGGACGGGCGTGGCGAGCATGCGAGGCGCAACGCGGGCGGATGTCAGTCGAATCGTTTGCGTTTCACGCTCTCACAAGCGGACGGGCGTGGCGAGCATGCGAGGCGCAACGTGGGCGGATGTCAGTCGAATCGTTTGCGTTTCACGCTCTCGCAAGCGGACGGGCGTGGCGAGCATGCGAGTCGCAACGCGGGCGGATGACAGTCGAATCGTTTGCGTTTCGCAGGTCTCGCCAGCGAACGGGCGTGGCGAGCGTGCGAGGCGCAGCGCGGTCAGAGCGTACGGCTGATAGCTGATAGCTGATAGCTGATAGCTGATAGCAGTCCGACGAAGGAGGACACGAACCCATGCCCGCTAAGGATCTCATCTTTGATGCCGATGCGCGTCGGCAGCTGAAGTCCGGTGTCGATGCCCTCGCCAACGCGGTGAGGGTCACGCTCGGTCCGCGCGGCCGCAACGTGGCCATCGACAAGAAGTGGGGCGCGCCGACCGTCACCCACGACGGCGTCACGGTGGCCAAGGAGATCGAGCTCGAGAACCACTTCCAGAACATGGGCGCCCAGATGCTCAAGCAGGCGGCGACCAAGACCAACGACGTCGCTGGCGACGGCACGACCACCTCGACCGTCATCGCCCAGGCGATCGTGACCGAGGGTCTGCGCAACCTGGCGGCAGGCGCCAATCCGATGCTGATGAAGCGCGGCATCGATTCGGCCACGCAGGCCGTCGTCGAGGACATCAAGAGGGTAGCCACGCCACTCCAGGGCCACGACGACATCGAGCACATCGCCTCGATCTCGGCCAACGATCCCGAGATCGGCCGCCTGCTGGCGGAAGCAATGGACAAGGTCGGCCGCGACGGTGTGATCACCGTCGAAGAAGGCAAGAGTCTCAAGCTCGAGGTCGAATACACGGAGGGCATGCAGTTCGACCGTGGCTACATCTCGGCCTACTTCATCACCGACTCGGCCCGTATGGAAGCCGCGCTCGACGAGCCGTACATCCTGATCACCGACAAGAAGATCAGCGCGATCACGGATATCGTGCCGGTGCTGGAGAAGCTGGTGCAGACCGGCCGCAAGGAGCTGGTCATCATCGCCGAGGACGTCGATGGCGAGGCGCTGGCGACGCTGGTGGTCAACAAGCTGCGCGGCATCCTCAACGTGCTGTCGGTCAAGGCGCCTGGCTTCGGTGATCGCCGCAAGGAGATGCTGCGGGACATCGCCACCCTGACCGGTGGCCAGGTCATCAGCGAAGAGCTCGGCAAGAAGCTGGAGGCCACGACGCTGTCTGACCTGGGCCAGGCGCGGCGCGTCGTCTCGACCAAGGACGACACGACGATCGTCGAGGGTCGCGGCAAGCCCGAAGACATCCAGGCTCGGATCAAGCAGATCAAGGCGCAGATCGAAGAGACGACCAGCGACTACGATCGCGAGAAGCTCCAGGAGCGACTGGCGAAGCTGAGCGGCGGTGTCGCGGTGATCAAGGTCGGCGCGGCCACCGAGGTGGAGCTGAAGGAGAAGAAGGCGCGCGTCGAGGACGCACTGCACGCGACGCGCGCGGCGGTCGAGGAAGGCATCATCCCGGGCGGCGGCGTCACGCTGCTTCGGGCGGCCTCAGTGATCGCGAAGCTGTCGCTGGAAGGCGATCAGAGGGTCGGCGCGGATATTCTGAAGCGCGCCCTCGAAGAGCCGCTGCGTCAGCTGGTGCGCAACGCCGGCCTGGAAGGCAGCGTCGTGGTCGAGCACCTCAGCCGCGAGTCGCGGCCAAATTGGGGCTTCGACGTGATGGCCGAGGACTACGTCGACCTGGTCAACGCCGGGATCATCGACCCGGCCAAGGTCACGCGCACCGCGCTGGAGAATGCCGCCAGCGTCGCGGCGATGATCCTGACCACCGAGGCGCTGGTCACCGACCTGCCGGAGAAGAAGTCGGCCACGCCCATGCCGGGCGGCGCGCCCGATATGTACGACTAGAACGTTTCAGGCTCAGTCCGCCTCCGGGACGGTGTCACCGACGGGGATGTAACCCTCGGTGCCGTCCGGAGCGCGGACGTTGTGCCACGTCAGCCCGTCTCCCTCAACGTCTCCGCCAACCACCATCAGCTCTGTCCCCTCCGGGTAAGACTGGATACGGTCGCCCGTGGTCGGGCTGTGATACAGGTAGATCGCCTCGCTGGCGGCGCTGCCGATACGCACCGTGTACGGCGTCGGCGTGGGCTCAGGCGTGGTGACCGATGCCGCTCTCGTGGTGATGGATGCTGCCGGCGTTCCGACAGGTGCTGGCCGCGTTGTGACAGATGCCGCGGGCGTCGGTGCGGATGCCGCCCGCGTTGTGACGGACGCTGCCGACGTCGGCACGGCCGACGCGCCACCGCAGCCGCTCAGGAGCAGCGCAAGCGTCGCTGACATCAGCAGGCGGATCGCTTCGCGCCTGAGCCCTGCGGCCGGTCGCATCGCGCTCCGGGACGGGTGCTGCCGACGCGGGGACAGATGCTGCCGGCGTGGCGACCGCCGATTGCGTATGCGCATCATGCGGGTCCCGTCGAGTGTTGCGCCCTGCGGCCGCGGGCGCCTCTAGCGGGCGAGCTCAAGCGGGTAGGCGGACCGCTGTGCGGTTGCGGCGCGCGTACTGCACGTATTTTTCGTAGCCGGCGGCGTGCAGGAGGTGGACGGCGGCGGCGAGATCGGCGGCCACTTCGGCGGGGGCGTGGGCGTCGGAGCCAAGCGTGACGGGGACGCCCGCGGCGCGGCACGCGCGCAGCAGGGCCGGATGCGGGTAGATCTCGCCCACCGGTTTGCGCAGGCCAGCGGTGTTCACCTCGACGCACACACCCGCCTTCGCGCATCGCGAGGCGAGCCGTGCATACGCCTCGGACTGGTCGCGCGCGGGACGGTGGCCGAACTTCTTCACCAGGTCGGCGTGACCGATGGTGTCGAACAGCCCGCTTTCGGCGGAGCAGCCGACCACGTCGAAGTAGCGCGCGTACAGCGCGTCGATGTCCCAGCGCTCGAAGCCGGCCAGATAGCGCGCGTCGTCGAAGCCCCAGTCGTCCAGGAAATGGACGCTGCCGATGACGTAATCCCAGTCGTACCGCCGCAAGATCGCCTCGAGCTCGCGCTCGTGGCCGGGGATAAAGTCAGCTTCCGTGGATAAACGGATGGCCACGTCGGCCGCGTACCGAGCTCGACAACGCTCGACGTCCTCGATGTAGAAGTCGTGCTCCCATTCGGCCATGCCCAGCTCAGGGTCACGCCGATCAGACGGCAGCCAGTACATGAACAGGTGATCCGAGAAGCCCAGCTCGGTCAGGCCTGCTTCGATGGCATGCTCCACGTAGCGCTCCATGGCGCCGGTGGCGTGTCCGCAGCGAGCGGTGTGGACGTGGTAGTCGACCAGCGGCAGCTTCACCCCAATGCAGGGTACTGATGCTTGACGGTCCATTTCGCGTCGGGCCGTGGCCCGGGTTGTCTCCGCGCGGCGGCGCGGTGCTGATGGGTTGTGCGCTGCTGCTTGGCATCGCCAGCGCGGCGACCGGCGATCCTCGTGGCGCGATGCCCGACCTGCCGGTCGTCGGCATCACGAGCCTGCTGCCGATGCTGCTGGCGACGCGCATCGTCAACGCGCCGGGCGCCGCGTCGGGCGTGTGCGGCGCGTATCTGTTGCCGCGGACCCTTGTCAGCCTGGTCGACCCGGCCGTCGAGCCGCCACCCCTGTTGCTCGTGCCGTCCGTGGCGTTCGATCTGGTCCTGTGGCTGCGCGCGGCTGATCTCGCCCGACTCGCCAGCGTCTGGCCCAGGCGCGATGCGATCTGGCGCAAACGACCACCGAGGGCCGTTCGGAGTCTCGAGTGGTGGCGGGCAATGTGCGCCGGGGGTGTGTTCGGTCTGTTCTTGACCCTGGTGGAGCCGCCGTTCGCGGTGCTGCTCGGCGCTGATCCATCCGGATGGGCGGGCCCCGAAATCGCCGCGGCTGGCGGCTTGACGGCGCTCGGCTGTGCGATCGTGGCGGCAGTCGGCCTCAGCGGCCGAGGTAGAGCATGGTGACCGCCAGCAGCGCCCAGAGCACCACGGCCACCATCAGCGGGCGATCGCGGAAGAGCAGCTCTTCGGGCGCTGCGCCGACGTCGCCCTGGCGGATAAGGAACAGGTAGCGGAACAGGCCGTAGAGCACGACGGGGATCGTCAACATCATCGAATGGCTCTTGGGCAGGTTCTCGGCCGAGAACGTGTACAGGGCGTAGGTCATCAGCGCCGCGCTGCTGATCACCAGGATGAGCTGGTCGATGAACTCGAGCGAGTACGACTCCAGGTTGCGGCGATGACCGACGGCGGCTTCGACCCCGAGCGTCTCGAGCTCGGTGCGGCGCTTGCCGAGGGCGATCAGCAGCGCGCCCAACAGCGTGGCGATGTACAGCCATGGCGAGATCGGCACGTCGATCGCCACCGCACCTGCAGCCGCGCGGAGCACGAAGCCGCCGGCGAGCCCGAAGATGTCCAGCAGGACGACGTGCTTGAGCGTCGTGCTGTAGACCGCGGTCAGCAGCGCGTACGCGAGCGCCAGCAC
>VBGG01000114.1 GCA_005883405.1 Chloroflexota bacterium | reverse complement strand
GCATTGCGGTGCTGTACTTCGACGACCTTAGCCGCGACAGCTCGCTCGCGTACCTGGCCGACGGTCTGACGGAAACGCTGATCGACGAGCTGGGACCGGTCAAGCCACTGGAAGTGATCTCTCGGAACGGGGCGGCCCGCTATCGGCACGCCAGTGTTTCGCGCGACAGCATCGCGCGTGCCTTGAAGGTCGGCAGCCTGGTGGAAGGGAGTGTCGAGGAGGTCGGGGATCGTGTGCGGGTGACCGTCCGGCTGGTGGACGGCTCGAGTGGTGCCGATATCGACCGCCAGACGTTTGAGCAGCCAAAAGGAAACCTGCTGCGGATTCGTGACACGCTTACCCAGCAGGTCGCGAGCGCGTTACGTGGCCGGTTGGGCGAGGAAATCCGGCTGCGTGAGCAGAAGGGCGGCACCGAGAATGTGACCGCGTGGGTGCTGCTGCAACAGGCCGAGCGCGCGCGCAAGCTTGCTGATTCGCTCGCGAAGAGCGACATGGTCGCCGCCACGCGCGAGTTTGGGCACGCCGATTCGCTGTCGGCCGCCGCCGAGGCCGCCGACCGGGCTTGGGATGAGCCCACCGTCTTACGAGGGTTCATCGCCTACCGACAGTCCCGTCTCGCCGGCGATGCGCCTGAGGCCAGTCGCCGGATCGACACCGGGCTGGGGCACGTGGAACGGGCCTTGGGAGTGAATCCGAAAAACGCCCGGGCACTGGAGCTCAGGGGCAGCCTGCGGTATTGGCGCTGGTTGCTGCACCTGGTTCCCGATCCGCGCGAGGCGGCCGATTTGCTCAAGCGGGCCGAGCAGGATCTCCGCAGCGCCGTCGCGCTGGATGCGTCACTGGCCGGTGCGTGGAGCGCCCTCAGCCATCTCGACAACGTCAAGTCTGACGAGGTCCAGGGAAAGATCGACGCCTTGCGAGCCTACGAAGCGGACGCGTACTACAGCTCCGCGGACTTGATCGTCTGGCGGCTGTTTCTCGCATCGTACGACCTCGAGCAGTTCGTCGACGCGGTGCATTGGTGTGATGTGGGGCAGCAGCGCTTTCCGAAGGATCCCCGATTCGTCGAATGCCAGCTCTGGTTGATGACGTCCCAGGCCGAAGCCCCTGATGTGGCCAAGGCCTGGCAGTTGGTCGGTCGGCTGGGCGACCTGACGCCTCCACCGCGCTGGGAGTTCGGGCGACTGAAGGCGCAGATGGCCGTCGCTGCTGTTCTGGCGCGTGACAGGTCTGTCGACAGCTCGCGACGCGTCCTGGCTAGGTCGCGAGGAAGTCCCCAGTTAGACCCGGCGCAGGAGTTGCTCTACCTGGAGGCGTTCGTGCGGACGCTGCTGGGAGATCGGGATCGCGGCCAATCCCGAGCGCCGGGTGGATTTGGCGAAAGATTCTCAGTGGTGGTTTCGTGAACTACGCAACGACCCTCGTTATCGGCAGCTGGCAGGGACTGCGAACTGACCGAGCGCGACCGTCGCTGCGACCACACCGCACGGGTGGTCGGAGGCTGTGACCTTTAGCCCTGGAGGCCCCGTGCAACGTTCCTTTCTGACCAAACTGCTGGTCGCCGCGGCAGCGCTTGCGCTCGCCTGCACCAGCGACCGCAGCCCGCTCCCCACGCAGCCCCAGCCGCCGGCGTATTCGACGTCGAGCTTCCCGGGTTGTGACGTCCCGAGGATCGCACAACTCGTCAAGGCGCTGTTTCCCCCGGGAAGCAAGGGCGACCTCGCTCAGCGCGGAATCTCGGCCATCCAGAGCAGTTTGGGTCCGGGCAAGACCGCCATCGCCCAGGCGGCCATGTTCGCGTTCGTCAAGGCGACCCTCGCGGACTTGGCGGCCGGCACGCTCCTCCTGCCAAGCCCCACGATAGCGCCGAGCACGAGCGCAGCGGTTTCGGAGCTGTTTGCCCTTCTGTACCAGTGTCTGGGGCTGACACCACCGGGGGACATTACCGCCGCGCTGAGTCCAGGCGGGGCAGCAGCTGTGGTGGCGCCGACTGACCCTCCAACCACTATCACGACGGGGGGGGACCACCCAGCAGCAGGCGTAAGCATCGGGACGGGCGCCATCAGCACGACCCAGACCGTCCTGGTGACGATAGCGCCGGACCCCGCGGGGACCAATCCGTTCCCGAATACCGCGGGGCTCCAAACGTTTCCGCCGTTCTACGAATTCCGCACAACCCCCGACGTGGCGCTGTTCAACAAGCCGGTACTTGCCGGCATCTGCGTGGACCTGACGAACGTGCCCCCCGTTCAGGCGCAGCGGCTGCAGCTCGCGCATGCCGATCGCAGCACTAACAGCACGACGCTCCAGATCCTGGCCCGACAGGACGCAGGCTTCCTCACTAACTGCAGCTCGTTCGGGAGTCTTGGGTCCGGCACTACAGGATCGGCGCCGGCAGATCGACTGGGACTCCTTGCTCGGCTCGCGCAGCGCGCCGTTGCGTTGCTGCGCCCGCAGCCGCTGCACGCCGCGACGTTGGTGTCCCCGGGGGGACTCGGTGGGCTGACCTCGAACTTCACGGACTTCCGGGCCGTGGATCCAGGCCAGTTGGTCTTCACGCAACAGCCGACCAACACACTAGCAGGCGCCTTCATAACACCCGCGGTGAAAGTGACGCTTACGAAGCAGGACGGTATCACCACGATCACGCCCACGACAGCAGACAGTGTTACGGTGGCGATCCTTACAGGCACGGGCACTGCGAGTGCCACACTCTCCGGGGCCAAGCAGGTCCCGCTCGTTGGCGGGGTCGCCACGTTCGGAGATCTCAGCATCGATCAGCCTGGGACGGGTTACCAGCTGACAGCCTCCGGCACGAGCCCCACGGGTGCGGTCCCAGCGCCCGCCACGAGCGTTGCATTTGATATCACGGAGGCACTGTTGTTCGGCTCTTCGTCGAATGGCCCAAGGTTTGGCGACGGCGTAACCGAACCGCACCCTGGGAGCCTTTTCACGATCAACCAGGCGACAGGCACGGCCACCTTCATCGGGTCCACGGGCATCAACAGTGATCGTGGGGTGCCCGAGGTCAGTGGGATCGCGTTCGACCCAACCACCGGAATCCTCTACGGGATCACCGGCAGCGCCTGCACCGGTGCACGGTTGATCACCATCAACACCTCGACCGGCGCAGGTACCCTGGTCGGGATTATTGTCGGAGCCGGCTTTGACGCCACCACCGGGCCGCTGGGTTGCCCGGGTGGCTCGGATGCGCTCGCGTTCTCGAGCGACGGGACTCTATACGCGGGCGGGTGGAACGGTAATGGTCCGACTGCTACCGGCGGCGTGCTGCTCAAGGTCGACAAGAGCAACGGTGCGGTGGTCGCAGTTTACGGGACGACCAGTGGCATCCACCTGGCATCAACCCGGCGAACGGGCAAACGCTTTCGACTCTCTCGCTAACGACGGCTTCAGGCGCGGCGGACCAAGCGATTGTCTCCGACCTGGCCTTCGGGCCGGACGGCAAGCTGTACGCATCCCTGCCGACTGACAAGCAGTCGACGACGATCGATAACCAGTTGGCGACGATCAATCCGACTAGCGGCGTGATTACCAGAATCGGGAGCTTTGGTACGGCGGTGGCTAGAATGTCCGGGCTGAGGTGGTCCCGACAGTAGGCGATCCCGCAGATTTGGAGCGGCTTCGATCAAAGCCCCCATGCCGGCTGCACCGGCGTGGGGGCTTCGTTCCGCATCGACCCTGACGTGCGCGTCGGCCCGCGGCCCCTCCGCCTACGCCCGCTCGCCCACCGAGCCGAGGTCCAGGTCCCGCCGCTCGATCGCGCCGCCCGACGCCGAGCGCCGCGCCGTCAGCGGCGGCGGCTCGGTCCAGCCCGCCAGCCGCAGCACTTCGACC
>VBGG01000576.1 GCA_005883405.1 Chloroflexota bacterium | reverse complement strand
CCTCCATCTTGCGCCCGGCGTCTTCGGCCCGCTGAAGCAGCGCCTCGACCTCGCGCTGCATGATCGCCACCTCGTCCTGCGCAAACACCCCGCGCGACACGACGTAGCCGTGTTCACGATAAAAATCGACGTCGAGTAGCAATCCGTTCATCCAGTTCCCCCGCTATCCTCGCGTGTGCATGACCGCGGCAGCGTACCTGTTTGCCCACGACCTGCTGGACGAGGGCGTCGACCTGGTGCTGCAGCGGTTGCACGATGCCGGTCTGGACCAGGTAGTGATGGCCGCAGCCTACCACCACTCACGCGACGTCTTCCCTCACAACCCACGCCGCAAGGTGAGATACCTGGAGGGTGGCTCGGTCTACTTCCACCCGGACCTCGGTCGTTACGTCGACGCGGGATTGCAGCCGCACGTGGCGGCAGTCGCGCAGACACAGGATCCGCTGGCTGCGCTGGTGGAGAGCGGCCGGCGTCGCGGCGTGTGCGTGGCGGTCTGGATGGTGATGCTGCACAACAGCCGGCTGGCGTTTCAGGCACCGGAGTGCGCGCCGGTGACCGTATTCGGCGACCCGCTGCTGAATTCGCTGTGCCCCGCCAACCCGCGCGTGCGCGCCTTCGCCACCGCGCTCGCCGGCGATGTGAGTCGCTATGCTCCGGATTCGATCAAGCTCGAAGCGGCCTCCTACATGCCGTTCGACCACGGCTATCACCACGAGCGCAGCTTTGTCCCGCTGAGTCCAAACGTCCGCTACTTGCTGGGAGTGTGCTTCTGCGACCATTGCCTGGGGCGGGCGCGCGCCGCCGACGTGGATGGTGAGCGCGCGCGTCAGCGCGTTGCCGAGCTGGTCGGCGCGGTGTTCGAATCGGCCCGCTTCGAGACCGCCGAGTCGGACGTCGAGGAGTCGCGCCTGCGGGCGGAGTGCGACGGGGAGCTCGGGAGATATCTCGACATGCGGCGTGACGTGGTCAGCTCGCTGGTCGGCGAGATCGCCGCTGCTGTGCACGCTGAATCGCCTTCGACCCGCGTGGTGTTCCTCGATCTGTCGGGCGCGACGCTCGGCTACGCGACCGGCCGGCCGAACACCGACGATCCGGCCGTCAGCATCGCCTGGCGCGACGGCGTTGACCCGGCGGCGGTCGCTGGAGCGGGCGACGGACTGGGTATGCTGGGCTACTTCGCAGCGCTGGACCGCTTCGAGCGTGAGGTAGCCGCGTATCAGCGCGTCCTCCCGGCCGACCGCCCACTCGAGGTGATCTTGCGGCCGATGCCTCCAGACGTCGACTCGCCGCTGGCGTTGGCCGACAAACTGGCGGTTCTGCGTCGCGCGGGTATCGACGACGTCGCCTTCTATCACTACGGCCTTATGCGCCTGGAATCAGTGGGCTGGATTGGCGCGGCAATGGCCACGCGGCACTCATGAGGTTCCAGGGTCGGGTAGCGCTGGTAACCGGGGGCGGCTCTGGCATCGGTCAGTCGATCGCGGAGCGGCTCGCGGCCGAGGGCGCACGCGTGGTCGTCGGCGACCTGCGCGCCACGGCGGCCCAGGCGACCGTCGACCAGATCGCCCGCGCTGGAGGACAGGCGCTGCCTGTGCAGATGGACGTCACCTCGTCCGCCGACACGCGGCGGCTCGCAGAGCAAGCGGTCGATGCGTTCGGTCAGATCGACGTGCTGGTCAACAACGCGGCTATCGGCGGTGGCGACGACATCCTGGCCACCGACGAGGCTGAGTGGGACCGCATCCTGGCGGTGGTGCTCAAGGGCGTGTTCCTGTGTACTCGCGCGGTGCTGCCGCGGATGATCGAGCAGCGGCGCGGCGCGATCGTCAACATCTCGTCCGTGAACGGACTCACGGGTCTCGGCGAGGAGGCCTACAGCGCTGCCAAGGCCGGCGTGATCAATCTGACCCAGAACCTGGCCGTGCGCTACGGCCAGGACGGTGTGCGAGCCAATGTCATCTGCCCGGGCACGATTCAGACGCCGATCTGGGCCGCGCGCCTGGCGCGTCAGCCAGACGTGTTCGAGCGGCTGCGCCCGTGGTACCCCGTCGGACGTGTAGGCGTACCATCTGACGTGGCGAGCGCCGCGGCGTTCCTTGCTTCCGACGAGGCTGCGTTCGTGACCGGCGCCGTGCTCACGGTCGATGGCGGCCTGACGGCGGGCCAGTACAGGCTCAGCCGCGAGCTGCAAGCTTGACACCTCGGACCAGAACAGGCGTAGGATGCCGCGCGCAAGGGAGACGTTTTCAGCTATGCCCGATGCGGAATCGCCATCCAGGCCCGAGGCGCACGCGATGACCCGCCAGCTGCTCAGTCGTCGGACGTTGGTCAGACGGGTGGTCGGTCTGGGACTCGGCCTCCCGGTCTTCGGTGGCCTGCTGGCCGCCTGCTCGCAACCCGCCGCCACGCCAACCACCGCGCCCGCCGCGGCGCCCACGACCGCGCCCGCCGCCAAGCCGACCACCGCGCCGGCTGCGGCTCCGACGACGGCGCCCGCCGCCAAGCCAACGACGGCGCCCGCCGCGCCAACCACCGCGCCCGCTCAGGCGGCCTCAACGCGGCCGCTCACTCCGACCTTCTACCAGTGGATCGTCGATCTGCATCCGTCGTTGCCGCAGGTCAACGACGCGTTCAAGCAGACCACGCCACTCAATTTCCAGATCGCACCCGTCCAGGGCTTCGGCATCGACCGCTTCGTGGCCGAGGCGCGCGATAAGACCAGCACCTGGGACGTGTATGTCGGCATGACGCCATTTGTCGAAATGTCCGCGCTTATTCAAGCCGACGTGATCGAGCCGTGGGACAGCTACATCCCCAAGGACGTCCTGAACGACCTGATCCCCTCTATCCGCGACGAATGCACGGTGAACGGCAAGCTGTACAGCTGGCCGTTCCTGCTCGACATCATCACCATGGGCTGGAACACCGGCCAGAGCAGCACGGCCGGCATCACTGCGATGCCGACGACCTGGGACGAGCTGCTGGCGGACGGCAAGCAGATCATCGACAAGAAGGCCGCGCCCTACGGCATCGTGTTCGACGCCCACGGCTGGCGCTCCCTGGCGCCGATCGCCCACAGCATCAGCACCAAGGTCTATACGCCGGATCTGTTCTTCGACTTCAACAGTGAGACGGCATTGCAGGCGCTGGAGATCATGAAGAACATGAAGGCCCTGTCAGCGCCGAACATCTTGACCACTGGTACGACCGACGCCGGCGTGAACAACACGCCCGACGAGGACGCCTTCGCCGCCCAGCAGGCGACCTACTTCGTCAAGTACCAGAACGCACCGCTGCGCTTCGCGGCGACCTGGCCCGATCCGAGCAAGCTCCAGCTCGGCCCGCTGCCGAAGGCCAAGGGTGGTGAGGGGGCAACCGTCTTCTGGACCACTGGCGCTTGCCTGTTCAAGTACGGCCAGAACAAGGAGAAGGCCGCCGAGTACATGAAGTCGCTCACGTTCAACGACGGCATCTGGAAGGACTCGATCAGCGGCAGCGCGACCAGCCACCCCGGGCAGATTCCGCCTTATCAGTCGTATTACGACAAGTGGAACAAGGACAAGCCGACCTGGTGGCAGGACTGGGTGCCACTGGTCCTCGATCAGCTCAAGGTGGCCAAGGCGATCCCGAATCAGAAGTTCGGGCTCAGCCAGTTCCAGATCGGCCAGCCGATGTGGGAGAAGTACCTCAAGGGCGAAGAGGCCGATCCCAAGAAAGCGATGCAGGCGGCCTGGGACGCGGTTCAGGCCGAAGCCAAGAAAAGCGCATAAGCTCAATACATGGCGTCGACCACGGCGCTCGATCTCCGACGGGGCGCGGCCATCGGCCGCGCCGCCGTTTTGGCGCGCTACGCCACGAGTTGGGTCTTCCTGATCCCGACGCTCGTCTTCTTCGTCGGCTGGCAGCTCTATCCGATCTTCCGTGTGCTGTGGATGAGCTTCACGGATTACCACTTCCTGCGCAACCAGCCGGCGCAGTGGGTTGGATTCCTGAACTACGCCAACGCCTTCGCCGACCCGCTGGTGCTGACCGGGCTGGTGCGGGCCGCGACGTTCACCGTGCTGTTCCTGCCCGGGATGATCTTCGTTCCGATGCTGCTGGCGATCCTGGTGGACCGCGTCTCACACCCGACGCTGGCGACGACCTACCGCCTCATCCTGTTGATCCCGGCCGTCATCCCCGGTCCGCTGATCTTCGTCCTCTGGAAGTGGCTCTACAACTTCAACATCGGGCCGATCGATTACCTGCTGGCTCAGATCGGCCTGGTCACGCCCCAGACGG
>VBGG01000575.1 GCA_005883405.1 Chloroflexota bacterium | reverse complement strand
GAACTTGCCGAGATCGGCGATACGGCACACCGGCGGTTCAGCGGATGCGGCGACCTCGATCAGGTCGAGGCCGGCTTCTTCCGCGCGGCGAATGGCGTCCTCGATCGGCATGACGCCGATCTGTTGGCCTTCTGCATCGAGCACGCGCACCTCTGCCGCGCGAATTTGGCGATTGGTGCGCGGCCCAGTTGGGGTCGGTGGCCGTGCGATGAATGGTGGACGTGGAATCGGTCGTTCTCCTAACTCGAAAAGAGTCTGTGCCCTGAAATGTAAAGCTTTCGCGGGCAAAACGCATACCAGCCGGCCCCCTTACGGCTCGCTTAACGGGTAATTGCCCTGCAGTTAATACGTGAGGCCGAGACTGTGGGCATGTATCCAGACAACCAATCAGAACCGCCCACGGAGCCGCGGCAGCAGCCAGCGCCACCCGTAGGCGAGACGCAGCACGAACCAGCGCCACCCGAAGGCGACCGGCAGCACCAACCAGCGCCACCCGTAGGCGAGACGCAGCAGGAGCAGCCAGCGCCACCCGTTTCGCCAGTTCGTCCGCGCCGCAACGGCGCCGTGGTCGCGACCATCGCCGGTGTGGCGCTGTTCGGCGTCCTCATCGGCTTCGCCGCCGATCGCTGGGCGGTCACCAATTTGGGTCAGAACCCGCTGGGCACGATCGCGCCGACGATCACCACTGGTCCGCGCACCGGGCCCGTGGCGGCGCCGAGCGGCAGGCCAACGGTGGGTCAGACGGCGCCGACGGCGTCAGATCCGACCCAGCAGGCCATCCAGCAAGTCATCCAGCGCGGTGACGAGGAGCAAGCCCAGGCGTTCGCCAGCAACGACCCGTCGGTCATGCAGGACACGTCGACCAGCGACTTCTACCAGACGCAGGTCTCGACCAATCAGGACCTGCACTCCAATGGCGTGACCGACATCAAGCTCCTCAACATCGACTGGGGCCCGATCAGCGTCAACGGCAGCAGTGCCACGGCGACCGCGTTCGAGACCTGGTCGACCACCTACTCGGACGGGACAACCGAGCAGTCCCGCGATCGCAACGTCTACACCCTGGTGCAGGACAGCGGCGCATGGAAGGTCTCGGACGATCAGCATCCTGACGATAACGTGGGCGGAGGCGCGCCCGGCGCGAGTGTCCCTGGTGGCGCTGGCGGCGGCAACCCGGGCCGACCAGGCGGCAACCCCGGTGGGCCAGGCGCCGCCCAGCCAGCGCCACCGGCACAGCCGTCCCAGCCGTCCCAGCCGTCGCAGCCGTCCCAGCCGTCGCAGCCCCGCGCGCAGCGCGGCCAGGGCACCTCGCGCAATTGGTCGGGCTACTCGGCCACCGGCGGAACCTTCAGCGGCGTCAGCGGCATGTGGACCGTGCCCCAGTTCACGCCCGATTCATCCGCCGGCGCCGACGCCGCCTGGGTCGGCATCGGCGGCGTCACGAGCCGCGACCTCATCCAGGCAGGCACGCAGCAGACCGTCTCGGGCTCGGGCTCGACCCAGTACCAGGCGTGGGTGGAAACGCTGCCGCAGACGTCCCACCCCGTGCCGCTGACCATCAATCCCGGCGACTCGGTGAGCGTTTCGATCAACCAGTTGCCGCAGACGCAGGACCAGTGGCAGGTCGCATTCACCAACAACACCACGGGCCAGACCTACCAGGTCACCGAGCACTACGCCTCGTCGATGTCTTCGGCCGAGTGGATCGAAGAGGCGCCCAGCGCGGCTCGCGGCAGGCAGCTGCCGCTCGATAACTTCGGCGCGATCAACTTCAGCCAGGCTTCGGCGGTCAAGGACGGCCAGACCGTCACCATCGCTGGCGCGGGCGGCCAACCAGTCACGATGATCGGCCGCGGCGGCCAGCCGCTCGCCCGGCCATCAGGCCTCGGCAACGACGGCGCGAGCTTCAGCATCACTCAGGGGTAACCAGCCAGCCGTCGCAGCGCGGGTACGATGCGGATCGTGCTGCGATGGCTGCTGGCCGTTGGTCTTGTGCCGCTGCTCCTCGTAGGCTGCGGCACATCGCCAGCCCCGACCGAGCTGACTCCCTCGCCCGCGCTGCGCCGACCAGCCGCGGCTGGTCCGACGCCAAGCTTGCCGATAGCGAGGGCGATTGCGTCACCATCGCCAGGTCGCTCGCTCGCCGCGGGCGGAAACGGCAATGGTCAGGCCGCGCCGGCGTTTGTGCTCCAGAGCCCGGCGTTCCCCGTCGGCGGGCCACTACCTGCCGACTTCACCTGCGACGGCCTCGGCACATCCCCGCCGTTGTCCTGGTCGGGCGCGCCGCCAGGGACGGCCGCATACGCGCTGCTCGAACAGGACACGGACGTGATGGTCGGCAGTGAGCCGTTCACGCAGTGGCTGCTCTACAACATGCCCAGGCGCGTGACGCAACTCGGCGCGGGCATGCCGGCACGGCTTGTTCTGACCAACGGCTCACAGCAGGGCAAGAACAGCGATCAGACGATTGGCTACGACCGTCCGTGCCCCAACAAAGGCGACCCGCCGCACCACTTCACGTTTGAGCTGTACGCCCAGGACGCCTTCGTGACACTCGAAACCGGCGCCACCGTAGAGGCAGTGCGAGATGCGCTCGCGGGCCACGTCCTCGGCCAGGCCCAGTTCATCGCCACGTTCCAGCGCTAGCGAATCCTCGGCATCAACTCGTCTCGGGTCGTCCGCCGCATCACAAAATGGCGCCGGATCCAAGATGCGTGCGAGCGTCGGCGGGCGGTTAGTAGCGCGCAACAATGGGCCACAGGTGACGTTGACCTGCGATGTTAGCGTAGACTAATGTCAGGGCCCGCATGAGTCTCACCGACACGGTCATCCTCGGCGCGATCGCCGGCTTCACCATCTTCCTCGGCCTGCCGGTGGCGCGCTGGAAACGGCCACATCCCTCCGCCCAGGCGTTCTTGAACGCGATCGCCACGGGCATCCTGCTCTTCCTGTTCTGGGACATCCTCAGCAAAGCCCGCGAGCCGATCAATGCCGCGCTGGACACTGCCAGGGAGGGCGAGGCCGCCGAGCTCGTCCAGCTGCTGGCGATCCTGGCTGTTGGCTTCGCGGTCGGCCTGGTCGGTCTGGTGTACGTCGACCGCCTGCTGATCCGCCACCGCAAGGTGAGTAACGAGACGAGCCCCTTTCAGCTCGCGCTCATGATCGCAACGGGCATCGGCGTCCACAACTTCTCCGAAGGCCTGGCGATCGGCCAGGCCTCCCGCTCGGGCGCGCTCGAGCTGGCCACTATCCTCATCGTCGGCTTCGGACTGCACAATGCGACCGAAGGCTTCGGCGTTGCCGCTCCCCTGACCCTCGGCTCGGCGCGCGCTTCGTGGGGCTTCCTCGGCCTGGCTGGTCTGATCGGTGGCGGTCCGACGTTTCTGGGCACAGTTCTGGGCTACAGCGTGCAGGCGATCCCGGTCTTCGTGTTCTGCCTCGCGTTGGCCGCCGGCTCGATCCTGTACGTAGTCTCCGAGCTGCTGCACATCGGCAGACGTTTCCAGGTGCCCGAGCTGGTCTCGTGTGGAGTGTGTCTCGGCTTCGCCGCCGGGTTCGGCACCGACCTGCTGCTCACCTGGGCAGGCGCCTGAGCCACGGCCGTAATCACACTGTAGAAAACGGACGGCTTGCGCGTGGGCTGAGCGCTTCGCGATGATCGGGCGCGTGCCGATCGCGCTCACCCTGGCGCTCCTGGTCCTGGTCGGACTGGCGGCCAAGCTGCCCGAGGCCGTTCTGCCGATCGGCACCGACACCGGCATGTACGCCACGTACGGCCGGATGATCCTGGACGGTGCCCGACCCTACGTCGACTTCTATGACGTCCATCCACCGCTGACCTACTACTACTGGGTGCTGGTACAGGCGCTGGCTGGCACCGACTGGTCACGCACGTGCCTTGGCAATTGGGGGACCTTCGCGCCACAGCCGTGCATCAGCCTGCTGGCGCACGCGATCGACCTCGGTTTGAGCGTCGTGGCAGGTGTGCTGGCGTACGCGATCGCCCAGCGCCTCGGCCTGCGGCCACTGGTCGGTCTGCTCGCCGCGGTGTTCGTCGTGTGGTTTGCCAACGTCTCGATGATCAGCATGGAGGGCAGCAACCCGACCAAGCTGACAGTGGTACCCAGCACGCTCGCGGTGTACGCGTTCATCCGCAGCCTCGACCGCCGATCCAGCCAACACACCTGGGCCATCGTCGCGGGCGCATCGGGCATCCTGGCAGGCCTGGCGAAGCAGCCCGGGCTGCTTACGTTGCTGGCGTTGTTCGCCTACGCCCTGCCGGCCGCGTTGCGAACACCCGATGGCCGTCGGCGAATCCTCGGCATGACCACCGGTGTGCTCGTTGTGGCCGCCGCCACGGGCCTGTTCCTCTGGCGCGTCGGGTCGCTCGGCGGCTTTCTGGACGAAGCGTGGCGCTACAACGCCGAGCGGTTTCTGATCGGGTACTGGCAAACACCCGCCGGCCTCACCTCGCCGGCCACGCGCATCGATCGAGTTGCCACTGAGGCCGCGGGATTGCTCTTCGTCTGCGCGCTGATCGGCGGCCTGGCGCTGTGGCTCGGCCCCACACGGCCGCCGCAGCGTCTGCTCCTGGTCTGGGGTCTGTTCAGCCTGGCGGCGATCGCCGGCTTCCGCGAGTTTGCCCAGGTCGTGCCCAGCCTGGCCTTGCTGGCCGGCGTGGGAATCGGTCGCCTCTGGGAGCAAGCCAGCCGAGACGGCCTGGGGCTAGGTCGACCGCTCGCGGGGCGTCTGGGACTGGTTACGCTGCTTGGCTCGATCTTCGTGCTGTCGAGCAGCTTCCAGGCGATCGAGGTGCGCCGGGCGATGTTCGAACGCGGCCCCCGCGGGACGCCGTCAGACCCTGAGCAGATCGCCACGTTTCTGCGCCAGGTTGCGCCGCCTGGTCCGATTTTCGCCTGGGGCAATGCCGGCCAGATCTATGCGCTCTCGGGACGACAGCCGGCGACGCGCTTCGTGATCGCCGAGTTCACCAACACCACGTCACCTCGGCCGAATCAGAGCAGGAGCGAGGTGATCAGCGATCTGCGCACACGGCCGCCGTCAGTGATCGTCGTCGATCCACACACGGACGAGGCGGGCCTGCAGTTGCGCGATTTCCGCGGCCTGGCGCTGGTGCTGGACGCCTGCTACGCCGGGGTCGACCCGGGCACGCCCGTGCCAGGCTGGGGCGTGTTCGTCGAATCAACCGCCGACGGCCGCTGCGTCCCGAACGCCATCGCGAAACTAGACCTCGGTGCGTGAGCGCAACGGATTGAGCAGGGTTTCAACCTGGACGATCAGCTCGTCGAGTGCGAAGGGCTTGCCGATCGCCACGTGCACGCCCCACGCGTCGGCGGTGTGGCGCAGCATCGGGGCTGCCGACATGATGCCGATCGGGATACGGGCGCAGCGCTCGTCGCTCTGGATCGCCTCGAGAAAACTCCAACCGTCCATCGAGGGCATCATCAGATCGAGCAGGATCGCGTCAGGCGGGTGCTCGTCGATCTGGTCAAGCGCATCTGCGCCGTCGACCGCGGTCGCGACGACGTAGCCAGCGTCTTGCAACGCGTCAGAGACGACGTAGCGGACATCCGCGTCGTCCTCGACGACGAGAATACGCGTCATTTATTTCCCCGGGGCCTCATTCCAGTCTCGCACGCAAACGCCAACGGGCAAGCCTCGCCCAGTAACGGTTCGAGGTCAGTCGGGTTACGCAAAGTTAAGGTCGAACGGTGCGTGCGTTAGCGCCCGAATACTGGCCGGCCTCGATGCCCCAGGCGATGATCCGTCGCGGGTAGACGCGGATCATCTCGGGCGAAAAGCCCCGGCCGAGGGCTTCGCCGCCATACGTCAACGCCTCAGCCGAGCCACGCATCTCGATGCCGCGGGCGATCCAGGGATCGACCGACGCGAGATCGTCGACGACAAACGACACGCGCGAATCACGCTGCACGTCGTGGAACTTGCGCGTGCGGCCCAGCGCGTGGCCCCCGATCTCGATCGTGTCCAGGGCGGGGTTGTAGCGGTAGCCGACGGGGACGGTATGCGGAGCGCCGTCGCGGCCAACGGTAGCCAGGCGGCCCAAGCGTTGGCTGCCGAGGTACGCGATCTCCTTTTCAGAAAACACGGCCACACTGCGACTGTAGCGCGCCCGAAGCCTTCGTAAAGACTAGCCGCCGAGAAGCGCAGCGGCCGGCCGAACCTCCCCGGTGTGCCGGCCTGCCAGGTTGCGGATCGGTTGCCGCGGTCCGAAGGCTGACAGCCGGCCAGCGAGGTCCGTATCGTCGATCCAGTCCATGCGACGCACCGCCATGACGGTGGCAACGCCGCGTGCTCGCGCACCTGGATCGCCGTCCAGGATCTTGAGCGCCAGCCCGCTACCGTCTGCGCGTCCAACGCAGAAGTACCCCTCGGCGCCGCTCTTGGCGACCAGCCCCCGTCCCAGCCGCATCAGCTCCGTATCGACTCGCCCATGGCTCCCGCCGACCAGCTCCGGATGCCGCCGCATAGCACTCCCGATCGCCTCCAGCCCAGCCCGCCAGCGCTCCGACGCGGCGGGCGGATCTCCGAGCATGGCGAAGCCCCGCGCCATCTTGCGCAGCGGCAGCGCGTACGCCGGCGCGCTGCAGCCGTCGATCCCGACGCCAAGCTCCGCCGCATCCACCTGGAGGAGGTCCATCAGACACTCCCGGATCGCGATCTGGGCGGGATGGTCGGGATCGATGTAACGCTCGAGCGGCGCTTCCAACAGTCGCGCGAGCGCCAGCATGCCAGCATGCTTACCCGAGCAGTTGTTGTGCAGCACGGTCGCCGCGCTGCCGGCGCGCATCAGCTCAGCAGCGGCTGCCGAGTCGAGCGGCGTCCCCACTCCGCAGGCGAGCGCTGATGGCGGCGCGTCGATCTTCTGGAGGATGCCCAGTACGCGGTCCACGTGCATCGGCTCCCCGCCGTGACTGCCGGCCATTACGGCCAGCTCGTCCGGCTGGAGTCCAAACCGCTCGATGCCTCCGCCGGCGACCAGTGCAAGCAGCTGCAACGGCTTGAGTGACGAACGCGGGAACGTCATCAGGGATGCGTGGCCGACGGACCACTTCACGCCACGCTGCGCATCGACGACCGCGATCGCGCCGTAGTGCACGCTCTCCACACAGCCACCCCGCGTGGTTTCGACCAACGGCACACCCGCCGCCCACATTCCTGCCTCCACCCGGCCGGTGCTAGCTCTCCCAGCGACGGATCTGGTCCACGCGCACAAATGCGCGCCTGTCATCCGGACTATCCGGATCGTCGGCCAGCATCGTCCGCGGACAAAAGTAGACATCTTCACCGTCCGAAATGTCCCAGCCGGAGTCGATCTCGGCGATGGGGAGTCGCATCACCGCGCAGAAGGACTCCAGCCACTCGATCGGCAAGTAGACTCCGTCGACACGATCCGCGAACCGGTCGCTGGTCAGCGCCGCCGCGGCGCCATCCGGACTGGCCGGCAGCGCTCGCAAGACCTCATCCGACAGACCGTCGCACGCCCGCAGGAGGGTGTCGGCCAGGTCCTCGCCGCTGACCGGTCCGTCGGCGGCAACGAGATCGGCCCATTCGGCAAGCAGTGGGCTGAAGCGTGTCATCAGGAACGTCTCCTACGGCGCGGGGGCGGGGGGGCGCTCGGGCAGCAGCCATGGCAGCGCCTCGGCCATGGCGGTTACCAGCGTCCTGTACTGCGCGTGGCTGATCCATGGTTGGGCGAACAGGGCCAGGGCCGCCGCGAACGCGGCCCTCTCAGCCTTGTGTACGTGCGGTGCATGGTTGCCATGTTCGGCGCGCCAGGCGATGAACGCCAGTTGACCCTCCACCTCGTGGAACAGGCGTCGTCGCCACTCGTCCCAGTCCTCAGCCTCAGGCGAGTTCTCGATCGCATGGATGGCTGCACGCTCGGCGGCGCGAAACGCGTCGGAGCTGTCGGGCGCGTGGCGGTCCCACCCCCACGCCGCGCGCTCGATGCCGAGAGGTGACAGAACCCGAAGATCCGAGTTCAGCCGCTCGAGCTGCGCGTTCTTCGCTGCGCGGATGTTGGCGGTGGTCTGGTCAGCGTCGCTGGCCTGATCGCCCTGCATGTCCTTCACCTTAGCTCATCGCCAGGATACCCTCCTCGCTGCCTCGCCAATGACGCTGGCCGATCGACCGAGCTCCAGGCGCCTGCCCGATCTTGATGCTGTCACGCGCGCGATTTGCGAGCGGGTCGCGGATCGACTGGAGGCCGACGCGGAGGATCTGGCGACGTCGATGACCGGCGCCGTATTCGATGAGATTCCGGCCTACGGCTCCATCGCCGCTCCTGGCGGGCGCGAAAGCGTCCTCGCCCACAGTCGTGATCACATACACGCGGTCGCTCGCGCAATTCGTACCTGGAGTCTGCCGTTTGGCGAAGAGCTGGTATTCGTCAAGACCCGCGGCGCTGTGCGCGCCAGCCAGCAGGTTCCGCTCACCGCGCTGCTGCACTCGTATCGGATTGGGCACCGCACTGTGTGGGAACGGCTGGTGCGTCTGCTCGCCGGTTTCGATGATGCGCTGGATGCCGTCCTGGCGCTGACGACGCTGACGCTCAGCTACACGGACGTGATCAGCGCGGCTCTGGCCGAAGGCTACGTTGAGCGGCAGCGCAGCATGCTCGCCGAGTTGGACCGGGATCGACGCGATCTTCTCGAGAACATCCTGCAGGGCACCGTCGAGCGACAGACCGACACGTTGAGACTGGCGTCGAGCTTCGCGCTGGTTCCCGGCGGCGACTTTCTGGTGGTGGTGATGAGCCGCGTGTCTGAATCGCACACGCCAGCCGGCGAAGCGGAGACGCGCGCGGCAGAAACGTTGCGACGTCACCTCGCGATGGGTGTGGCCCAGCCATTCGTGGTGATTCGTCATGGCGAGGTCGTATCGATTGCTCCACTTGCCCGCGCGCGGGCCGTTGCTATCGCGCGACTCGTGCGGATGGCGCACGCCGAGCTTGGGCAACGCGGTGAGCGATGGGCGGCCGGCATCAGCACCATGTGCTCCGGGCTTGTCGAGGTTGCGCGCGGTTACCAGGAAGCCCGCCGCGCCTTCGAGTCCGCGGCTCCAGACGCTGCGGTCTGCGTGCTACTCGAGACGCCAGTACACGACTACCTCATGCAGCGCGTCGACGGAACCGCCGTGCGCATGATCCCGGCGGCTGGTCGGCGGTTGCTCGAATCAACCGCCGCGGCCGACCGCATCCTGGTGGAGACGCTGCAGGCCTACGCCCGCGCCGAGATGTCTGCGCGCGTCGCCGCCGATCAGTTGGCGGTGCACCCAAATACCGTCACGTACCGCTTGCAGAAGGCCGGCGAGCTACTCGATCGCGACCTGGCGAAGTTCTCCGATCTTGTGGAGGTGCTGACCTGGGCACGCCTGATCGAGCTGTCCCGACACGGCTAGCGACAGACTCGCCTGGGAGCGCGGCCGCCAGACTTTCAACTCGACAAGCCATTCGGCCGCGCTCCTAGGGGGATTCTTTGTGAAAGATCACAACTCGCTTTGCCAAACTCGCCATACACTCTGGCGCTACGCTCGCCTGCAACTCCAACAGGTGAGGTGGGGCGATGGCAAACTTCGTTCTCGTTTACAAGGGCGGCGGTATGCCGCAGACCGATGCCGAGCGTGAGCAGGTCATGGCTGCCTGGGGGCAGTGGTTCGGCGGGTTGGGCCAGTCGCTGGTCGACGGAGGCAATCCCTTTGGCGCGTCTGCCAGCGTGGCGCCCGACGGCGGGGTAAAGGACGGCGCTGCCTCAGCACTGACGGGTTATTCGATTCTGAAGGCCGACGACATGCCGACGGCGACGACCATGGCCAAGGGCTGTCCGATCCTGTCGAGCGGGGGCTCGATCGAGGTCTACGAGACCTTCCCGGTGATGTAGGCTCCAGTCCCGGTTCTCCGCAAACGCGAAGGCTCTCGGCGGCCGCGAATCGCACGCGGTCGCCGAGGCGATGGCGTATTCTGATCGCGCACGCGTGACCACTGCCACCAGCCGACCAGTCGCCGCGGATTCGGGCGTTGCCCCGGTCTCGATCGGGCGCGAGGCGCCCCGCGGCGGCGTGTTCGGTCTGCTGCCCGAGTTGAGCCGCGATGCGCTTGGGCTGCTGACCCGCTGCGCTCGCGACTACGGTGACATGGTCCGCGTCCGGCTGGGTTTGACACGCGCGGTCCTCGTCAACCATCCCGACCTGGTCGAAGAGGTGCTGGTCACGCGCAACCACGATTTCCGAAAGCACGTGGGAGCGCGACGGCTTGGATCGCTGCTCGGCAACGGTCTGCTGCTGACCGAAGGCGATTTCTGGCTGCGGCAGCGCCGCCTGATGCAACCGGCATTCCACCGCCAGCGGATCGCCGCGATGGGTGAGACGATGGTTAACACGACGCTGGCCGCGCTCGATGGCTGGAAGGCGGACGAGATGCGCGACGTCTCGCAGGAGATGATCGAGCTCACCATGCAGGTCGTCGGCCGGACGCTGTTCGGAACGGAAGTCGGGGAGGACCTGTCACGCATCCGCGCCACGAACCGGGTGTTCGTGGAGCACTTCCGCTCACGACTGTTCACGATGATGATCCTTCTGCCGGATCGCTTCCCAAGTCCCGGCAATCGTCGCTACCGACGTGCGGTGGGCGACCTGGAGCGACTGGTGTACCGGATCATCGGCGAACGACGGGCGAGCGGTGACGACGGCAACGACCTGCTCGGGATGCTCCTGGCGGCGCGCGACGAAGCCGGCAGCGGGATGACCGATCGACAGTTGCGCGATGAGGTGATGACGCTCCTGCTGGCCGGGCACGACACGACTGCGCTGGCGCTGATGTGGGCGTGGGTGCTGCTGGCGCAACATCCGCAAGCCGAAGCGACGTTGCACGCGGAGGTCGATGCAGTCCTCGGTGGTCGTCCGCCAACCGCTGCCGACACGTTCCAGCTGAGCTACGTCGAGCACGTGGTGACCGAAACACTGCGGCTGTATCCCACGGCGTGGGTGATTGGCCGCGAGGCCGTACGCGACACCGAGATTGGTGGCCAGCCAGTCGCCAAGGGGTCCACGATTCTGATCAGCCCGTGGGTGCTTCATCGCGATCCGCGCTTCTTCGACCAACCGGAGGAGTTCCGTCCGGAGCGTTGGGCGGATGGACTGGTCCAGCGCCTGCCGCGCGGAGCGTACCTGCCGTTTGGCGCCGGACAGCGGGTGTGCATCGGCAGTGCCTTTGCCCAGCTCGAGGCGATGCTGCTCCTGGCGACGATCGCTCAGCGCTTCAAGCTCGAGCTGACGGATCGGACAGGGCCGGTGGAGCCGCTGCCGGTCGTCACGTTGCGGGCGCGTCATCCGGTGATGATGACGCTGAGAACACGCCGCACGAACCGGTCAGCTTGAAACCCAGATAGTCCAGCGAGTCGGCGCGAGCTGGCTCCACCCACACCTGGAACGGAGTCGTATCGACGGTTGAGTCCAGCCGGGCGCCAGCCGGAACCAGGCGGATGTCCGAGCTGGCCGAGAGGACCCAAACCGCGTGCCGCAGTCCACCGACATCGAACAGGCAGCCGGACTCCGGCTGCCAATTGCCCTGCCGCCGGTCGCGCGCGGTCATCACGCGCTGGGCGCGCGGATCGAGCCTGATCACCGCGTAGTCGGGCAGGTAGTACATCATGAAGCGGTAGGGGTCCTGGTCCGTGACGGTCACGACCAGCGTGTCAGCCGGGTCGAACTCGGTCCGGATGGTGCGCAACGCGGCGCTAAGCGACGCCTGCTGCTGGCGGAGTCCAGGCGCGGTGACGTTGAGCAGCATGGAGTCCGCGGTCCACGCCAGGGGTCTGTTGAGCACCGGAGCGGCAAACAGGAACACCAGCGCCTGTGCTGCCACCAGGACGCCACCGGCGACCACCAGGCGCGAGCGACTTCGCGCGGTCTGAACCAGGGCTCCTGTAGCCAATGCGCACAGGGCCCCAGCGAAGATCAGGTCGTGACCTGGCTCGGTCGAATCGACCAGCCACAGGAAAACGAATGCCGGGGCGATCCAGATGATCCAGAAGACGCCGGCACGAGTCGGCGACGAGCTGCGCAGCCAGCACGTCGCCTTGCGCCAATCGCACGCCGCGGCCAGCAATAGCGCCGGGCCGATAGTGAACGCGAGAGTGCCAAAACTGATCGCGGTGTTCGCGGCCAGTTGACGCGCGAGCGCGGCTGACGACGCGTCGGTGGATGGCAACAGCGCCAGCGTCCGCTCCGACCAGGCGCTGAGTCCGCCGGCATCGATCGCCACCGGCACCAGCCAGACCAGCACTCCGCCGGTGGCGAGCCCGATCGCGATCAATCGACGACGTGGATCTGGCTCGGCCCTCCACACCGCGAACAGCCATAGCGGACCCAGAAAAACGGTCACGTCCAATCGGAATCCGCTCGCAATGCCGAGCAGCACCGCGGACGGAATGACGAGCGACCGTCTGCCCCGCAGCAGCGCGGCGCATGCCAGTCCGGTGGCTATCGCCAGGCACGCCAGCAGGGTCCACGACGTTGCCATCGTCCCGTAGCCCCAGAAGACCGGCTGGGTCATCAACACCAGCGCCGAAAGGAGCGCCGCGCGTGTCCCAAATACCATGCGCGCCAGAGCGTACTCGCCGATCACTGCGCCAGCGGAGGCGATGAGCGAGACCAGGATGAGCGCGGAGTTGTCGTCGCCAGTGATCGCCAGGGCAGCACGTCCGAGCAAGATGAAATAGGGCGATCCCGGCGGATGCGGTTGGTGGGCAGCGACGTTGAAGTCGTGCAGCCCCAGCGCGTAGTTGACCGCGTCCCAGTGGGCGAGCCGCGGCGTCAGAAACGGCAGCCGCGACAGCACCGTGGCGCCCGCCAGCAGCGCCAGAGTCGCCGACCTGGGGATCGTGACGCGGCTCACGACGCCGTCAGCGTAGCGGACGACGCTCCGGCTTGGCTCGCGCGTCAGTAGCGTCGGGGGAGATAGAACTACACCCCATAAGCGCTGATCCGGACTTCGAGCGCATCGCCGACGAGCTGTACGCCGCACGGCCGGACGAATTTGCCTCCGCGCGCGACGAGCAGGTCCGCAAGGCGCGCGCCGACGGTCGGCCGGAGCTCGCGCGAGAGCTGAACAAGTTACGCAAACCAACGCAGAGCGCGTGGCTCGTGAATCTGTTGTGGCGCGGCCAGCGCGACGTCATGCAACAGCTCTTCGAGCTCGCCGCCGAGTTGAGCCGCGCTCAGGCCGGCGCGTCCGGCGAAGAGCTCCGCGGCCTCACCGCTCAACGTCGGCAGCTGGAGTCGGCCCTGCTGCGCCAGGCGCAGGCATTGGCCGCGCAGTCCGGCGTGAGGGTCACCGACGCCACGGCACGCGAGGCGCAGGAGACCCTCGCCGCGGCCCTGGCCAATCCGGAGGTCGCCGACGAAGTGCGCAGCGGACGACTGGTAAAGCCGGCCTCCTACGCCGGCTTCGGGGTCCTGCCGTCGGGAGCGGCCCCGACTCGCGCGCCAACCCCGGCGGCCCGTTCGCCTGGGCTGGCCGACGAGAAGACCGCGCCGCCACCGACCCAGGCCGAGGACCTTGCAACGCAAGAGGCCCGGCGTGCGCGCGAGCGCCGCGAGGCCGCCGAAGCACGTCTCCGTGAGGCTCGGGCGGCACTCGAATCCGCTGCTGGTGCGCTGGCCGAGCGCAAGCGCGAGGTCGCCGCCGCACAGCAGCGCCGCGAGGACCTCGGCCAGCACCTCGACGGGCTCAAAGAGCAGCTTCGCAAACTCGAACAAGAGATCGCCGCGGTCGACGAAGCCCAACGCGCCACAACGCGGCGTCGGGACGAAGCAGAGCAGCACCACGCCGCCGCGCAGCGCGACGTCGAGCGAGCCGAGCAGGCGCTGAAGGAGTCGTGACCGCCTCTCCCAGAGGGAGAGGGAGCCTCAGACTGGCGCGCCGGGCGGCAGCTCAGCACAGTCGCAGGCCGGCCGCTCTTCCAGCAGGCCTCGGTCCCAGTGGCCCAGATCGGCGGCGGCCGCGTAAGTGCTCTCGAGAAAGGCGCGCAGCGCGTCGTCAGGCACGGGCGCGGTGCGGACGACCTCGTACGGCAGCATGAACTCGCCTATCTCCTGGCTATAGGCCCCGCCGCCGGGTTCGACCGGGGCGCCGCGATAGCCGTCCGGCTCGGGAACCGCATAGCTGTAGAACACCGCCGGTACGCTCTCGGTCCCCAGCCAGAAGCCGGCGCTGCTCACCTCGTGCGAGTACGACTCGTGCATTACGTGCGGATGGACGTTCAGGGTTGCGCCTTTCCACATGGGAGCGCGACGACCCGAGAAACGGGTGACCGCCAGGTCGAAACCGCCCCAGAAGAAGTGGACCGGGCTGGCTTTTCCGAGGAATCGTCCACGGAACTGCTTGAAGACGCGATCTACCTGCACCAGCGCACGCCAGAAGTCCTGCACGGCGGCCGGGTCATAGCTGGCGTGGACGGTGTCCTGTTCGAATGGCACCGGATCGGCCACTTCGACCGGTGTCGCCCAGATGCTCACGTCGATGCCCAATCGGTGCACGGCGGTCATCGCTTCAGCGTAGAAATCCGCCACGCTGCGTGGCTCGAGTCGCACCGCCGCCGATGCCCCCCAGCTGGTGTCGATCAGCAGGCGATGCTTGTGAAAATCGAAGTCGATCTGCACCAGCTCGGATCCACAGGGCATCGGCGAGGTCGTCAGTCCATGCGTGCTGACGTACAGGGCGCTGTGCCAGTAGTGGTTCTGGGGTGGGCTCAGCGCCAGGCGGATCTTGCCCACGATCTGGGTCCACATGTGCAAGGTGGCCCGCGTGTCTGGCCAGGTTTCTCGAGAAGATAGGCTCGGCCAGGCCTGGGCAGGCGTACGCGCCGGCGCTTGGGGTGAGTACGTCACGGGATAGGGTCCTTTGGCGGAAGTGGAGCATTCCGCCTATCGTAGTTCGACTACAATCGCCCGCGGCGCTACGGGATGCGCCAAGGGGGTACGCGAGCCATGCAACGCAGCACGGATCGGATTCTCACGACGCATACCGGCAGCCTGCCGCGGCCGCGGAGCCTGGTGGAGCTGATGTTCACCAGAGAGTCCGGCGGTCCCGTTGACGCGAGCTCGCTGGAGGCCGAGGTGCGCTCAGCGGTCAACGACGTGGTCTCCAAACAGCGCGACGCCGGCGTCGACGTTCTGAACGACGGCGAGATGAGCAAAATCGGCTACTCGACGTACGTCAAGGAGCGTCTGACTGGCTTCGGCGGAACCCAGACGATGGCCCAGGGCGGGAACATCGGACCGACTGACCTGTTCGAGTACCCCAATTACGCGCAGCGAGTGATGGGCGATCGTGCCATCAATGACATGAAGCTGCCGGCGTGCACGGGTCCAATCGAAGTCGCCGACCGCCAGGCGGTCCAGAAGGACATCGCCAATCTCAAGTCAGCCATCGCCGGGCGCGAGCCGAGCGACATATTCATGAGCGCCGCCTCGCCAGGCGTCATCGCGCTGTTCCTGGGCAACGAATACTACCCATCGCGCGAGGCGTATCTCGAGGCGATCGCCAGGGCGATGAAGGAGGAATACAACGCCATCGCCCAGGCCGGCATCGTGCTGCAGCTCGACTGTCCTGACCTGGCGATGGGCCGCCACATCCAGTTCGGTCAGGCCAGCCTCCAGGAGTTTCGGCGACAGGCGGCGTTGAACGTCGAAGCGCTGAACTTCACGGTGTCCGAAATCCCGCCCGAGCAGCTGCGCATGCACCTGTGCTGGGGCAATTACGAAGGACCGCATCATCGCGACGTGCCCCTGCGCGACATCATCGACATCGTGCTGAGTGCGCGGCCGAGCGCGATCTCGCTGGAGGCTTGCAACCCGCGCCACGAGCACGAATGGCAGGTGTTCGAAGAAGTAAAGCTGCCCGATGGTAAGGTGCTGATCCCGGGCGTCATCGATTCGACCAACAACTACATCGAGCACCCGGACCTGGTCGCCCAGCGCATCGAGCGATACGCGCAAACGGTCGGACGTGAGAACGTGATGGCCGGGTCCGACTGCGGCTTCGGCACCTTCGCCGGCTTTTCGACAGTCGATCCCGACATCACCTGGGCCAAGTTCCGCTCGATGGCCGAGGGCGCCCGTCTCGCGAGCGAGCGCCTCTGGGCGCGCCAGCTCACCCCAGCCTGACCTCGGTTCGCGCGCTACAACTGAACAGAGCTACGCCCCGCGTGCGTGCTGCTGCGCGCGCGCGTCGATCAGCCCCAGCGCCACGAGGCTGGCGCCGAAGAGGATCGCCGCGCCCCAGCTCGCGGCGGTGGCATAGCCGTGGACCAGGCCGTCAGCGCGCGTGGCCGCGGGAGCTGTAGCGAGATACACGCTCGTGGCGGTAGCCGCGAGCGTGTTGAGCAGGGCGACGCCAACGGAGGCGCCGACCTGTTGCGCCACGTTGAGCGTTGCGGATGCGATGCCCGCTTCGCGCGGATCGACGTTGCCGGTGGCCAGGCTGCTTGCCGGCACCATGACACAGCCGATACCCAGACCCAACAGGATCTCCGCGGGCAGGATGTGCGTCACGTAACCGCTTGACACCTGCAGCTGCGTCAGCAGCGTCATACCCGCGGCGGCGACCAGAAAGCCAGGCACCATCAGTGCGCGCGGCGGCACTCGCGGCAGCAGCTGGCTGGCGATTGCTCCCGAGCCCAGCATGGCCGCGGCCGACAGCGGCAGAAAGGCCAGACCGGCCTGGAGTGGTGAGTACCGCGAGACGACCTGCAGGTAGTAGGTGAGGAAGAGAAACGCTCCGAACATGCCGGCGATCGCCAGCGCGGCGCACAGGTATGCACCACCACGGTTGCGGTCGAACAGGATGCGCAGCGGCAGAAGCGGTGTCGCCGTACGCGATTCCCACCCGACGAACAGCGCCAGCGACGCCACTCCGATCGCCAGCAAACTGATCACCCACGGGGCCTGCCAGCCCTGGGACACCGCCTCGGTACACGCGTCGACGAGCGCGACCAGGCCACCGCTGGCGAGCAGAACGCCGAGCAGATCGAAGCGCTGTCGGCTCGGTGGATGAGCGTCGGCGAGCAGGCGCCACACGCCGAGGGCGGCGACGGCGGCGATCGGCATGTTGACGTACAGGCACCAGCGCCAGTCCAGATACTGGGTCAACGCTCCGCCCAGTACCAGCCCGGCGGCGCCGCCGCTGCCGGCGATGCCACCGTAGACCGCGAACGCGCGCGCCCGATCCTTTGGCTCGGTGAACGTCACTGCCAGGAGCGACAGGGCGGTTGGCGCCAGGATCGCGGCGAAGGCACCCTGCAGCGCACGGGCAGCCAGCAGCATTGGCAGGTTGACCGCGGCGCCGCTCACGGCTGAGGCCGCCGCAAAGCCTGCCAGGCCGAACAGGAGGGCGCGCTTGCGGCCCACGGCGTCGGCCACGCGGCCACCGAGCAGCAGCAGGCCGCCAAAGGCCAGCGTGTACGAGGTGATGACCCACTGTCGCTGGGCGTCGGAGAACTGGAGCGAGCTCTGAGCAGTAGGCAGCGCGATGTTCACGATCGTGGCGTCGAGCGCCACCATCAACTGCGCCAGCGCGATAAACCCTAGCGCCAGCCAGCGGCTATCAGTCCGACCCCCTCTCCCTTTGGGAGAGGGCAGG
>VBGG01000014.1 GCA_005883405.1 Chloroflexota bacterium | reverse complement strand
CCGCCGCCTCGAGGTGCTGCGCGACCGCGCGCTGATGCTGACGCTGTTCTGCACCGGTATGCGCCGCGAAGAGGTGGCTCGGCTCGACCGCTTCGACGTCCAGGACGGCTCGAGCGATCGTGCGCTCATCACCGGCAAGGGCGAAAAGGAACGCGTGGTGTTCTTCGACGCCCAGACGCAGGCAGCGATCCGCGCTTACCTCCAGGCGCGCGCCGACACGCTCGCGCCGGTCTTTCTACGGCACGACAACCGCCGCGGGCAGTCGCCCGGCCACGGCGGCGTGCGCTGGCGCCTGTCGCCGCAATCGGTGTGGGCCATCGTCAAGCGCTACGCCAAAGCGGTGGGCGTGCCAGCCACGACGCACCACTTCCGCCACTCGAAGGCAAGCGTGTTGCTCAACCGCGGCGCCAGCCTGTCCGAAGTCCAGGACATCCTGGGCCACGCCTCGCCCGACACCACCAAGCGCATCTACGCCCACTACCAGACCCAGCACCTGCGCGACGCCTTCGACCGCTACAGCGCCTCCGCCGAAGAGCTCGTCGCCGAACTGCCGGCCAGCGCCCGCGAACCCTGAACCGCCCGTCATTCGGTCGATCGTCTACGGCGTGGCCGAGGGTGTGGCCGCGGCGAGCGGGAGCCACACGGTGAAGGTGCTCCCTTCGCCTTCCTGGCTGTGGACCTCGATGCGACCCATGTGCAGCTCCACGATCCGTGCCGCACCGGCCAGCCCGATACCCGTGCCGGCGATCCGCCCGATGACGTTTGCGCCCCGCTGGAAACGCTCGAAGATCCGCGGCTGATCGGCGGCCGGAATGCCCATGCCTCGATCGACCACCCGTAGCACGGCCCACATTCCGGAAGCGTTCTCGACGCGTGACAGCTCGAGCCCGACGTCGCAGCCAGCCGGCGAGTACTTGACGGCGTTGCTGAGCAGGTTGTCGAGCACCCGCCGCACCCGCGGCGCATCGTACGCCCCGACAAGCTGGCCGACGGCGGTGGTCAGGTTCAGGCGGTGCTGCGGCGCGGCCCGTTGGTGGTCGCTCACGGCCTGCCGCGCCAGCTCGACCAGGTCGGTTGGCGCGCGCTCGAGGGCGAGCTCCTGGCCGGTGTGCAGACGCGCGACGTCCAGAAGCTCGTCGATCCAGCCCGTCATGCGTCTGGTCATCGCGTCGATGTGTCGCAAGCCCTCAACCAGCGACTCCGGATCGACCATGCCGCGCCGCTCGACCCGTCGCGCAAGGAGCTGCGACTCGAACTTGATCGCCGTGATCGGGTTCTTGAGATCGTGCGACACCGCCCCCAGCACGTCGTCGCGCACGCGCACCGCCGCCTCCACATGCTGGTGGAGCCGCGCATTGTCGATCGACAGCGCGGCACGGTCGGCGAGGTCCTCCAGCAGTACCAGATCGTCGGCGGTGTACGGCTGGCGCGGCGTTCGGCGCCAGACACCCAGCACACCGACGACGCGGCCCTTCAGGCACAGCGGGGCAGCCGCGAAGCTGTGTATGCCGAATCGCTCCAGGACTGGCCACTGGTCGGGTCTGGCGAGCAGGCGCACCTCGTCGCTGGATAGCTGCGCCATAAGCAGTGATTGCTCGGTCTCAATGACGCGGCCGACCAGCCCTTCATTAGTTCGCCGCGGCGCCTCTGCGAACAGCTCGCGCGCGATCGCCCGAGCATCCGGGTCAGGATCGTACAGGCTCATCGGCTCGAGACGCTCGCCGTCTTCGGAGAGGACGTACAGCACGCTACCGTCCCCGAGTCGCTCGGCAACATACTGCGCGACGGTGTCGAAGAGGACCGGCAGCTGCAAGTTGACGGCGGTGAAGGCGCGCGACGCCTCCGCCAGCGCCCGCTGCCGGTTCTCTGCTTGCTTGCGCTCGGTCAGGTCGAGGATGAAGGCGACAATCGTACCGGCCGCCTCGTCGAGCACCGCGAACCCGATCAGCACCGGGACGCGCGTGCCGTCCTTGCGGATGTACTCCTTCTCCCACGGCGCGGCCGCCCCGGATCGGCGCGCCCGCGCGATCGCGCGATCATCGAGCGGAAGGTACTCGGGCGGCGTGAGCACATCCCAGCGCAGAAGGCCGCGCTCCAGGTCCTCGCGACTGTAGCCGACCAGCTGCAGCAAGGCGTCGTTGGCGTCCATGATGTGTCCGTCGAGGTCGCTGATGGTGATTCCCACGATGTTCGAGTCGATCAGCCGTTGGTAGCGGCGCTCGCTCGCCCGCAGGGCTGCCTCCGCCTCTTTACGCTCGGTGACGTCTTCGATTACCGCGACGAAGTGGGTCGGCTCGCCCTCAACCCCGCGCACCAGCGTGGTGATCAGGTTGGCCCACATGATCGAGCCGTTCTTGCGCAGGTAGCGCTTCTCCCGCTGATAGGAGGTGATCTCACCCGCCAGCAGCCGCTGGAGGTGATCGAGATCTCTGGGCAGATCGTCGGGGTGGGTCAGCTCCTGGAACGTACCGTGAAGTAGCTCCTCCCGCGTGTAGCCCAGCAGGTCGCAGAAGCGCTGATTGACCTGCAGCCGGCGCCCGTCTGGCGCGAGATGCGCCATGCCGACGGCCACCTGGTCGAAGGCCGTGCGGAAGCGCTCCTCACTCTCGCGCAGCCACCGCTGAGCGCGCTTGCGTTCGGAAATGTCGCGGGTGATCGTCGCGGCCCCCACGACTCGCCCGGTGGCATCGGTGAGCGGCGAGATGCTGATCGAGACGTCGACCAGCTGCCCGCCCTTGCACCGCCGCACGGTTTCCCAGTCCTCGATGCGCTCGCCCTGGTGCGAACGCCGCATCAGGCCTGCCAGCTCCTGCACCCGGTCGGGGGGCACGATCAGCTCGATGGACTGGCCGATGGCCTCGCTGGCGGCGTAGCCGTAGAGCCGCTCGGCGGCCGGGTTCCAGCTGGTGATGGTTCCGTCCAGGTCCTTGCCGTAGATCGCGTCGTACGCGGACGCGATGATGGCTGCCAGCCCGCGATCGGTGACGTCCGTGCCGAGCTCAACGCACGCGCTCGGCCGACCCTGCTCGTCGCGCTGCAGGATCCAGCGGCTGGCCACCGTCAGGCGGCGCCCGTCCGGCGTGGTGTGGATCAGCTCGCCTTGCCAGCGTCCGGTGTCGCGCAGCTCGGCCTCGATCTGGCACAGGGGCAACGGGAACTGCGTCGCCAGCAGGCGGTGCGCGACCTGGCCGAGAGCTTCCTGCCGGCTCCAGCCGTAGAGCAGCTCGGCGCTCCGATTCCAGAAGCGAATGGTGCCGCCGTCGGCATTGCGGACCACGATCGCCTCTTGCGCCAGCTCCAGCACATCAAGCGGCTGCCACGTCGGCGCCGAAGGGAGCGCGTGGCTCGGGTGCGACTGATCCGCCTGTCGATTGCGTGGGATGTCTGCCAGCATCTATGTACACGAGGAGCGGCTGCCGCTCCTGTGACGGTCGGCTTGCCTGCGGGGCGCCCACTATACGCTGCACGCGGCGCGAATACGAGCAATGCGGCGCCAGGCAACCGGAATGCAATTCCGGGTCGCGCAGCCGCTACAGGCGGAGCTCCCAGGTCTCCGAGACCAGGTCGTGGCCGAAGCTCTGGTGCGGCTCCTGCTCGAGCAGCCGAAACCCGACGCAGGTGTAGATGTGGCGCGCCGCCAGCAGGTTGCTCTGCGTCCACAGCCGCATCTTGCGGTATCCGGCGGCACGCGCGAAGCGGATGCACTCGTCCACCAGACGGCCGCCGATGCCCAGCCCGCGCGCCTCGGGCTCGACCAGGAACAGGCGCAGCTTGCCGATCGTCTTTGTCGCCTTGACCAGAAAGATGCATCCCACACGCTGGCCATGGCGCTCGGCGATCCAGCACCGCTCGCGCTCGGGGTCGAAGTGATCGACGAATCTGGCGACGATGCTGGCCACGAGCGCCTCGAAGTGCTCGTCCCAGCCGTACTCCTCGGCGTACAGCGCGCCGTGCCGCTCGATCACCCAGCCCATGTCGCCGGGGCGTGGCTGACGCAGCACGCAGTCGCTGGCGCCCGCGGCAGGCTCGCCGAGCGCGAGCTCGATGGTGCCCATCGCTTGGACCAGGCGTTGCTGCTGGGCAGCGGGCACGTGGTCGAGCATGGCGCCGATGTGCTCACGCGCGCCGGCCTCGAGCGGCGCGAAGGTGGCCTGGCCGCGCGGCGTGAGGCTCAGCAGCTGCTCGCGCCCGTCGCGCTCGGACCGCCGTCTGTCGAGCAGGCCGCCTTTGAGGAAGTTGCGCAGGATGCGGCTCAGATAACCCAGGTCCAGGTCGAGCTCGCAGGCCAGCTCGCTGGCGGTGGTGTGCTCGCGGTGGGCCAGCTCGTACAGCACGCGCACCTCGGCCAGCGAGAAGGGACTGTGCAGGTAGTCGCGCCGCAGGACGCCGATGCGCCGGGTATACAGACGATTGAAGCGGCGCACGGCATCCACGGTACGCTCGAGGTCGTCTCTGGCGTCGGCGGCCATTGGCGGGATAGTTGCCAGTGTCAAGCAATTAGTTGACGATGTCAACTGCTGCCGCGGGCGCGCCGGCTTGGGTACAGTTGTCGACGCGATGCCCAAAGCGCCCGCGGCGCCGTCCGCAAAACCCAGCGGTCCGCGCATCCGCACGCT
>VBGG01000574.1 GCA_005883405.1 Chloroflexota bacterium | reverse complement strand
CGGCAGCCACCCACAACCTGTAGTAGGTCTCATTCTGGCAAGTCGCGGCGGAGGAGTTTTGCACCAGAAACTAGTATTACAACGTTACTTGGCACGAATTATGCAGGGCTGGGCCGGAGGAAGCGAAGCATGTCGCTGACCATACCGGCCGCCGCCCCGCCGCCCTCGGGTTGGCCGCCGGGGAACAACCTGGCACCGCGCGATATCGAAGAACTGGCCAACGAATTGGTCGCCTACCACGCGCTGTTCGCCCCCCTGTTCCGACGCGAAGAGCAGCGCCAGTGGGCACTCAAGTATCTGCAGGGCCAGTTGCTGGACCTGGAGCGCAAGTCGGTTGAGCCGATGGCGCTGGCGCTCGAGGGCGGCAACGTCCAGGCCATGCAGCAGTTCATCAGTGCGGGTGCCTGGGACGACGACGCCGTCTTGCAGCAGCATCAGCGCCTGGTGGCCGAGACGCTCGGCGACGCGGCCACCGGCGTGCTGATCCTCGACGGCTGCGACTTTCCCAAGCAAGGCGGGCACTCCGTCGGCGTGGCGCGCCTGTGGTGCGGGGCACTCGGTAAGGTGGCCAACTGCCAGGCCAGCGTGGTGGCCGCCTATGCTTCTGAGCAGGGCTACACCCTGGTCGATCGTCGCCTGTATCTCCCCGAGCGGTGGTGGAGCGAGGCGTACCAGGAGCGCTGGCAGGCGTGCGGCATTCCGGACCAGACGCCGTTTCGCACCGAGCCGCAACTGGCGGGAGAGTTGATCGACACCCTGCACCAGCGTGGGGTGCTGCCCTTCCAGTGGGTGACCTTCGACGAGCACTTTGGCTACGATCCGGCCTTGCTGGACCGCGTCGCCGCCCGTGGCCTGTGGTACTTCGCGGAGGTGCCCCACGACACGCGCGTCTGGCTGGAGCGACCGGGCACGTGGGTGCCCGCGGCCAAGCAGACCGGCCGGCCACCCACGCGGGAGCGGGTCGTGCCCGGCCAGCCCGAGCCGGTGCGGGTCGACCAGGTGGCGGCGCAGGTGCCGGCCGAGCAGTGGATGCTGGCCCAGATCAAAGAAGGCGCCAAGGGCCCGATCGTGGCTGACTTCGCGTTCGTGCGGGCCGTGGCGGTGCGGGACGGCTTGCCCGGCCCGGACGTCTGGATTGTGATGCGCCGCACGCGGGACACTCCGCCTGAGGTGAAGACCTATCTGTCCAACGCACCGCCCGAGACGCCGCGGGAGCGACTGATCTGGGTCAGTGGGATGCGCTGGCCGGTCGAGTCGGCCATCCTGGAATGCAAGCGTGACCTGGGCATGGACCACTACGAAGTGCGCGGCTGGGTCGGCTGGCACCACCACCTGACCCTGAGCTTGCTGGCGCATCACTTCCTGGTTCGGCTGCGGTGTCGGTTGGGAAAAAAAATCACCCGCGCTGACCGTGCCCCAAGTCCGCCAGCTGATGGTGGTGGTGCTCCCCAAGCGGCACTTGGACGCCAAGACGGCCATCGCCCTCATCGACTGGATTCAGCGCCACAACTACGCCGCCTACTGCTCGCACCGCCGCCGCACCCTGCGCCGGCTCGATACCTCCTGACGAACTAACGTT
>VBGG01000573.1 GCA_005883405.1 Chloroflexota bacterium | reverse complement strand
ATCTGTTGCGCACGCTGGACTGGGATGCGCTCGACGTTGCGACCTGCGCACAGGAGGTCGTCGAGCAGATTGAGGCCGCCGTCGCACCCTTCTTCCTCGGCCTGTCGAAAGCGGAGTTCTTTGATGGCGTGAGCGCGCGCAACATGCTCGGCTACCCGCTGTCGACTGTCGACGAGATGGCCGGCGACGCTCAACTGGCAAGTCGCGGGTTCTGGCAAGCCATCGATACGCCGTGGGGTGGCGAGCTGTGTTTGCCCGGCTCGTTCGCGCTGTTCGATGGAGAGCGGCCGCCGCTGCGCCGCCGCGCTCCGCGTGCAGGCGAGCACAACCTCGAGGTTCTCGGCGAGCAGCTCGGCCTCGGCGTGGACGACGTGGCCACGCTGCGCTCGGCCGGGGTGGTGTGACCTCGGCTCTGGCTGGCACTCGCGTCGTCGAGTTGGGCGGCTATGCCGCCGGGCCGGTGGTCGGCAAATACCTGGCCAACTACGGCGCTGACGTGATCCGCATCGAGTCACGGCGGCGGCTCGACGGCTTCCGGACGCATTACCCACCCTTCCAGCACAACGTGCCCGGCGTCGAGCGCGCGGGGATCTTCAGCTACTTCAACGACGGCAAGCGCAGCATGACCCTCAATCTGAAGACGGAGCGCGGCCAAGAGCTCGCGCGTCAGCTGATCGAACGATCAGACGTGGTCGTGGAGAACTTCACGCCCGGCACCATGGAGCGACTCGGGCTCGGCTTTGCCACCCTGATCGAGCTGAATCCCTGCCTGGTGATGTTCAGCACGTGCAACCAGGGCCAGACTGGCCCGCGCGCGGCGCAGCCCGGCTTCGGCAGTCAGCTGACCGCGCTGAGCGGGTTCACGCACCTGCTGGGCGAGCCCGATCGAACGCCGGTGCTGCTGTACGGCCCGTACATCGACTACATCGCCGTGGGCTACGGGACAATCGCGGTGCTGGCGGCCCTGGCACAGCGGCGGCGCACCGGACGCGGTGTGCACATCGACCTGTCGCAGTATGAGGCCGGGCTGCAGTTCCTGGCGCCGGCAATGCTGGACTACTTCGCCAATGGGCGGGTGGCCTCGCGGCAGGCCAATCGGCACCCGTCGGCAGCGCCACATGGCGTGTACGCGTGTCGCGGCGAGGAACGCTGGTGTGCGCTGAGCATCTGGACTGACGCCGAGTGGCGGTCGTTCGTCTCGGCCATCGGGGCCCCCGCGTGGGCGCTCGACGAGCGCTTCAACACGGTCCTCGGTCGCAAGGCGCACGAGGTTCAGCTCGACGCGCGCATCGGCGAGTGGACCCGCGATCGATCGCGTGAAGAGGTTGTGGCGGTGTTGCGCGAACGAGGCTTGCGCGTCGCGGCGGTGAGCTCGATGGCCGACCTGTTCGCGGATCCGCAGCTGCAGCTGTATGCCTGGCGGGTGGTCGAGCATCCCGTCCTCGGGAGAGTGCATGTGATGGCGCCGCCCTTTCTGCTGCGCGAAACGCCACCGCAAGTCGGGCGGGCTGCTCCGCTGCTCGGCGAGCACACGCGCGACATCCTCCACGACGTGCTCGGCCTGAAAGACAGCGAGATTTCCACGCTACAGGCCGGGGGCGTCCTGGACTGAGCGCGGCCGGCCGTCTGGGCCGGCCGACCGCGTCAGTTTTATGCCCCGGGTTTCCCTTTGTCGCAGGTGATGTCGGCGTGCGACGAGGCGACGACAACCTCGATGCCGAGCGCGGTGACATGCAGTGCGTTGGCCGTACTTTCGCCGGAGGCGCCGCTGGTCGAGCTTTTCTGCTCGTTGACCACCACGGTGATGCCCAGGGGTAAGGCAACCGTGAGATTAGGCGCGGCGACGGCGATCGATTGGCCGTTGATAACGAGACCGGCGAGCTGCGAGCTGCCGCTGACCTGCGGTTGTCCAGCCTGGCAGCGCGCCTCGGCTTGAGACTGAACCGCAGTGGCAGTGATCGAGATCCCCAGCACCGTCAGGGCAACGTCCGTCAGGGACGCGCTCGAGCTACTGTGGTTTCCCTGACCGCTGGCGGAACTCTGCCCAACTTCAGCGGTCAACAAACCGGGAAGGTCGATCACCGCCACTGAGTTGTTCAAGTTGCCGCCGGAGGCCGGCAGGGGCCCCGTATCGCCGACGACGATCTTGCCCAGAAGCGGAACCGACGCGTTGACCAGTGTCGCCTGGCCACTAAAGCTCGTCGCAGGTGCCGCGGATACACCTGCAGTCCAGAGCGCGGCGAGTGCGAACGCCGCAATGGCGCGCGGGATACGCCTCACGTTTACACCTCCACAATCCAATCTAGGACGGGGGCGACAGACGCGCAACCGAAAGCTTTCCGACGGCCGGCTTACGTAATTTTTACGTAAGCAAGTACCCCCAGCGTACTGGTCACACCATTCCCAGGGGCGTGTGGCGTCGATCAGGCCGCGCGAATTGGTGAAGTCGGCCACCTGGCGACGCTCGGGTGGGATGCGCGGGTCGAGCGGCGTGCTCCAAGCACGGTGCACGATGTCGATGGAGGTGGCGGGATCGGAGCGGGTACACACGGCCCACAGCACTTCCTCGAGGTTTGACGGATCGATGTCCTCGTCGACCACGATCACGTAGCGGCCCGCGTAGGCGCCGGCACGCACCTGCGAGGCGGCGTGCAGCACCTGACGGGCGTGGCCGGGGTAGCGCTGCTTGATCGAGACAACGTTGAACAGGCGCGAGCCGCCGACCTCGTGGCACCAGACGCCCGTGACATCCGGGATCGCGACCTTCTCGATCTCGTCGCGTAGCAGCGCCGAGCGCAGGATCGCGCGGTAGCGCGCCTGTTCATCCGGCGGCTGGCCTGGCGGCGAGCCGACCAGAATCGGCTGGTCGCGGTAGTACAGCGCCTCGACCTGCAGCACTGGCTCGTGGCGGCTGCCCGAGCCGTAGTAGCCCATCCACTCGCCGAAGGGGCCCTCGACCAGCGTCTCCTGGTCGGTCGCGAAGCCCTCGACGGCGATCTCCGCGTCGGTGGGGATGGGCAGGCCGGTGATCGGACCCTTGACGACCTGGACCGGGGCGCCTCGGACGCCGCCGACCCAATCGAACTCGCTCACGCCGTACGGGACCTCGGTGCAGCCAGCCAGGAACTGCAGTGGGTCGCTGCCGAAGACCATCGCCACCGGGCACTTCTGGCCGCGGTCGAAGTACTTCTGGCGGTGCAGCCGACCGTGCTTGCCTGGCGAGATGTAGTAGCCGAGACGTCGGGCGTCGTGGACCATGACGCGGTAGGTGCCGACGTTGACCCAGCCGTCGTCGGGGTCGCGCGTGATATCGAACGAGCCGGTGCCGATGTAGCGGCCGCCGTCGCCCGGGTGCCAGCGCGGCGCTGGGAAGATGGTCATGTCGATGTCGTCGCCGCGCCGCACGTTCTCGAAGACGGGGCCATCGCTGACCTCGACGGCGGGCAGGGGCTGCATGCCGCGGATCTTCTTCCGCCAGGCATCAGAGACTTCGACCCGCGACAGTCCGAGGGATAACCCGAGGGTGAGCGCGATGCGGTCCGTGGCGCCGAAGCCGTTGACCAGGACGCGAAAGCTCGGATCGTAGCCCGGGATCTGGTCGAACAGGGCGGCCGGTGACTCCGCGGCGTGCTGCAGGACGTCGGTGGCCGCGCCGATGTCCTCTTCGGCGTTCGCGCCGTGGACCCGCCGAAGCTGACCCATTTGCTCGATCTCGTCGAGCCACGCTCGAAGACCAGTCGTCTGCCCCGTTGTCGATTGCCGCTCGAGTGTCACCGCCATACGTGAAGGATATTTCCCCAGAGGGGACCCACGGCTGGAACAGTCGGAGGAGGCGAGTGCGGCGGCCGTAACCGCCATACTCAACGTCGTGACTGCACGCGCGGAACCGATCGATCGTTTGCGGGCGGACGTGCGCCTGCTCGGCGAGCTGGTGGGCGACGTGCTGCGCGAGCAAGGTGGGCGCGAGCTGTTCGTCGATGTCGAGTACGTGCGCCAATCGGCGATCGAGCTTCGCCGGACGCACGGCTCCGATCAGCCCTTGCTCGCATGGGCCGCGGAGCAACCCAACACGCGACTGATGCAGGTCGTGCGCGCCTTCAGCACCTACTTCCACCTGATCAACCTGGCCGAACAGCATCACCGCGTGCGCACGCTCCGCGAGCGCCAGCATTCAGTGTCCTCACCGCTGCACGAAACCGTCGCCGCCGCGCTGGCGGAGCTGACCGCCCAGGGCATGCAGCCGGACCAGCTCGCTGAAAGCCTGGCGCGTCTCGAGGTCCATCCCGTGCTCACCGCGCACCCGTCCGAGGCTCGACGCCGCACGTTGCTGCTCCACCTCGAGTACGCGGCGTGGCTGATCGAACAGCTCGACGACGAGCGCGCCTCGCCGCTCGAGCGGGCCGGCGTCCTCGACGCACTGCGCACACGTGTGACGCTTATGTGGCAGACGTCCGAAGCACGCGTCGAACGGCCGAGCGTGCTGAATGAAGTGCAGAGCGTCCTGTACGTGCTGGCGGGAACGGTGTACGACGTGCTGCCGCTCGTGCATCGGGCCGTGGACGCCGTGGCGCCGAAAGGCGCGAGCGGACCCCGCTTTCGGTTCGGCTCCTGGGTCGGTGGCGACCGTGACGGCAATCCCGGTGTCACGCCCGAGGTCACCCGCGCCGCGGCCCGTCTGGCACGCGCGGCGGTGCTCCGACGCTATCGCGAAGATGTCCAGGCCCTCGGACGAGACCTGAGCGTCTCGGCCCGCCTGGCAGGCTGTCTCCCAGAGCTGGTGGAATCGATCGAGCGAGAACGAACCGAGCTGGGCGTGCAGCCGGTGCCGCAATGGCGCGACGAGCCATACCGCCGCAAGCTCGGCCTGATCGGCGAACGACTGCGCAGAACAGACACCGGCGGCGCAGGTGGCTACGCCTCCGCGGACGAGCTGCTCGCGGATCTGCGGCTGATCTCGGCCAGCCTGCAGGCGCACGGCGGTGCGCGCATCGCTGCAGCCGGGCTGCTGGACCTGCGGCGGCGCATCGAGGCGTTCGGCTTCGCGCTCGGCGAACTGGAGGTGCGCCAGCACGCGACACGCCATGCCGCCGCGGTTGACGAGCTGCT
>VBGG01000572.1 GCA_005883405.1 Chloroflexota bacterium | reverse complement strand
GTTGGATTGCTGCTCAAGCGCCGCACGGGTCGACCCTGGGTTGCGGAATTGCGCGATGGTTGGTACCGCTGGAACCGCGCGGTGTTCCCCGACTATCCCGCCTGGCGTGACCCGTTGGAGCGCCGCCTGGAGGCAGCCGCACTGCGCTCCGCCGACCGTGTGGTGCTGGTCACCGATCGCATGGCGTCGGCGTTCCGCCGCCAGTATGCGGACCTCGCGCCCGAGCATTTCGCAGTGGTGCCCAACGGCTTCGACGCGACGCAGTTCGCGGCGCAACCGCCCGATCCGCGCAACGGCTGGGAAGTGCTCCACGCGGGCGCGCTGTACTACGGTCGCAGCCTTTCATCGTTTCTCGAAGCTGCCGCGCGCCTGGTGGATGCCGACCCGGAGTTCGCACGAGACTTTCGCTTGACGCTCACCGGCACGCTGGACTCGACGATCCGCGCCATGCGCTCCGCTGATGCGCTGCTGCTCGTCTCGAACACCACACCCGGCGCGGAAGCCACCGTGCCTGGCAAATTGTTCGAATATCTCGCGGTGGGTCGGCCGGTGCTGGCGGTTGCGCCTCCGGATTCGTCCACCGCGGATGTGCTCGAGTCCACCGGAGGCGGCCGACTGGCTCCGGCCGGCGATCCGGCGGCGATCGCGTGTGTCCTGCAGCAGGCCTTTCGTGAGAGATCGAACCCTCCGCTGCCATCGGAGGTGGCGGTGGCGCGTTTCGATCGCCGTTTGCTGGCGGGCGACCTCGCCTGCATCTTCGACCAGGTTGTTGGCGGTGCCGCGCGTCGGTATTGACGGGCGCGACCTGCTGCGCAAACGCACCGGCGTCGTCAACAACACCCTCCACCTGGCGCGCGAGCTCAGCTTGACTCACGGCTCCGACCTGACGGTGTACGTAGATCGACTTACGGCCGCGGGCGACGAAGCGCCTCCGCACCAGGTGGAGCTGCGATACCTGACGGCACCGCCCGTCCTGTGGAAGCATCTGGCGCTGCCGCTCGCGCTGGCGCGCGATCGTATCGAGGTCTTTCACTCGCCGACCAGCACACTGCCGCTGGCTGCTGCTTGCCGTCAGGTGGTGACGATGCATGACCTGTTCGCGGCCATCGAGCCCCGCTGGTTCGCTCCGCGCATCGGCTGGCAGCTACGGCTGACGCAGCGTCGCGCGGCGCATGCTGCCAACCGGGTAATCGCCGTTTCCGAGCGGACCCGACAGGATCTGGTCGCGCGCTACAGCGTCCCGCCGGAGCGTGTGGTGGTCGTCAACAACGGCGTGAACCATGATCGTTTCCGTCCTGCCGAGGTCGATCCTGAAGCTGTGGCACGCAAGTACGGGGTACCTCATCCGTTCGTGCTGTGCGTCGGCTCGCTGATGCCATGGCGCAACGCGCCGCGTTTGCTCCGCGCCACCGCGCGCCTTGGATACGGCCTGCTGTTTGTCGGTCGCGATATCTGGGGCACCGACCCGACCGCTCGCCTGGCGGGTGAGCGAGGCTGGGATTGGGTGCGCTTCGCGGGCTACGTGCCCGACGCTGACCTTCCGGCGCTCTACGCGGCGGCGCGCGTGTTCGCCTATCCGTCGCTCTACGAGGGCTTCGGCATTCCACCGCTGGAGGCGATGGCGTGCGGAACGCCGGTAGTGGCGTCGACCGCCGGAGCCCTGCCGGAGGTTCTGGGCGATGCCGCGCTGCTTGTCGATCCGTACAAGGAGGACGCGCTGGCCCAGGCGATCCGCGCCGCCGCCGAAGATCAGGGCACTCTTCGCCGCCGCGGCCTCGAACGCGCCGCCCACTTTAGCTGGCGCCGCACCGCGGACGAGACCTGGCGCGTGTACGAGGACGTCAGCGCGCGGTGAAGGCTCTGTTTTTTCTGCTCGATGGTGACACGAACGCGAGCAGCCGCCATCGGGTGCTGCAGTATCTGCCGTACCTGCGGCGGGGCGGGATCGAGCCGTGCGTCAGCCGACCGGTGCCCGAACGCGTCTACCAACGTCTGGTCGAGGCCAGTCGCGGCGGCCTGCGCGACAAGGCGACCTTCTACGGCCTCTTCCTCGCGTGCCGGCTTTGGGACGTGCTGCGCGCGGATCGCTTCGACGTGGTGGTGATTCAGCGCGACCTGTTCCCGTTCGGACCACCACTCCTTGAACGCTTGCTCCTCCAGCGCAATCCGCACCTCGTTTACGACACCGACGATGCCACGTATCTGCGGCCGAAGTTCACCCCGCGCACGCCATTTCAACGCTTGCGGAGGTTTGACAAAGTCGCCGCAGTGGCGTCGAGCGCGCGCTGGATCAGCGCCGCTACCGAGCCCATCGCCGCCTGGGCACGGAAGTACAACTCCCACGTCTCGGTGGTCCCGATGTCGGTGGACCTCGCCGAATATGAGCGCATACGGCGGACGCCGGCCGGCGAGCGGGTCGTCCTCGGCTGGGCTGGCACCGCCGGCGGCCTGGGTTATCTGCACTCGCTGGCGCCAGTGCTGCGCGACCTTGCCCAGAAGCATCACATCGTGGTGCGGGTGATCTCTGGCGGGTATCGCCGCGCGTGCCTGCCGGGCGTGCCGATGGAGGCTCGTCCCTGGCGGGGCGCGACGGTGCTCCATGACATGAAGACCTTCGACATCGGGCTGGTTCCGCTCGACGACACGCCATTTGAACAGGCGAAGTTCCCGTTCAAGCTGCTGCAGTATCTGGCCCTCGGCGTGCCCGCCGTCAGCGCCCGCGTCGGCGTCGCCACATCGGTTATTCGCGACCGCAATAACGGCTTGCTGGCCAGGTCGGCGGATGAGTGGCGCAACGGACTGGAGGCGCTGATCACCGATGCCGACCTGCGCCAGCGCCTGGCGATCGCTGGCCGCGAGACAGTCGCCGCCAGCTACACCATGGAGCGAGTCGCCCCGTTGCTGGCGGAGTGCCTGTGGTACGCCGCGAGGTGAAGTCTGCCGGCGAGCCTGGAAGACCCCCGCCAGCGACGCTCGTCGGCGCCTCGCCCGCTGGCGGCCGAACCGCGACCCAAGAGGCGACCCCTACGAGAGCGCGGGGGTAGCCGCGAGGGCCTCCGGCACCCAGATGTTGACCACGTTGGGCGCCTCGCGCGGTGTCAAGCCGGAGTGCGTATCGATGACCAGCGGCGCCGCGCGGATGATGCGGTCGTAATCAATCCCCGTGTGCGGCGTCAGCAGCACGACCGCATCCATCACCCCCAGGTCGATGGGATCGAGCTCCACGGAGGCGATCAGCTCACCCGCCAGATTGACGATCGGCATGAGTGGATCGTGGTACCGCACCCGGGCGCCGCGCGAGAACGCTTCGAGGAACACGCGCAAGGCAGCCGATTCACGGATATCCGCAATGTCGGGCTTGTACGTGATGCCGACGAGCAGCACATTGGCATTGAGCAGACGTTTGCCAGCACGCTCCTCCAACGCCCGCTCGAGCTTATCGACCACCAGCTTCGGCATCGCCTCATTGATGCGATTCGCGGCGGGTATGAGCTCGCCCAGCAGGCCATGTTCGCGCGCGGCTGCCTGCAGATATTGGGGCACCACCGGGATGCAATGGCCGCCAACGCCTGGACTGGGATAGTGGGGCATGAATGCGAACGGCTTGGTCTTGGCCGCCTCGATGACCTCCCAGACATTGACGCCCAACCGATCGCACAGCAACGCCATTTCGTTGACGAAGCTGATGTTGATAAAGCGGAATGTATTCTCGACTAACTTGGCTAATTCGGCCACTTCCGGTGAGCCGACCGGCACGACTTCCTCGATACAAGCCTCGTAAAGAAGGCAGCCAAGGCGAGTGGATTCGGGCGTCAGCCCACCGACGAGTTTTGGCGTGTTCTTGACGGTATAACGCGTGTTGCCGGGATCGATTCGCTCGGGAGCAAACACGAGGAAGAAGTCATCACCGGCGCGCAAGCCACTGACGCTTTCGAGCAGTGGACGCAGCACCCGAGCGGTAGTGCCGGGTCCACACGTGCTCTGCAGCACCACCAGCATGCCGGCGTGCAGGTGCTCACCAATCGTCGCGCCGGCGGCTTCGACGAACCGCAGATCCGGGCCGTTGTTGGGCGTAAGTGGGGTGGGTACACAGATCACCGCCGCGTCGGCTGCATCGAGGACGCGCGGATCGGAGCTGGCCTCGAGCACGTGGTCCGCGCGGAGCGATGCGATCTCATCGTCGCCGACGTTCGACACGGGGCTGAGGCCACCCGAGATTGCCTTAACCTTGTAAGGATCGACGTCCAGCCCGACACACACGAAGCCTGCCCGCGCGAACTCGACGGCCATCGGCAGGCCGGCGTAACCGAGTCCAACCACGGCGATGCGTGCTGAGCGCATTCGTAGCTTGCGTTCGAGGCTAGTGTCGTCGTTCACCAACTCATGCGCTCCTTGGCAGGAAGTAACGGGCCGCGCGCACGCGCGTTAAACCAGAGAGCGCGCGCACGTCAGTGCGCCGTGCGACGCAGTTGCGCCCAACGGAGGCTGGTCCGATTCTGGCAAGGCGACTTGGATACCGTCAAGACGAACCAGCGAAGTCAGTGTTACGCGTTGCGCGCTTTCGCGTTGCGCGTTGACATGCCGGAAGCCGCGCGCAAGGCGGAACGTGTAGTGCGGTTGACCGGCGCGACTTTGCGGCTCTAGCATCCGCATGCAAGAGCGATAACCTCGGTGGCGTTGCTGCTTTCAGGCGACCTCTTCCGGCTGGCTAGCTGTTTCGGAATCGCTCTCGCTATCTCCGCCGTATTGACGCCACTTGTTGCCCGCTGGGCTCGCGCTCATGGCATCGTCGCGTTTCCCACCCAGGATCGCTGGCATCGCCAGGTGACACCCCTTCTCGGAGGTGTTGCGATCTATAGCGCCAGCACGGCTGCCATCCTGTGGTTTGGCCCACACGATTCACGCCTGCTTGGTCTGGTCATCGGTGGAACGCTGTTGTTCGTCATCGGTTTGATTGACGATTTCAGGCATTTGCGCCCGCATACCAAGTTGATCGCGCAGATTATCGCCGCGTGCGGACTGCTCTTCGCTGGCGTACAGATCGGCACGCCGTGGCTGGCGGCTGTCGCGATTCCGCTGACCATCCTGTGGGTGGTTGGGATCACCAACGCGTTCAATCTCCTCGACAACATGGATGGCCTGTCGGCTGGCACCACCGTCATCGCGGCGGCCTTCCTGTTCGCCTACAGCATCTCGGTGAACAACGTCGAGACAGCGGTGTTGTGCCTCGCCGTCGGCGGCGCCGCGCTCGGATTTCTCATCTTCAATTTCAACCCCGCCCGAATCTTCATGGGCGACTCGGGCAGCATGTATCTCGGGTTCACGCTGAGCGGCATCACGTTGCTGGGCACGCACGAGATGGCATCGGACATCTTCTTCGTGCTGCTGGTGCCGGCCGCCATCATGGGCCTGCCGATCATGGACACCACCCTGGTGACGATCGTCCGCACGCTCGAGGGCCGACCCCTCTCGCAGGGCGGACGAGATCACCTGAGCCACCGCCTGGTGGCCGTCGGTCTGAGCGAGCGCCAGTCGGTCCTGGTCCTGTACATCATGGCCGCCTGCTTCGGCAGCCTCGGTCTGGTCGCCCGATCGGCCGGCGTGTGGCTCAGCCTGCTGCTCGCTGGCGTCTTTCTGGTCATCGCCATCCTCTTCGGAGCGTTCCTCGCCCAGGTTCGCATCTACAACCCGGTCCAGTTCGCCCAGCGATCGGCGGTGCTGGCCAATCGACCCGTGGTCAACGGGATGATCATGTTCAAGCGCGAGCTCGGTGAGGCGGCGCTCGACTTTGTGCTCGTGTGCGTGGCTTACCTGGGCGCCTTCGTCCTGCACTACGGCTTCCCCAACCCCGCCGCGCCGGGACCAGATCCATACGTGGCCATACCGGTCATGCTTTCGGCGTCGCTGCCGCTCGTGCTGGCGGTCAAGATGTCGTTACTGCTGGCCTTCCAGGCCTACCGCGGCATGTGGCGCTATCTCGGCATCGCCGACCTGATGACCCTGGCCAAAGTCACCCTGCTCAGCAGCGCCATTCTGGTCATCGCCCTGCCCTTCGTGGTGCGCAGCGTCATCATCCCTCGTTCGGTGCTGATCATCGATTTCCTGCTCTTCACGTTCCTGCTGATCGGTTCGCGGGTGTCGTTCGCAGCGCTCAACGACACGTTCGCGCGACTCCAGAGCCGCTGGCAGCCGCACGTACTGATCGTCGGGGCGGGCGATCTCGGCGAGCTGGTGCTGAGGTCGATCATCCGCTCGCGGCCCGCCGCCTATCGACCCGTCGGCTTCCTCGACCCGGATCCCGCCACGCGCAACCGTACCTTGCACAGCGTCCGGGTGCTCGGCACGCCTGACGATCTTGCCGCGGTGGTGGGTCAGCAGGACGTCGACCTGGTGGTGCTGGCGCTGGCGCCGGTCTACGCCGAAGTGGTCGAGCGCATGCGCATTCTGTGCGACACATTGGGGGTGCCGTCGTTCGCGGCAGCGACCTTCGTGGAAATGCACTTCGCCGGCCTGCCGGTATTGCCCGCCCCCGAACAGCCGCTCGGCCTGAGCGACCCTGGGGGTAGCTCCAGCCACTGATGGCTGTACCCGTTGTCGTCGGCCGACGCGGTTCGCGGACTTCGGCCGCGTCAGACGCTGTCGCTGGCGCTGAGGTTCGCGTTCGGCGCCTGCATCCAGGGTTGAGCTACGCGTGGATCGTCCTGGCGCTCACAGCCGCCGCGCTGCTGAGTCGTGTCTACACCACCAATAGCCTGGCCGGTGAGCCGACGTCAGATGAATATCTGTACGCGGTCCACGCCCGCGACCTGGCGCGCGACTGGTCGGCCGGGCAAGCCGTGTCGCTCGAAAATCTGGGTGTCGAGGGGCGCTCGGTGGCCGTCGAGTCGGCCGCGCTTTCGCTGGTCTTTCCGTGGGACCCGCTGACGCTCGGCCGCACGCTGCAGGCGTTCTTCAACGCGCTGTGTATGCCGATGACTTTTGTGCTCAGTCGACAGATCGGACTCACCCGCTCGGCGTCGTTTGTCGCGGCGTTGCTGCTGATTGCGGTGCCTGAGTTCCAGGAGCTCGCGTGGCGATTCTGGACCGATAGCCAGGCCACGTTATTGTCCCTGGTATACCTGTCGGCCCTGGCAGCATTCATTCGCCGACCAGCGCTGCTCAGCGCTGGCCTCGGCCTGCTGTGCCTGGCGCTGTTGCTGCTCACCAAGGAGAGCGCCGCCGTGACGTTCGCCCCGTTCGTCGTCCTGGCGTGCGCTATTCCACTCAGCCGCCGTCTGACCACCTCGGGGCGCATGTACGCCGCGCTGGCGAGTGGCCTGGTGCTACTGGCGATCGTTGGCCTGGGCGTCGTGCTCGCGCGGGCTCCGGGCGACCTGGCGCGCAACGCGCTCTTGCAGAAGACGTTTGGCGCCGGACCGCTCATCCTGAGCAGCGTCCGAGACGCAGTTCCGGTCGTGCCCGACTACTCGCGGCAGCTCGTTTCGCTTATCGGGCCAGTCGAGCTGGGCACCGGTTTCCTGTGGGCCACACTCATCGGCCTCAGCTGGCTCGTTGCCCAGGCCATGGTCGCGCTGGTGACGCATCGGCCGCGGCTGAGCGCGTGGGTGTTCGGCTGGATAGTCGCCGCGCTGGTGTGGATTCCGGCCATGGTGACGCCGTGGCGTGACATGGCCTCCCTTCAGCAAAGCGATCCGTGGGTGGCGGTCGCCGCGGGTGCGCTGCTGGTGGCTTTCGGCACAGTGGACCTGTACCTGCGCAATGCGCGGCGCACTGGCTGGGGCCTGGCGCTATTGGGCCTGGTCGTCCTCGCCGTGCTGTCCGAGCGGCTGATCATTGCCGTGACGCCCAAGGTGAGCGCGGCGGCCCTGACGTTCCGCTCGCTGATGCCCATCGTGCCGCTGTTCGCGCTGGTGGGCGGTGGCGGCCTCTGGGCGGCCGCCGGCGCGCTCAGCCTGCTAGTGCCGTCGGCGCGCTGGGCGCGCGCGACGATCGCCGTGCTGGCCAGCGCCGTATTGGTGCTGTTCTGGTCGCCACTGGTGCGCGAGCGGCTCTCCAGCCAGCCGCTGCTCGGACGCGTCGCCGACCGCGGCGCTGATCCCGACTCGCCTCAGGGGCTGCGGGTACAGGCGCTCGTGGATGCACAACCATGGCTGCAGGCCAACTTGCAGCCCGGCGACGTGATCCTGACTGGCATCCCGCGCCAGCTCGCCTGGTATGCCGATCTGGGAGTCGACGGCATGGACAACCTGATCGACCTCGGCTCTCAGCCGCGGACTGAAGAACAGCGCCGGCAATACCTGCTGGACCGCGTCGGGCCGCGGGGCGTCGCGTACGTGGTCGACTTCAACGTCAACTGGGCCAATCCTGGCAGCGAAGCGGCCCGCCAGTGGCGCCAGACCTACGACATGCTGGCGAGTCGGCCGACGCTCGAGACGGCCTACGTCACCCGCGACAAGTTCGGCTATCCCGTCTTCTACGTGATCCGCAACCACGGCTACGTCGCCGCTCCCGGCCACTGAGCGCGGTTCACGCCTTGCGCGATCGAACCTTCTCCCCAGAGGGGACCCCTTGGGGTGAATTCTCGCCCGCTGCCGAGCGGTACCCCGAGTCGTGGCACATGCGATTGCCATGCGAAGTGTCGAGCAACACCGCGCGAAATCCCGCCCACGCTCAGCCGCCGTACTTGTCGATGGCGCGCTGTGAAGCGCCGAGACGGTCCTGCAGATAGACGCTGCCAGGCACGAAGGAGAGCGCCTGCTCAAACAGCGCGTGCGCCTCGCCGAAGCTGCGCGCGCGCATGGCTGCCTCGGCCTGCTGAGCCAGCACGCGCGCGCGGACGTCCGTGAGCGTGCTCTGTGCGTAGACCTGCACGACTGCATCTTCAGGCGGGCGACCCCACGCGGCATACGCGCGCGCCGCCCAGGCATATGCCTCGTCGGCGAAGCCCAGGTCGCGGTACACGTGCCCAATCTGCAGCATGTCGAAAGCATCCAGGCGCGTCGACTCCGCGGCCTGTGTGATGGCCTGCCGCGCGCCGGCGTCATCGAAGCGCAGCGACCGCACACGTGCCAGGTCTCGAAGAACGGCCGGATGGTCGCCCGCCTGAGTGAGGGCAAGCGACAGGGTGTTCTCGGCGTCTACCAGCGCCGCCGAGCGCGCGGCCGACTGAGGTTCGAGCGCCATGGCCGCGTCCAGTTTGAGGCCGCCGAGATCCAGGAGCGCTTGAGCTCGACCCCCCGGGGCAACCAGCAGAGCAAGCACCAGCAGCCCCGCGGCAACCGCCAGACCCGCGGCGAGCCGCGTCGTCCAGTGCGCCAGCCGTGCAATCGCATCAGGCATTAGCGCTGCCAGGCTGGCCGCCAACCCGAGCAGCACCAGCCCTGTGCCGATGTTGGTAGTCACCACCTGGTCGGTCAGCCCGTGGGCTTCCAGACCGCCGACGATTCCCAGGCCAGCGATCAGCAGCACGCGCCTTTCGCGTGCCACCCCGTAACGGCGCGCGGCGAGGGCCGCACCGATCGCAAGAAGCGGCAGCAGCAGCATGCCTGCAAAGCCCAGCGGCCCCTGTTCCAGATAGCTCTGGACGAAGGTGTTGTGCGCGTAAAAGACGCGCTCGGGGTCGGGATTGATTTCGTACTGCAGCGTGACGCGGTACGGCGTGTCCACGCCCAGGCCGACGCTCGTCAGCGGATACTCGGCCAGCAGGCGGGTCAGGTCGCCCCAGTAGGTAAGCCGCCCAGCCGTCGAGCTGAACTCGAGCCCCTTGTCGAGGATGGCGATCGCGGCGAGCGCCAGCGCCGCGGGTGCCGCGATCAGCGCCAAAAGGGCGTTGCGGCCTGGCCAGGCGTACAGCCCGATGGCGCACACGCCCGCGGCCAGGCCCGTTATTCCGCCGCGTGCGCCCGTTCCGACCAGCAGGACCGCGCTTATCGCCACGATCGCCAGCAGCGCAACGGCCGCGACTCGCCTCGGGCGGCCGAGCAGCACAGCGCCACAACCGAAGATCGCCACCAGACACAGGTCAGCCAGCCCGTTGTAGCCGACGATGAACCGCGTATTTGCGACCGCGACCGAATCGGTCACCTGCGCGATGCCGTAGAGCGGCCCAAACCGGGGCCCCAGGACGTTGCCCACGGTGCCGCGGAACACGTCGGGGCCGCTTGCGGCGATCACCCAGACGCCGGCCGCGAGCGCCGCGATCGAGGCGCCGATCAGCAGCTCGTCTACTCGCTTCAAACGGGTGAGGCCGAGTGTTGCCGCGATCGCCAGTGCGCTCGCCAGGATCAGGCCGAGCAGTCGTTCGCGGCCAACCGCCTCGTCGAGCGCAAATGGGTAGCCGAGCAGCCCGCCCGCCACGAGCAGCAGGCACGGCGTCAGCAACACCAGTGCCCGCTGCGTGTCGAGCTGGCCGAGCCCGATCGCGCGCGCGGGCACGACGACCCGCGCCGTGGCTTTGCGCGTCTCGAGCACCGCGCCCCAGCGTAACCGATCGCCCTCGCTTGCCCTCGCTTGCCCGCGTGACGCCCGCGTGACGCTTCCCGTGACGCTGGCGCGACGCCTCCCGTGACGGCTCGGGGTCATACTGGAGGGTGGCGGGAGGGGGTGGCGGCGCGGTGGCGCGGGCGCGGGCGATGCCCCAGAATGGTCGCGTGCCGCCGATCAAGGTGCTGCGCGTCATCACGCGGCTCAACATCGGCGGGCCAGCGATTCACGCCATCCTGCTCACCAGCGCGCTGGACGATGGAGTGCGCTTCACCTCCACGCTCGTGGCCGGCACCACCGCGCCGCACGAAGGCGACATGCTCGACCTGGCACGCGCACGCTCGGTCGAGCCAATCGTGCTGCCCGCGCTCGGGCGCGAGATCAATCCGCTCGACGATCTGGTCGCCCTGGCCCGCATGGTCCAGCTCGTCCGCCGCCTGACGCCGGATGTGGTCCACACCCACATGGCCAAGGCTGGCACCGTCGGTCGTGTTGCGGCGCGAATCTGTGGCGTGCCGCTGGTCGTGCACACGTACCACGGCCACGTCTTCCACAGCTACTTCGGCGCGGCGAAGACCCGCGTGTTCCTGACCATCGAACGCGCGCTTGGCCTGCTAACCGACCGCATCATCGTCGTCGGCGACGGCCAGCGCGACGAAATCGCCGGCTACGGCGTTGCCCCACCAGGCAAGCTCGAGTCGATCCGCCTTGGGCTTGAGCTCGCCCCGTTGCTGCACGCCGAGGCGGCCCGTGGCAGGTTGCGCCAGGAGCTCGGCATCGACGCGAGCACGCCACTGGTGGGGATTGTGGCGCGCCTGGTGCCCATCAAGGCGCACGAAGCGTTCTTCGATGCTGCTCTCAGGATTCGCGAGGCGCTACCGCGCGTGGAGTTCCTGGTGGTCGGCGACGGCGAGCGGCGCCAGGCGCTCGAAACGCTGGTCCAGCGGCGCGGTCTGAGCCCGGCGGTCAGGT
>VBGG01000571.1 GCA_005883405.1 Chloroflexota bacterium | reverse complement strand
TCGGCGCGGCGGGGCGACGCCACGTCTACCCACGCTACGATTCCAGTCGCCTGGTGGACGACGTACGAGACCTCTATCTCCGCGAGTTGGCTGTGCGCGGACGAGCTCAGCCGAGCGTCGGCGTCACCGCTTGAACATGCCGCCGAACGAGGCGCGACGCGCGCTGGTCACTGGCGGCGCGGGCTTCATCGGTTCGCACCTGGTCGAACGCCTCATCGAG
>VBGG01000569.1 GCA_005883405.1 Chloroflexota bacterium | reverse complement strand
CTGCCAGCTGGCTGGCGCGATTCAACACGAAGCACATGCGGTCGGCCGGGTAACCCAGCGTGCGGGCGATCTTGAGGAAATGTCGCGCGCTGCGCAGGGCGCCAAGGTGTGGCGCAACGGTGACGACGTACAGATCGGCAAGGTCGAGCACGGCCAGCATGCGGTCGTCGTACGTGAGCCTGGCGTCGATCACCAGGCTGTCGTACATCTGGGCGAGCGACCCCAGCACAGTGCGTACGAATCCCGAGGTAAGCACCTCGGCTTGCTCCGGGTGGGCAGGCCGAGCCAGGACGTGCAGGCCAGTCGAGTGCTTTGCAATGACCTGCTCGACCAGGCGTGCATCGAGCGCATCGACGTGTGGCACGAGGTCGAGCACCGTACGTTCAGGCGTGAGGTCGAGGTGCAGCGTGGCGTCGCCGGACAGGAAGTCGGCATCAACCAGCACGACCGCGGCATCGGTTCGCTCGCGCAACAGGAGCGCCAGATTGACGGCGATGGTGGTCGCGCCGAGGCCCCCCTTGGCGCCCAGGATGACCAGGCGCTTGCCGATGCGTGGTCTCAAAGAGGCATCGAGTGGCGCGCCGCCGGAGGCCTGGATGCGGCGCGCCGCGGAGCGGCCATGCACCTCGCGGATGGTTTGAAACAGCTGTGCCCCGTTGCCAAACGGCTTGAGCACGTAGCCCTGGGCGCCGGCCGACATCGCTTTCTGCAGGAAGTCGATGCGTTCCTCGGAGGTGACCATGATCACCGCGCCATGCGGGGCACGGCTGGACACGAGCCACGTGGCCTGGATGCCATCGAGGTCGGGCATGTGGATGTCCATGAGCACGATGTCCGGCTGCAGCTCGGCCGCCCGACGCACCGCCTCGTTGCCGCTGGCGGCGGAACCGATCAGCTCCATGTCGGGCTGGCTTTCGACCAGCACCGCCAGCGTCTCGCGAACCGTGACGCTGTCATCCACCGCCAGGATGCGGATCGGGTGCGGTCGTCCGTTGGAGGGGACGGGATCAGCCGGCGAGGGCATACGTCTCCACCTGGATCATGAGCGGATCACCCAGAAGCGCGCTGACCAGCGGGGTGACGCTATGGAATCGGTAGCCGCCAGTCACGTGGATGTAGGGCAGCGCATCGACGGTCGCGGCGGTTGGCGTGAGCGTCAGATCGCTCGGATTGACCCCGACGGCCAGGTTGGCGCCGGCTTGGGCCGCCGCGGCCATCCAGCCGGGCTCGCCGACGTGCGCTGCCGCGTAGCGGCTGGCTTCGCGCGCGGCGTTGCTGACGACGGTATACGCGAGGTATGCGCGCGCCGCGTCGAACGTGCCCAGCACCAGCAGCATGAACACCGAGATGGCCAGCGCGAATTCGACCAGCGCCTGGGAGCTGCCACGCATCGGACACCAATCGGTATAGCGCGCGCTCAACAGTCAGGCCAGATCCTCGTCGTGTTTGCGATCACCGCCGCGTCGATGCTGGCCGTCGTCGGCTTACTGTACTCGTTCGGCCTGATCCTGGCGCAACGCCGATCGCTGCAGACGGCCGCGGATGCCGCCAGCCTGAGTGGCGCGTGGACCATTGTGCGTGAGCTGGCCAGCGACGATCGCGCCGATAGCAGCGTGCTGGGCGCTGTCGTTCAACTCGCCACGACCAACGGGGCGGACCAGGCGAACGTGTCGGCAGTGTACGTCGACGCCACCGGCGCCCAGGTGTCGGTGGTTGGCGGCGGCGGGACGTTTCCTGTGGAAGCTCGCGGGGTCCGCGTCGGCGTCAAAAGTCAGGTGCCCACGGTCCTGCCAGCGTTCCTGGGGGTGTGGCAGGTGCTGGTGCAGGGCAGCGCGACCGCGGTCGCGGCGCCCACCGCGGCGCCGTCTTCGGCGAGCCTGGTACTGCCCATCGCCGCGAGTGCCTCGGCCTACGCGGCGCATGGCACGTACGACCTGTTCGGGCACGCCCTGCCCGCTGGTCAGCCACCCACGCTGAACCTGGCGACCAGCGGCGCGCCCTCCTTCGGGCCAGCGGCGACCAACGAGCAGTACTGGAGCGACGGCCAGCACGCCGGGACGTGGCTGCTTACGGTCCCACGCACCGTAGGGCTGGCCGATGGCGCCTACTTCGACGCGATCGCCACCGGGCTGCATGACAACGTGCGCCGTCAGGGACTGATGGACGCGAGCGGCGCCGCGTATGCGCTGGTTACCGTTCCGATGTACGACACGGCTAGTTCCAGCAACGTCCATGTCATCGGATTCGCTCAGCTGAAAATTCGTGGTGCGGACATCACCCCGACCAGCGCCCGGGGCACGTTCGTGAACTATCCCGCGGCGGCCTTTGGCGTGCCGATCGTCCCGTCGCCCGATCTCGGCGCTGTCGTGGTGCGCCTGGCGTCGTGACTCGGCGCACGTGCGGCCAGTCGCTTGTCGAGCTGGCGCTGGTGGCGCCGGTCGTGATCCTGCTGGCGATGGCGGTCTGGGACGGCGGCAGCGTCCTGCGCGAACAGGTGGTCCTGCAGCAAGCCGCGCGCGACGGAGCGCGGGTTGCCGCCGCTGGTTATGGACAATCTGTCCCCTCGAGCACGGTTGCCGACGCTGTCACGGCATCAGCCGCGGACCTGCCGATGCTAGCGAATACGCCGGGATACCTCAGCATCTCTTACGCGGACCCGCGCACGGTGCAGGTCCGGCTCACGTATCCACACACACTGATCACGCCCGTGCTGCGCCAGCTGTGGGGCGGCGGAACCGTAGTGCTGTCGGCCAGCGCAACCTTCTATCTCCCGCAACTGACGCCGGTGCCGGCCACGATCGTGGCGTCGACGCCGACTCCGACGGCCACGTCGACTCCGACGCTCACACCGACCGTCGTCACCTGCAATCGCGACCTGACGATCCCTCCGCTGGGCAACAATACGGGCTTCTTTGAGACGTTCCAGTTGACCGTAAGCAGCTCCATCACGGCTACCTGGACGACCAGCGAAGCTGTCGGCGGCAAGCTGTGGCTGTATCTCTACGCTGGTGATCCATTCAGTGGCCAGCCTGACCCCGCGCCAGAGAATTTCTTTCCATCCGACCCAGTACTGGCCAGCAACTCCGGCGACGCGGGCGCGGGCGTCAGCCTGTCCACGTCTGCCGAATCGCCCGGTACCTACACCGTCTACTTCTTCGAGCGTGGCGCCGGCATGTCGAAGGCGAGCACCGGCGGATTGGGGTACTCCGGTGGCTGCTCCTAGAGACGCGCGGTGTGGCCCGCGTCCTGCGACTCTCGCGCAGGACGGCGTTGCCATGGAATCGCAGACCGAGAAGCCCGGCTGGGTGGATGCGTTGGAAGAGAGCCTGTTACTGGCCATCGTGCTCTTCAGCCTGATCACGTGGATCGTGATGGTCGGGCTTTTTGGGCACTGAGCTGCTGGCTGCTGCGCCACCCTCACCCAACCCTCTCCCAGAGGTACAGGGCTTTTACTCCGGCCGCGACGCGATGATCACCTGAGCGGGACGGATCACCCGATCGCCCTTCTTGTAGCCCTGGCGAACCACGTGCAGTACGTGACCCTCGGGCACGTCGGGACTGGGCTGACGGCCCAGGGCCTCGTGCTCGCGCGGGTCGAACTCGGCGCCTTCGGCGGGGATGCGCTGGACGTCTTCGGCGGCCAGCAGGCCGCGCAGGTTGCGCTCGACCAGCTGCACGCCGCGACCCCAGCTCGACTCGAGGTCGGCCGGCGTGGCATTGGCCAGTGCGCGCTCGAAGTCGTCGAGGATGGGCAGCAGCCGCTGGAGAAAGCTGACCGTGGCGTCGCGCGCTTGCTGGGCGCGCTCCTCGTCCACGCGGCGGCGGTAGTTGATGAAGTCGGCCTGCGTACGCTGCGCCAGGCGCAGGTATTCGTCGGCCTTCTGCTCGATTTCGGCCAGCTCGGCGCGTAGGCGCTCGAGGTCGTCAGCCGATTCGGGTTGCGCGCCGTTGACCGGCTCGGTCTCCTGGCGCTTGGGAGTGGATTCGTCAGATTGCACAGACATCGTCCAAAGTATATGATGTGTCGCACACAAAATGTATCGCGACTCGCATCAAGTTTCAGCGAAAGTCAGCCTGGCCTCAGGTGCACTCTACGTCATCAGCGTCGCCGCTCGACTCGTCGAGCTGCATCCGACCACGCTGCGCAAGTACGAGCGCGTTGGCTTCCTCGAACCGAGCCGCACCCCCGGCCGCACTCGCCTGTACTCACGCGAGGACATCCGTCGCCTGCGGCAGATCAAGCACCTCGTCGACGAGCGCGAGATCAATCTGGCCGGAGTGCACATGGCTCTAGACTTAACTGAAGCACTGACGGAAATCGCTAATGCGATCGACGAAGCACAGGACGTGGTATCCCTTCGACGCCACGTTCAAGCTCCACTGCGCGCCGCGTTCGCAACTCTCGGAGCGCTGGAGTAGTCACATGCAAACGAAGCAACCAGTCATGCGTCATGAGTCGAGGGTCACGAGTGGTGCAAGACTCGCGACTCACGACTCGCGACTTGTGACCACGATCCTTGAAGAGGTGGAGTAATACGACGATGGCGAAAGTATTGGGCATCGACCTGGGCACGACCAACTCGGTGACGGCGATCATGGAGGCTGGCGAGCCGACCGTGCTCGAGAACGCTGAGGGCAGTCGGCTCACCCCATCCGTAGTGGCGGTCAATCCCAAGACCGGGGAGCGCCTCGTCGGCCAGGTGGCCCGCCGACAGGCGATCACGAATCCTGAAAACACAATCTTCAGCGTCAAACGGTTCATGGGCCGCAAGTACGACGATGTCGAAGTCCAGAAGGCGCTGAAGGTGGTGCCGTACAAGGTCGCCAAGGCGTCAAACGGCGACGTCCGCGTGGTGCTGAATGGCAAGGAGTACAGCCCGCCCGAGATCTCGGCGATGATCCTGCAGAAGCTCAAGGCCGACGCGGAAGCCAAGCTGGGCGAGAAGATCACCCAGGCCGTCATCACCGTACCTGCCTACTTCAACGACAGTCAGCGCCAGGCGACCAAAGACGCCGGCAAGATCGCCGGTCTCGAGGTGCTGCGCATCATCAACGAGCCGACCGCGGCGTCGCTGGCGTATGGCCTTGACAAGCAGGGCAAGGACGAGACCATCGCCGTGTATGACCTCGGTGGCGGCACCTTCGACATCTCGATCCTGAGCGTCGGCGAGGGCGTCTTCGAAGTCAAAGCCACCGTCGCCACCCAGGTGCGTATCACCGTTGGTGGCCTTAACCTCGATCAGCCCCTCGCTCACGTCCAGGACGGACACGTCGAACGTGCCGCCGCCCAGGTCATAAACGAGGATCGTTTCGTCCTCTTTCTTTTCCAACCCGTAGGCCAGGGAAGCCGCCGTCGGCTCATTGATGATCCGAAGCACCTGTCGCTGAACCTCACCCGCTCCAAGCTGGAGCAGCTTGTAGGCGACCTGGTCGAGCGCACCAAGGGGCCGGTCATGCAGTGCATGAAGGACGCTGGCATCTCGGCCAAGGAGGTCAACGAGGTGGTGCTCGTCGGTGGCCAGACGCGCATGCCCGCGGTCCAGGAGATGGTCAAGCAGGTCTTCTCCAAGGAACCGCACAAAGGCGTGAACCCCGACGAGGTGGTGGCGATTGGGGCTGCCATCCAGGCGGGTGTGCTCAAGGGCGAGGTCAAGGACATCCTGCTGCTGGACGTGACGCCGCTCACGCTGGGCGTCGAGACGTACGGCGGGGTGATGACGCCGATGATCCCGCGCAATACGACGATCCCGACGTCCAAGACCGAGACGTACACCACGGCCGCCGACGGCCAGACCAGCGTCGAGGTCCATGTGCTGCAGGGTGAGCGCCCGATGGCGACCGAAAACAAGTCGCTGGGCCGCTTCATCCTGGACGGCATCCTGCCCGCGCCGCGCGGCGTACCGCAGATCGAGGTCACCTTCGACATCGATGCCAACGGCATCCTGAACGTCTCGGCCAAGGACAAGGCCACCGCCAAGGAGCAGAAAATCGTCATCCAGTCCTCCAGTGGGCTCAGCGATGCCGAGATCCAGAGGATGGTCAAGGATGCCGAGGAGCATGCTGCCGACGACGCGCGCCGCCGCGAGGAGATCGAGGTACGCAACCGCGCCGACAGCGCCCACTATCAGGCCGAAAAGATGCTGCGCGAGCAGGGCGACAAGATGCCCGAGCAACTGCGCACCCAGGTGGCGGAGAAGTCCTCGGCGGTCAAGCGCGCGCTGGATGCCAACGACACCGAAGGCATGAAGACGGCTATGGAAGAGCTCCAGCAGGCGATGATGGCCGTGGGCCAGGCGGTCTACGGCGCTGGTGAGGGAGCGGCTCCCTCGGAGCCATCCGAGCCCGGCGCCAACGGCCAGGGTGGGCCAGGCTCGCCCTCGGGCACGGTCGAAGGTGAATACCGCGAGGTGTAGCTTGCGTCAGCAGCTACTTCGCACAGTGGTGGTGGCCGTGGCGAGCTCGGCCACCACTGCGCTTCTGTTCGCGGCTTGCGCGGTCCAGAGCAACCAGGCCGCGGCCACCACGCCGCCAACGGCCTCCGGTGCCACGGCAAGTACGGCCTCCAGTGCCGCGGCGAGTAGCCCGTCAGCCAGGGTCGTCAGTGCGAGCGGCTCGCCTTCGCCCTCGTCAGGCGCAGGCGGTCTTCAAATCGCGAGCGCTCAGGCTCAACCCGCGACGGCCGGAGCGCAGAACCCGGCTGTCGGCGTGTATCAGCAGAACGGCGGGTCGGTGGTCAACATCACCAGCCTGGCCGTGATCACTGGCGTCGGCGGTCAGCAGCTCCAGCCACAGACGCAGCCGCAAGGCATCGGCTCCGGCTTCTTCATCGACAGTGATGGACGCATCGTCACCAATAACCACGTAGTTCAAGACGCCGAGCAGCTGGCCGTCACGCTCCAGGACAAGACGACGGTGACAGCCGACCTGCTGGGCCGCGATCCTGACAACGACCTGGCGGTGCTGAAGGTGGATCCGAATGCCACCGATTCAGACGGCAGATCAATCGGCGATCGCATCAAGCCGACTACCCTGGGCGACTCGGAGCAGGTCACCATCGGCGAGACGGCTATTGCCATCGGCTCGCCGTTGGGCTTGCAGCAGACAGTCACCGAAGGCATCGTCAGTGCACGGCGCAATCCGGGCGAGGAGTCGCCCGTACCCGGCAACCAGATCGAGCTGCTGGGCGGCGCCATTCAGACCGACGCCGCGATCAACCCCGGCAACTCGGGGGGGCCGCTGTTCAACGCGGCGGGTCAGGTCATCGGCGTCAACTCGGCGATCCTGTCGCAATCGGGCGGCAACGAGGGGGTTGGTTTCGCCATCCCCATCAACGTCGTGAAGCGCGTGGCGCCCGAACTGATCCAGACAGGGCACTATCGCCACCCACAGGTGGGAGTGAGCAGCATCGCGCTGGCGGATCTCAGTCCGCAGGCCAAACAGCGGCTAGGCCTGGCGCCGAATCAGAAGGGCCTGCTCGTGCAGCAGGTCACGGCTGGCGCGCAGCAAGCCGGCATCCAGGCAGGAAGCCGCCGCGTGACGGTTGGCAACCAGACGATCCTCACCGGTGGCGACATCATCGTTGCCGTGGACAGCCAGCCAGTGGCGACGGGTGGTGATCTGCGCGGCTGGATCGAAAACCAGCGGCACCCTGGCGATACGGTCACGATCACCGTCCTGCGCGACGGTCAGCGCCAGGACGTCCAGCTCACCCTCTCGGAGCGCCCCGCCCAAGCGCAGCAGCCCAGTAATCCGTTCGGCCGCTGATGCGGCCGCGCTGATCAGGCGATGCGGACAATCGTCTCGAGCGCCGAATCGCGCGTCTGACGGGGCAGCGACTCACGACGCCGCTGCCGTCGCGTTCCGAGGTCGACCGCCAGCAGACCCGCGGTGGCCATGTCTTCGTCGACGTAGCCCTCCTGGAAAAGCCGCCAGATCGCCACGCGCGCGGCATCGACGGGATTCGACGGAGCCAGTGGAAGCAATTGAGAGCTCGGCATCGTTTAGTCGCCCCTGTCCTGGCGTCCAGTTATGCAGCCCGCGTACCCATGGCGTGCCAGCCCGCGTTACAGATGTGCTCCGATCGTTACAAATCGCCGCCGGTCAGTCGCCGTATGCAACGGAGAATTGCGTGTCGAACCAGTCGAAATAGTCGTGGACAAACACGTTTTCGGCGCCCACCAGGGCTCTCACCTTGGGCTCGATGCTGGCCACGTGCGACTTCTTGATGGGACACGACTCACAGGCCCCCTGGGCATAGACGGTGACGTGGTACTCACCGTTGCGCTCTTCGGGTGGCAGGTACGACAGGGAAGGCCGCCAGGTGTTGATGACGTCCTCGCCCATCACGTCGGATGCCGCACGGAGGATCTCGTAATCGAACTCTTCGGCGCGGATCTCCTCGAGGGCATCCACGATCTTCTGCAGCATCGGATCGGCTGCTTCGGCAGCTTCGAGGGGCGAAATCATAGGCGCGTCGCATGGTTATAGCCCAGACGTTCGGCTTTCCGAATTGATTCGCGCGCATTCTGGGCCGCGCGTCACGTGGGCGGCGCGATATAGCGCGCCGGAATCCAACCCTGCTGGCCGTTGTCCGCGCGCACGTGGACCCAGTCGCTGCCGACACGCTCGAGGACAGTCACCAGCGTTCCGTCCAGGAAGCCGGCCGGCCGCCGGTCGGCATCGTTGGGCGAGTTCCGCAGCACCACGCCGGCGCCCTCGGTGTTGGCCACCTTGCCACGCTCGCCTTCGTTGCCCGCCGTTGTATCTGGGGTTGCCACGGCCCGTTCAACTGGCGGCTCGCCGTCGACGGCGACCTGCGCGCTTGGTATCCAGCCGGCGATGCCGTTCAGCCCGCGTATGGCGCGCCACTGCTGCTCGCCGACCTGCAGGCCGACTGAGGTACTCACCAGGACCGGCGAGCCATCGGCAATCCGCGGGTCGTCGAGGCTATCGACGCCTGGCGCGCGCCGCACCGGGACCGGCACGCCAGCCGATCTGATCACCCCGGTGCGCATGGACGTGCCCGACGGCGGTTGCACAAGCGCCGGCTGAGCGGCTGGCAGCGCCGTCGTGCGGGCGGCAGGTTTGACGACGGTGGGCACCACCTCAGGCGCCGGCGTTGGATCGCCCGGGCGGTAGCCGCGCACGGGACGGCCGAGCGCCGCGTCGCCGGCCACCATCTGGAGTGGGCGTGGCGACGAGCCGTCGATCCACGCCGCCAGGCGGTGGGGCAGGTCCGCCGCCGGGGTAAGCGTCAGCAGCGGCACGGCCAGGATGGCCATGCCGGCTCCCAGTCCGACGAAGAA
>VBGG01000112.1 GCA_005883405.1 Chloroflexota bacterium | reverse complement strand
CGACGCTCGATGCTGGAGCTGATCCCACGCTCACGCGGGGTATACGAACGGGGCGCAACGTTCACCCCGCAGTCGGCGGTGCTCGAGTACATGACCGAGCAGGTCGTGGACGACGTGGTAAAGGAGCTCGCGGCGGGGGAGCCGGTTCGGCTGCTGGCCCAACCCCTGCTGAAGGCGACGGCCAAGGATTACGTACGCCGCGGACAGGAACGCTTGATCGCAGGCCCGGTGCTGGAGCGGCTGCTTGCGGACCGCGGCAGTCAGCCCGCGGCGGAGCGGCGGCTGCTGACGCTGCTCGACCAACTGCGCAAGCGGCCACTGGCTCAGCAGGGATACGCCCCCGGCAATCTGGTCAACCTGCTGCGCTTGCTACGTGGCGACCTGCGAAACGTGGATCTGTCCGGACTGTTGATCCGCCAGGCATACCTGCAAGAGGTCGAGGCCCAGGAGGCCAGGCTGGTCGGGGCCGACCTGGCCGAGTCGGTCCTGGCCGAGGCATTCACGGTGCCCAATTGCGTCGCGCTCAGCGCCGACGGCGCCTATCTGGCGATCGGGACCACCGCCGGTGAGGTGTGCCTGTGGCGGGTGGCGGACCGCCAGCTCATGTTGTCGATGCAGGGGCACTCGAGCGTGGTTATCGGCGTGGCGGTGAGCGGCGATGGACGCCTGCTGGTAAGCGGCAGCCTTGACGGTACGGTCAATCTGTGGGAGACGAGCAGCGGCACGCTTGTCGCCAGTCTGGACGAGCACACCCACGCTGGCGCGGGGCAAGCCGGTCCGGTGCACGGAGTGGGCTTGAGCGCGGATGGGCGGCTGGTGGCCATCGGTAGCCAGGATGGATCCGTCAGGCTATGGGACACCTGCAGCCGTCGGACGGTGACGGTCCTGCAAGGGCACACCGGCCCGGCCTACGGTGTGGCGCTGAGCGCGGACGGAAAGCTGGTGGCGAGCGGCAGCTACGAGGCGAACGCCAGCTTCTGGCACGCCCAGAGTGGACGCCTGCTGCCGACGGGTCAAGCGGAGACTGGTACGGTGTGCGGCCGCGCCGTAGCGGTCAGCGGCGACGGGCGGCTTCTGGCCTGCGGCAGTCTTGACGGGGTGGTCAGCGTCTCCGAGGCGGGGAACGGAGCGGTTGCCATGCTGCGCGGGCACACGGGCGTGGTGTACTGCACGGCGCTGAGCCGGGATGGGCGGCTGCTCGCCAGCGGCGGCCAGGACGGGACGCTCAGGTTGTGGGACGTACCGGGCCGTCGGCTGCTGGCCACCCTGCAGGGGCACACGGGCGCGGTCTTGGGCGTGGCGTTGAGCGGGGACGGCGGGCTGGTGGCCAGCGCCGGGCTGGACGGGACGCTCAGGCTGTGGGCGGCACCGAGCGGGCAGTCGCTGGCCACCCTGCAAGGGCATACCGGTGTGATCTACGGGATAGGGCTGTGCCGCGACGGCCGGGTGCTGGCCAGCGGCAGTCAGAATGAGACCGCCAGCCTGTGGGAGGTGTCCAGCGGACGCCTGCTGGCCCGCCTGCTGGGGCACGCTGGCGTTGTGTATGGGGCGGCGCTGAGCGGCGACGCGCGGCTGGTGGCCACCTGCGGGCAGGATGAGACGGTGCGGCTCTGGGAGTCAGCCAGCGGACGGCAGCTGGCTGTGCTGCGCGGGCACGCTGGTGTGGTGTATGGGGTGGCGCTGAGCGCTGATGGCCGCCTGCTGCTCAGTGGCAGCCAGGACGAGTCTGCCAGGCTGTGGTCTGCGCCCGACGGGCGGCTGCTGGCTACGTTGCAGCGTCACACCGGTGGCGTGTGGGGGGTTGCGCTGAGCAGTGACGGACGGGTCGCGGCTACGGGTAGCCTGGATGGCGCGATCCGACTTTGGGAGGCACCCGCCGGTGAGCCGCTGGCTACGCTGCGAGGGCACACGGGTGGCGTGTGGGGGGTGGCGCTGAGCGGCGACGGACAGCTGGTGGCTGGCGGCAGCTTTGACGGTACCGTCAAGCTGTGGGATGCGAGCAGCAGTCGGCTGCTCGCGACGCTGGACGGCCACACCGGCGCGGTCTGGGGTGTCTCGCTGAGCGCGGACGGGGGGCTGGTAGCCAGCGGCGGCCAGGACGGCACCGCCAGGCTTTGGGACGTGGCCACTGGACGGCTGTTGACCACGCTGTACGGGCCGACTGGCCTGGGCTACGGCCTGGCCTTGAGTGGCGACGGACGGCTGGTGGCAAGCGGCAGCTTCGACGGGACCGTGAAGGTGTGGAGCACGAGCAGCGGCCTCAGCGTGCGGACCTTACAGGCCGATCGGCGTTACGAGCGCATGAACATCACCGGCCTCACCGGCGTCACCGAGGCACAGCGGTCGTCGCTCATCGCGCTAGGTGCGGTGGATGCTTCTCAGTCCGCCGCTTGCAGGAAGTAGCCCACGCCCGGCTCAGTCAACAATAGCCGCGGGTGCGCGGGATCCTCCTCGATCTGATGTCGGAGGCGTTGGACGTAGGTCCACACGTATTCCGACTCACCGCCATAGTGAGGGCCCCACACGGCCTGCAGAATCTCGCGGTGGGTGACGACCGTGCCCGCGTTGCGCGCGAGGTAGGCGAGCACGTCGTGCTGCCGCGGGGTGAGTGCTATCTCGCGCCCATGACGCGTCACGCGACGGGCGGTGAAGTCCACCTGCAGCGCGCCCGAGCGATACGCGGGCAGCGAGCGCTTGTGAGCCGGGTCGGCCCTACGCAGCAGTGCCCGCACTCGGGCCAGCAATTCGTCCACGCCGAAAGGCTTGGTGAGATAGTCGTCGGCGCCCAGATCCAGCGCGCGTACCTTGTCGCCCTCGCGGGCTCGCGCTGACACCATCAGCACCGGCACCGCCGCCTCGCGGCGGACCGCCGACAGCACTGACAGCCCATCAAGTCCAGGCAGACCGATGTCCAGCAGCAGCAGGTCGACGCGCGTCCTGGCCACAAGCTCGAGCGCTTCGGCTCCGTTGGCAGCCAGCAGCACGTGATAGCCGCGGGCCTTGAGATTCATGCCCACGTACTTGCGCATGGGCGCCTCGTCGTCGATCACCAGAATCGCCGGTTGGGCAGAGCTCATCGCGGTCCTCGTGCGTTGGTGGGTTCGAGGGGCAGACGCACCACCAGGCGCGCGCCACCCATGGGTCGGTTCTCCGCCCACACCCGTCCGCCGTGGGTCTGGACGATGGCGCGGCTGATTGCCAATCCGAGGCCAGTGCCGGGCACGCCAGACTGCTCGGTGGTGCGGGCCCGGAAGAACTTGTCGAAGACACGCTCTGTGACAGACTGGCCCTAGGAAGGCGGCAGGCACACAACATCCTAATCGAGGTTTTCGGCCGCCTTCCTAGGTCATCATCTGGGATGCCTGGACCGTCGTCTTCGACCGCCAGCTCCAGCTCGCTGCCTATCTGGGGGGCTGTGACACCGATCTCGACGTTCGATGGTCCGTACTTGGCGGCGTTCTCGACCAGATTGGCTACCACCTGCTCGAGCTGAGCGGCATCGACCAGGACAGGCGGCAGATTGGGTGGCACGTCCACGCGGAGTCGCGCGTCGCCCAGCAGACCGCGCACGCGGTCCAATCCGGCCGAAACGAGCGCGTCCGGCGCCGTCTCCGTCCGCGGGTGCTGCTGCGCCACGCCGCTTTCGAGACGAGACATGCTCAGCAAATCGCCGATCAGCCCGCTCAAGCGGTCGGCCTCGCGCTCGATCTCCGCCAGGAAGTCCTGGCGGGTCGCCTCGTCCCACTCGACATCGGGCTGGCGCAGGCTGCTGGTGAAGCCCTTGATGTGAGCGAGCGGCGTGCGCAGCTCGTGCGACGTCGCCGCCAGCAGCTCCTCGCGTACGCCGAGCGCGCGCTGGAGCTCGTCGATGAGGACAGCGTTGGCGCCAGCCAGCCGGTCGCGTTCGGCCTCCGCCCGCTTGCGCTCGGTAATGTCGGAAAACATCCCGAGTGCCCCGACGATGTCGCCGCGACCGTTGGTCACCGTATCGACAAGGTGGACGGCGCACCAATCGGCCAGCTCCGACACCGCGAGCCAGGCAACCTGACGGAGCGTGGCCTCGTAATCGAGCGAGGACGCCAGGATCTCACTCACCCGCGTCAGCAGCTCGAGGCGTCGGTACACGACCCTGGCCTCCGCGCACGTAGAGGGCCCGCCGGCAGCCGAGGTCGTCAAGGTCTTTCGCCGGGCGCGGTTAGCTCATCGACCAGGCCGACCAGGTCACGCACGCCGAGCGGCTTGCGCAGGAATCGATAGGGCCGCCACGCCTGTAGTCGCCCCGCGTCTGGGCGATCGTAATCGAGCACGACCACCGGAACCGAGGGGAAGTAGCGATCGAGGCGGGTGACGGCGGCCCAGCGATCCTCCATCAGGCAATCGAGATCGGCAATGATCAGGTCTGGTTTCGCGGGAACGTTGTCCGGAACCCGCGCATGGCATGGCTCCCAGTGAAGTTCCTGCACAGCGAAGCCCCGCTTCACCAGGTTCTGGGCGAGCACACCCGACAGAACCGGGTCGGTGCTGCAGACGAGAACGAATTTTTCGTCGATCGCGTGGTCCCTGCTTGCCGTGAGGCCAGCCTACACGCTCGACCCGGCCGCGCCCTGAACAGAAACGGACTGCGCCTGAACGCGAACAGGACGTCTGGTTATGGAGCCTGGACCGAGTCGACTGCCCCGAGCTGCACGAGTACGGCCCGCTGCGCCGCGGTCACGCCGGCCAAGCCGGTGATGTCCATGCGCTCATAGCGTCGATCCGCTCGCAGCGCCCGCAACGCGACGCCAGTGTTCGTCTCCCACAGCATGACCGTCCCATCGAGGCTGCCGCTGGCCACCAGTCCTGCATCTCGGCTCAGCGCCACACCGCGGATCCCGGCGGTGTGGCCCCGCAGCGTCGCCAGCAACTGCTCGCCTGGTACGTCCCACAGCCTGACCGTGCCGTCGTCGCTGGCGCTGGCCAACAGCCGGCCATCCGCGCGCAACGCCACACCGTAGACGATGCCAGAATGCCCCTCGAGGGTGGCCAGCAGCCGGCCGCTAATGGCGTCCCATACCCTGGCGGTCCCGTCGTGGCCGCCGCTGGCCACCAGCCGCGCATCATCGGCCAGCGCCACGCTGTAGATCAGTCCGGTGTGCCCGTCCAGGGCAGCCAGCAGGCGACCGCTGGATGTGTCCCACAGCCTGACCGTCCCATCCAGCCCGCCGCTGGCGAGCACGCGGCCATCCCCGCTGAGTGCGACACCACGCACGCCGCCGGCGTAAGCCTGCAGCGTCGCCTGGAGCCGACCGCTCCGTGTCTCCCACAGCCTGATCGTCCCGTCCGTGCTGCCGCTCGCGACTAGCCGGCTGTCTCCGCTCAGTGCCAGCTGATATGCCAGGCCGGAGTGGCCTTGCAGCGTCTTCAGCAGTCGGCCGCTCGGTGCTTCCCACAGCCTGAGGGTGCCATAGCTGCCGCTAGCCACGAGCCGTCCGTCAGCGCTGAGCGCCACGCCATAGAGGACGCCGGCCTGCCCCGCGCCAGCGTGGGTGTGCCCGCGCAGCGTGGCAAGCAGCTGACCACTGCCTGTCTCCCACAGCCTGACTGCCCCATCCACGCTGCCGCTGGCCAGCACTTGTCCATCGCCGCTCAGCGCGACGGAGGTTACCGCCGTGGACGATCCACGCAGGCTGGTGAGCTGGCGACCGCTGCTCGTCTCCCACAGTCTGAGCTCGCCTTCGGGATTGGCGCTGGCCACCAGGCGCCCGTCTGAAGTGAGCGCCACGTCGCGCACGCCGCCGACGTGGCCCGCGCCAGCGTGGGCGTGCCCGTGCAGCGTCGCCAGCAGTCGACCGCGGGGCGCTTGCCACAGTTTGACCGTCCCATCCAGGCTTCCACAGGCCACCAGCTGCCCGTCCCGACTCAGCGCCAGGCCGTAGGCCACGGCGTCCAGCGTGCCGAGTAGTTGTCCGCTGGGCGCAGCCTGCCCCGCGGAGCTTGCGAAGCGTGGGCTGGCCCCGTGGAGCGCAGCGGAACGTGGGTCCCATAACCTGACTGTCCTGTCCAGTCCGGCGCTGGCCAGGATGTGGCCGTCAAAGCTCACCGCCACGCGATCTACCGGGCCGGCGTGCCCCTGTAACGTCGCCAGCAGTCGTCCGCTCGGCGCCTCCCACAGCCTGACCGTCCCATCGTGGCTGCCGCTGGCGATGCGTGAACCATCTCCGCTCAGCGCCACGCAGTGGACAGGGCCGGTGTTGTGCTGGACCGTCGTCAGCAGTCCCCACGCGGGCGCTTCCCACAGCTTGACGGTGCCATCCAGGCCGCCGCCGGCTACCAGCCAGCCATCATCTTTCAGCGCCACGGCCCATGCCGTGCCGGCGCGGCGATCAAGCGTCGCCAGCAGCCGGCCGCGACTCGCTTCCCACAGCTTGACGCTGCCGTCGAGACTGCCGGTGGCCACCTGCTGTCCGTCGGCGGACACCGCCACGCAGTGGATCAAACCAGTGTGGCCGTGCACCGAGAGCAGCAGGCGGCGGTCCGCTGTCCGCCACATGCACACCTCGCCGGCCGCCGTGCCGGCCGCCAGAAAGCCGCCGTCAGCGCTCAGCGCGACGCAGGTCGGCGCGGTGAACGCCTCAGCCAGCACCGATTGGGCCAGCTCCGCCGAGGCCAGGCTCGCATCCTGAGCGTCGATCTCTTGCAAGAAGGCCTGGCGGATCACCAGGCGTGACAGGTCCACCTGCCGCAGCTCGCCTCGCAGCAGGCCCAGCAAGTTGACCAGGTTGCCCGGTCCGTAGCCCTGCTCCGCCGGCGGCCGTTCGCGCAACTGTTCCAGCAGGGCCAGCAGGCGCTGCTCGGCCTGTCGTCGACTCCCGCAGCTGGCCACTATGCGCTCGACGAGTGGAGCCATGATCAGTCGTTCCTGTGTGCGACGCACGTAGTCACTCGCGGTCGCTTTCAGCAGCGGCTGGTCGAGCAATCGCAGGGGTGGGCCACTCGTCAGCTCACGAGACACTTCGTCGACCAGCTGCTCTGTCATGTACTCGAGCACCACCGACTGCAGTGTGAACTTTGAGCCTTGCTCAGCCCGCTCGAGCATTGAGCGCCGCCGCAGCCCCTCGACTGCCTCCAGCGTCGGCCCGCGTCCCACACGCGCGCCCAGGCCATCCACCAGCTCGGTGAACGTGAGTGGCTCGCGCTCGACGGCCAACCAGAGCAGCAGGCTCTGCTCGACATCTGAGAGGCGCTGGATCTGTGTGTCCAGCAGCTGGCGGATGCTGCCGAACATTGCCGCCTGGCTGTCGGTTACGGACTCCAGGTAGGCCGCGATGCTACCGCCGAAGAACTCGCGGATCGCTTCGCCGACCACCTTGAGCGCCAGCCCGTTACCCGCGTGGCGCACCATAAGCGCTTGCCAGGCAGTCTCATCGCCCTCCAGGTGCTTGTCGCCCAGCAGTGCCCGTGTCACGTCAAGATCCAGGCCGCCCAGCCGCAACACTCGCACCGGGCCCTGCTCGGCTTTGAGCGGGCCGACCTCAGGCGGCTCCTCGCGGCTGGTCAGCAGCAGACAGCTCTGGTGCGGGCTCTCGCCAAGCTCCCGCAGTACCCTGCCGTAGGCTTCGAAGCCCGGGCGGTAGCTGCCGGCGCGCTGTCCCGGCTCCAACACCGTCTCGACGTTGTCCAGCACCAGCAAACACGTGCTCTGCTGAATGAGCTCCAACAGCCGTTCCAACTGCGCCGCCGCGCCCGTCGGCGGCGCCTCGTCGGGCGACAGAAAGGCGATAGCGCTGTCCAGCCAGTCGCTCGGCGAGGGCACGTTGCGCAGGCTGCGCCAGTAGACGAACTCGAAGGCTGGCGCAACGTCTTGCGCCAGACGGGTTGCCAGGAGCGTCTTGCCGACGCCACCCAATCCCAGGATGGCCACCACCCGACTGCGATCGTCGACCAGCCAACGGTGGAGCACAGCGCGCTCCGCGTCGCGCCCCAGGAAGGCGGCCACGTCCGGCGCTTCGCCCCAGTGCTGACGTCGCGGCGGACGGCCTGGCGCATCGGGCGGCGGTCGGTCCTCAGCCGCCGCGCCTGGGCGCCTGGTCAGCAGAGTGGTGAACCAGGCCGCATCGAACGGCGAACCCAACCGTGGAGCTTCGGCCTGCGCGGCGCTCCACAACGCCTGCGCCTCGGCGAGCTCACGCCCCGCGACAAACGCCGCCGTTTCCAGAAAGACCGCGATCAACGCCCGCAGCCGCTGCGCGCTGGGATGGCTCAGTCCGGCCTCCCAGTCCTGTATCGAGCGTAGATGCACGCCCACGCGGGCGGCGAGGTCGCGCTGAGTTAGCCCCGTCCGCCCTCGGTGCCGGACTGCAAGGACGGGAAACCCCTGCACGCCGGGGGCAGCATAGCATCCCAAGCGCGAAGGAGATGCCCGGCGCACGGCCCGAGTGTCTCGTCAGAGGTCAGTGTGGTCAGGAGCTCAACCGTGTCGACGGTCGGCCCCCGCAGGTACAGCGATGTGAAAGCGTTGTAGCGAAGCTCGGGCGGCGCTGCCTCATCCATCAGCACAACGCCAAGTGCATCGAGCACGCCCTCCACGTCGACGAACTTCCCGAGCACCAGTGCCGCCTGTTTACGTACCTCCATCTGCGACGACTCCACCAGGGTAAGGCGGCCGATGGTACGGCCGACACGTCGGTGCTCGCGGTCTGGCAGAGGCGCGTCTCTCAGGCGCGAAAGAACTTCGACGCGCACGCGCTCGGGCTCGCCATCATCCCTGAGCACCCCGAGAAGGAACGAGAGAACTCGAGGATCGTCGATGCGATCGAGATCCAGCAGCAAATCCAGTTTGCGGGCTGTGTCACTTCGCGGTTCGACGGCTCGGAACGCGAGTATCAACTGCCCTACCGAGTCCACCTTCGTCATCACATCGGTCATTGCACGCTCACCAGTGTGCCTCAGCGTATCGCCCGCGGCATGTGTCGGCCTGTGGCAGTTGGCTGTGGCTGAGTGTGGCCGGCTTGGGGGAACGAAGCGTTCTGGCGTCGTTCGGGCCGTCGGACAGGCGGAGTCCAGGCAAGCACTGGTGCACGTCAGCCGCGGTTCAGGCGGTGAATCGTAGGTTTGCAGCAACTACATCCGGCCTCGCCGACCACCGCGCGTGGGCTACGAGGCCAGGGGGCAACCAACACCATGGCCCAGCAGGCGATCCTCGTCGTGGACGACGAGGCACCGATGCGTAAGTTCGTCTCTCACAATCTCAAGGCAGGCGGCTACGACGTCCTCACCGCCGCGGACGGCAATGAGGCACTCAAGCTGCTGGTCGAGCATCCGCTGGATCTGCTGCTGCTGGACATCGGTATGGCTGGCCCGGATGGGCTTGCGGTGCTCGAGGCGGTCCGGCGCGACATGGAGGTACCGGTCCTGATGATCTCCGCTCGGGCGCGTGAGGCTGATAAGGTCAAAGCGCTGGACCTGGGCGCCGACGATTACCTCGTCAAGCCCTTCGGCGTCGCGGAGCTGCTGGCTCGCGTCCGCGCGCTGCTGCGTCGCGTTACGCCTGGTCCGCGGGGCCCGCTGCCACCCTACCGCTACCGCGGCCTGGTGGTGGACTTCAGCGCACGGCGGGTATGGCTGAACGACGTGGGCGTGTCATTGACACGGCGGGAGTTTGAAGTGCTGGCCTACCTGGCGCGCAACGCCGGCAAGGTGCTTCTCCACCGCCAGGTGCTCCAGGCCGTCTGGGGCAGCCAGTACGGCGAGGAGACGGACTATGTGTGGACCTTCGTCCAGCGGATCCGACGCAAGCTCGAGCCGGACCGCCAGCACCCGCGGTATGTCCTGACTGAGCCAGGCGTTGGCTATTTCGTCCCAGGGCAAGACGAAGAGGATGCGGCCTGAAAACGAATGCCATCGTTCGAACGCTGGTTGGTGCGCGGCGCGGCCTTTGTGTGGGCCGCGCTGGTCGGTCCCGCGATCGGGTTTTTCGCTGGACAGCGCTTGATCGGAGCCGACTGTCAGCTGTCCCCCACCGCCGGCGTGGGTCCGGCGCACGGGCGTTGAGGACGGCTGGGGTGATGGAGGACATGCTCATGCGCAGCCTCTGGCTGCTCGTCATGGTCATCGCGTTCGTGGCGGTCGGCTGCGGCGGACAATCGCCTCAGCCAACCCGAGTGTTGGAGATTGCCGCGGCGGAGCCGACACGCTCTCCGAGCGAAACTGGTCGGGCGCCTGCGCCCACGCCCCTCGTGGCCGTACCGGAGCGCACTCCGGCGATACTGCTGGCTATCAACCCACAGCCCGCGCCTCAATCCGGCCAGGTGAGAATATCGGGCAGGGGTTTCGCCGCGGGCGAGTCCGTCACTATTTCGGTTGGCAAAACAGCCGAAGCCACTTCGGTCAAGCTGCCGCTGGGGAACGCCGTCGCGAACACGGACGGCAACGTCGATCCGGTGACGGTGACACTTCCTGATGAGCTGCAGTCGGGGGCGCATCCCCTCGATGCGCTCGGGCAGGGCAGTGGACGGCGGGGTACCGCGACGCTGTGGATTCGTGCTCCCAAACCGTGGCTCGTCCTGGATAGCTACGACGTTCAACAATATGGCGACCTGGGTCTTGTCGCGGGCGGCTTCGAACCGATGGACACGGTGCAGGTGTCGCTGGAACCAGCCTCGGGCGCGACTGGTGCTTCGGTCACGCTGGTGACGATCACGACCGATCAAGCCGGCAATGCGGTGTGGGCCCAGGTCAAACTGCCGCGGCTCGCCGCGGGCACGTACTCGATGGTCTTGCGTGGCCAGGCCAACGCCGCGGAGCTCAGGCGGGAGATCCACATCACGCCGCTCGAGCCAACCGTCGAGCTGAGCCCCTGGGCCGGACCGCCAGGCGTTCCGGTGCAGATGAATGCACGTGGATTCGCTCCAGATGAACACATTCACGTGTCGTTTGGCGGAACGGCCGATCCAACCCCGCTGCAGGCGGACGGGTATGGCAATCTGTGGGGCGCCGGCCCGGTGCGCGTCCCCCAGAACGCGTCGACCGGCGCCATGGCGCTGACCCTGGTCGGTGACGAGAGCGGCGCGACGGCCAGCCCCGAGTTCAAGGTGCTGGAGCCAAAGCCGTGGCTGGAGCTGACCGCGTGGTCCGGGGCGCCAGGCGCTCCGGTCGGTTTTGGCGGAGGGGGATGGATCGGTGGCGAGCGCGTCAGCATTCACCTCAATAGCGCGACCACGACTCCCCAGTCGTTCGGAATGGCAGACGACAACGGCTGGTTGAAGGGCGCTGGCCAGGTGTATGTCCCCAACGACGTGGGCGACGACGTGATCTTCGTGGCGGTCGGAGAACAGAGCCACCTGGTGGCCGCGGCAACGTTCAAGGTCGTTCTCCCGTTTGGCTTGCGGCCCAGTCAGTCCCAGCCGACGCCGGTGCCGAACGGTGGCTAGGCTGACTACAGCTGTCGTGCGTGGACTCCACCGACAACCACTGCTGATCGTGAATGCGGCCCTGCTGCTGGGGCTGGGCCTCGCGGGCTACTGGCGAGGCACCGATTTCGTGCGGAGTCCGCTGACGCCGGCCGACCTGTTCATGCAGTCGGTGGCCTCCGAAGAGGGCGGACTCGGCTGGAGCCAGTTGTGCCCGACGCTGCAGAGCCAACTGCCACGTGACGTTCTCGAACAGCACAGCCTGACGCAGCGCACGCTTCAGGCCCAGCAGGGATTGACATTGAGCATCGACCATGTTGGCGATCGGCCGCGGCCGACCGGTGGCGAGATCCGCTTCTACATCGCCACCGCGCACGGCGCCGATGGCTCCACTGGTCAGAAGACGTACGTCGTAAAGACGCAGGCCAGCGGCTGCGTCGAATCTGTCGAGTGATGCACGACGTTTTCCCCGGAGGGGCCCCCCGTGGGGACAGCCGCGCGGTGCCGGACTCTCGAGGGTCAGCGGGCGAGGCGTGGCTTTTCGGCCGATCCTGGCGCACCCCCCTGCTCATCGTTGCGGCCGGGGCGGTTGCGATGCTGACCGCGGCGTGTGGTGCCGAGCGGCCCATTGCGCCGGCTGCGTCGAACGCGCCCGGCACGACGGCTGCAGCTGCGCGTGCGGCGTCGCCGTTGCCGAGTCCATCCCCCGTACCCACCGCGACACCGTTGGCCATCAGTGGTCCGACATTCGTTTTGATTCGCGCTCCAGATATCACCGCCGGAGCGCGCCTGAACTTTCAGGGCCAGGGATTCCTGGCGGGTGAGCAGGCCGCGGTGAGCATCGAGGACGCGCAGGGCGCCGTGGAAGCCTCGCTCGATCCCGCGACCATCTCCAGGGACGGCAACCTTGACGAGGTTTCAATCGTGTTGCCGGACGGAATCGGGCGGGGAGACCACATGCTCCACGTGTCGGGGGCAACAAGCGGGCGCACCGCGCGAGCGAAGTTTACGGTGCGGATCATCACGCCCAAGATCTCGCTCGACACCTACTCGGCCAAGTCCAACCATACCTTCGGATTTTCGGGCAGCGGCTTCGCGCCCCGCGAGCAGGTCGATGTGCGCCTCGGAGGCCTGGGAGGTGCGCCCCTCGCCAGCTTTCAGAGCGACGCACAGGGCGACGTTACCGCTCAGGACGTTCCGCTGCCGCTCATTCAGGCTGGCGATTACCTGCTGTACTTCGTCGGCGAGCAGTCACAAACTCCAGTGTCGGTCGGGTTCAACGTCCAGGGCTTCTCGCCGTGGGTCGTCCTCGACACCTACTCGGCGGCGCCGTATTCGATGATGGGGTTCACCGGGCAGGACTTCGTACCTGGCGAGGAGGTCGAAGTGTACCTCGGCCGGCGAAGCGGAAAGCCCCTGATTCGCCTGGCCGCGGATGTGAACGGGCAGTTCGCCGTCAAGAACGCATTCAACCTGCCGGACCTCGCGCATGGTGACCAGCAGCTGCTGTTCGTCGGTCACCAGAGCGGAGCGGAGATCACCGCGAAGTTCGTCGTCCTGCCGTTCAGTCCGAGTCTGCAGCTCACCAATTACGCGGGACGGCCCGGTACACTCATCGCGTTCACCGGCGATGGGTGGGCGCGCGGCGAGACGCTACACGCGTACATCGGTGAAGGGCGTAACCAGGTGGCAACGTTTCAGGCGGACGTGACTGGCGCGTTCAATGCCGCAGGCGGTTTCCGCTTGCCGATCGGGACGATCGCGGGTGGAGTGCCGCTCGCGATCCGCGGCGATACGAGCCAGGCCGAGGTGACGCTGTGGTACCAGGCGCTCGAACTCAAGCCTTCGGCCGAGCTGACCGCGTACAAGGGGCCGCCCGGCACGGTGGTGTCATTTACTGGACGGAGCTTCGCGGGTGGTGAGCGGGTCCGGGTTCACCTGCGCGACCGCGGCGGGCCGGAGCTCGCGTCCACGGTCGCCAGTGAAGATGGCAGCATCGAGCATGTCAGCAGCTATCCCATCGACGGCAACTGGGGTGATGACATTCACTTTGAAGGCGCCACGGACTTCAAGATCGCCAATCCTGGGAATTGAACGCCTCTCCCTCTGGGAGAGGCCGCGCGCAGCGCGGGTGAGGGGTGCGTATCTTCGCGAACGTTGAAATCTCGTAAGCACCCCTCACCCCGGCCCTCTCCCAGAGGGAGAGGGAGTTAATGGACATACACCGCTCGCTCCCACGGAGTGCCGGTCTGTTCGAGATAGCGCTGCTCGTCCGTTTGTCGGGCCTGGCGATGCGCGGGGTCCGGATCACTCGGGCCGCCGGCGCCCAGCAACACGTGGTTCGGGTCGGGATCGAAGGGACCACCGATGGCGAATGTACCTCCAGGTCCTGCCGCCACGCTCGTGCTCGGCGGCGCAACCGGTGCCGTGGGAGCGGGAGGCGAGGGACTCGGACCGTCGAAGGCTGCGATGATCGCCTGCGCAGCCGCGGCAGGTTCTGGCGAGCCCAGGGGTGGCCACTGGTACGCCCGCAGGATCGCGAGCTTGGCGGGGTTGAGCGTGGTCCAGTTGTCTTCCAGGACACCGCCGGTGTCGCCCGAATTCGGGTTCCAGCACCAGTAGGTGTAGTCGAAGCCGTTCGACTGCAAGTAGCTGACAAGCCTCCGCTGCCAGATCCCCTCCGCATCGTTGCCAACGGAGCGACCGCCGAACTCGCCGATCAAGACTGGCGCGGTGCCGTTCAGCTTCAGGTAGGCCCAATGGGAGCTCCAGAGCGCCTCGAGGTTCGTCGGGAAGTCGGGACTCTGGAACCACTTCTGACTCGAAACGCCCGGGCCGTAATCGTGCGCCTCATAGACAAGCTTGTTCGGGACCGACAGCTGGACGGGCAATTGACCGGCAAGCGCAAGGTTGCCGCCCCACCAGTACCAGTCGTCCGCCTTGTGCTCGATGCCCTCCACGAAGATCAGCCAATCCGGGTTCGCCTGGAGCACCGCGTTACCCGCGCGCTCGGCGGCGGCCCGCCAGTCCGTTCGCGGGTTGCCGTCACCCCAGGTGGCCGGTCCGTGCGGCTCGTTGTGGAGGTCCGCGCCGATCACGGTTGGGTTGCCGCGGTAGCGGCTGGCGAGCATTACCCAGTCGTCGATCCAGCGCTGCTCGCTGACCTGGTCCGTATACCACAGCTCGGACTGCGCCGCGGCGGTTGGGCGATGTCGGTCGAGGATGACTTTGAGGCCGCGCTCACCAGCGCGCTGGATCACCTGATCCATGATCTGCAGCCCGCTGAGGCCTTGCAGATCGGGGTTCTTCTGAAAATCGATCCCGTTTGGCGTGCTGCCGGACTCGAACAACTGGTTGCAGTAGGGCAGACGGATGGTATTGAAGCCTGACTGAACCATCTGATCGAGCATCTCGTTGAGGCCGCGAGCCCACAACCCCTGGGGAGCGAAGGTGCTGGTCTCCAGGCCAAACCAGTTGATGCCGGTGATGCGCACAACCCGCCCGTCGGCGTCGACGATGTTGCCGCCGTCGGTGCGCAGCGGGCCGCTTCCGAGCGGACCGGCGATCGGGGCGACAGCGGCCGAGGGCGCAGCGCTCGGGGGCACAGCAGCAGCCAGACTGTCGGCTGCTTCAGGGGCGGTTGCCGGCGATGCAGCCGCTTCGGGCGTCGCGGATTTCGACGTCTGTGGCTGTGGTGTGACGATCAGGGCGATGAGAGCCGCCGCCAGCACGCCCGCGGCGACGATCCCGAGAGACGTTCGGAAGATTCGTGGCACAACTCACTCCAGATTCACCGGAACGTAACTGCAGTCTTCTTTTTAGCGCGGCCGAGTCACGCGCCAGTCACGTGGGAGTCAAGTGCGAAGCATTTAACCAGTTTGTAATGTCCAGGAAACGTCCGGGTCGCCGCTGCGCCTGTTCGGCTGCAGGCGCGCGCACGCGTGCGAACATCGCGCGAACATGTTGATCAGCCAGGCCACGACGCCGGCGGCGGTGAGCTCCGAGCCGATGCTCCTGTTCGGGCCGCTGCGTGCCTACGTCGGCGACGAGGTGGCGATGGACGACTGCTTCACTCGCCGCAAGGCCAAGGCGCTGCTGGTGCTGCTGTACCTCGAGCGTGGTCGGTACATCTCGAGAGACGAGCTGCTCGAGAAGCTCTGGCCGAACCTGGACACGCTGCGGCCCGACTCGGGTCGCCTCAAGCAGACGGTACTCGTGCTGCGGCGTGCGCTCGAAGGCGGAAGTTCCCGTCGGACGGGTTGGCGGTACATCGTCGAGCGCGATGGGGCGTACTTTTTCAACGCCCAGATGCCTCACCATAGCGACCTGGAGGAGTTCGAGCGTCAGCTGCGCCTGGCACACTCCAGTCGACAGCGCGGGGACGCCGAGGGTGCGATCGCGCATTTTCACCGTGCGTTTGCGCTGCGGCGGACCGAGCTGCTGCCGGAGTTTCGCTACGACGATTGGGCCGCGAGCCACATCCTGGCGGAGCGTGAAGCGTATCTGCAGGCGCTCGAAGAGGCTGCGCGCCTGCACGGAGCGCGTGGAGAGTACATTCGCGCAGTCGAGCTGCTACGGCGTGCGGTCCGCGAGGATGCGCTGCGAGAAAGCAGCGTGATGCAGTTGATGGAATGGCTCTGGCGCAATGGAGACCAGGCCGAGGCCGTCAGGGTCTACGCGCGGTTGCGGGATCAGCTCGCCAGCCGCCTCCAGCTGGAGCCGGACCCCAGGGTCACCGAGCTGTACCATGCTATCCGCCGCGACGACCGCAACGGCCTTTCCGCGGTCTCATGAGTAAACCGCCTCTCCCTCTGGGAGAGGCCGCGCGTAGCGCGGGTGAGGGTGGCTTACGAGCACGAACGCTTCCGCTCGTATGGCACCCTCACCCCGACCCTCTCCCAGAGGGAGAGGGAGAGGGAGAGGGAGAGGGAGAGGGAGAGGGAGGCTCTGACCCCCAGACGAGCGCGCCCGCGCGATAGAGCGTAACGTGGTCCCAGTCGGCAAGGTTGGTGTTCGACCGGTAGCTGAAGTTGCCGGACTGGTCGTAGGCTGACCAGTCGGAGCGGTGCAGACGGACGGCGATGTCGCCGCTCGAGGTGTACGGCTTGATGGAGCCCGCCGCGTCCGCGAACTGGAGCCGCAAGGTGGCCAGCCCGTGCTGGTCCGCCGGCCCGATCTGGACCTTGACGTTGTTCCCGCCTATGGCGGCGTAGTCGATGTCCACCTGCTGGCTGATCTTGCCTGCAGGTCCGAGAGAACCCGGCCTGAACCAGTAGCGAAGCTCGAGGTCGCGCAGGTTGACCGGCGCCGGGCCGTCATTCACGACCTGGATGGTGAAGCCGATATTGTTGGTCTGAGCCGTTGTGCTGGTACTTCGACCACGCACCGTGAGGTACCCTTGCGCCACACCAAACACGCCGGACGAACCGACGTCCAGTGGCGCGGCCACGTGACCACGATACAGGTCCGCCTTCTCCTGAACCACGCTCAACCAGTCGTCGCTGAGCAGGCCCCCCGTGTCGCCGGAGTCCGGGTTGAACGACCAGTTGAGCCAGCCAACGCCGTTCTGC